>NZ_CP023696.1:300000-600000 GCF_008704425.1 Streptomyces fradiae ATCC 10745 = DSM 40063
CGGGAGCCCGGCGAGGGCGGCGAGGCGCAGCAGGCCGGGGGTGCGCGCCCGGAGGTAGACGCCGCCGGAGAAGCCGCCGGCCGCGCGGACGGCGTCGACGGTCCCGGGCGCCAGGGCCTTGGCCACCGTGTCGACGGCGGTGACCGGCACGGCACGGGGGACGGCGCCGTGCGGTCGCGGGGCGGCGCCGGGCGGCGGGGCGGCCGGGGGCCGAGGGGCTCCGGGCGGCGGGGCGGCGGCCTGCGGGACCGGCCGGTCCGCTCCCGGGGGCGGGCCCGCGCTCGGCGCGGAGGCCGGGCCGGGCGGCCGGTCGGCTCGCGGGGGCGGCGGGGCCGGGTCCGCCGCCGGGGGCGGCGACCGGTCCGGGTCCCGGTCCGGGTCCGGGTCCGAGGCCGGGGGCGGGTCCGAGGCCGGGTCCGAGGCCGGGGGCGGGTCCGAGGCCGGGTCCGAGGCCGGGGGCGGGTCCGAGGCCGGGTCCGAGGCCGGGGGCGGGTCCGAGGCCGGGTCCGAGGCCGGGGGCGGGTCCGAGGCCGGGTCCGAGGCCGGGGGCGGGTCCGAGGCCGGGTCCGAGGCCGGGGGCGGGTCCGAGGCCGGGTCCGAGGCCGGGGGCGGGTCCGAGGCCGGGTCCGAGGCCGGGGGCGGGTCCGAGGCCGGGTCCGAGGCCGGGGGCGGGTCCGAGGCCGGGTCCGAGGCCGGGGGCGGTGGAGGTGGCCGGTCCGCGGGCGCGGCCGGGGAAGCGAGCCGCCCCTCGCCCGGAGGCGGGGGCTGGACGGCGCCCGGCGGTGGGGGCCGGTCCGCGTCCGGGGGCGTGCCGGAGGGGGCGGGCGCGCCGGGGGCGCGGCCGTCCTCCGTCGTGCTCCCGTTCCGCCCGGCCCCCGGCGGCGGTGGCGGAGGCGGGCCGTGGCCGGGAGCGCCGTTCCGGGTCACACAGCAAGGATGCGCCAGATGGGTGCCGCCGCGCACGCCGGTGGGGGGCCGTCCGGCCCGTCCGGTGGTGGTCCGGCGTGAGCTATGTTGTGCGCAATTGGGACGAGAAGGAGGCGGATCGTGCCATCAGTGCCATCCGGGCAGCAGGCACGCGCGCAGGCGGCCGCGATCACCCCGGGGCGCCAGGCCCCGGAGTCGGAGCCGACGCCCGCCGAGCGGGTCCGGGCCCTGTTCACCGGCCAGCGGCTGTCACCGGGCCAGCGCCGCATCGCGCAGTACCTGGTCGACCATCTGACGGAGGCCGCCTTCCTGTCGATCACGGACCTCGCCGAGCGGGCCGGGGTCAGCCAGCCGTCGGTGACGCGGTTCGCGACGTCGCTCGGGTACGCGGGGTTCCCCGCGCTGCGGGAGGCGCTGCAGCCGATCGCGCTGAGCGCGGTGGCGGGGGCGGGCGACTCGCGCGGTGCCCGCCGCAACGAACTGCAGGCCGCCATCGACGCGGAGATCGAGAACCTGGAGAGCCTGCGACGGGTTCTGGCCGATCCCGGCCAGGTGCTGGAGGTGGGGCGGCGGCTGGCTCATTCGATCCCCTTGACGGTCGTCGGGCTGCGGATCTCGGTCTCGCTGGCGGAGTACTTCGCGTACGCGGCGCGGCGCATCCACCCCGACGTGCGGGTGGTGACAGGGGGCGGGAGCGTCGCCTACGACACGCTGCTCCAGGCGCGTGAGGCGGGCGGCTCGTGGGTGCTGGCGTACGCGATGCCCCGGCACGCCAACGAGACGCTGGCGGCGGTGCGGGCGGCGCGGAGCACCGGGCTGCGTGTGGCGCTCATCACTGACCTGACCATGGGCCCTTTGGTGGAGGAGGCGGACGCGGTGCTGACCGCGCCGGTCGGCGCGCGGCTCGTCTTCGACTCCTACGCGGCCCCCGGCGTGCTCACGGCGGCGGTGCTGCAGGCCATGGCGGACGCCGAACCGGAGCGCACGCAGGCGCGGTTGGAGGGGTACGAGCAGGTCGCGACGCAGCACGACTTCTTCATCGACGACTGAGCGGGGGGCCGCGCGGGCAGGGACCCGGGCGCTTCGCGGACGGTTCGGTGGGCTCCGGAACGGTCGGGCCGCACCGGCCTTTTTCGGCCACCGGCGAGCATGAAATTTTTCATGCCCTTGCTTACTCGACGGTATGTGGATTTACTGCTCGCACGGCACCGACGCCCCGCGGGGTGACTCGGTGCCCGTCGACCGAACACTGCGGGGGCGACGCTCCCTCCTCGCGCCGCCCCGCGTGTTCGCTGCCGGGTGTTCCGCTCTCCCCTGCGGGCACCCGTGGCGGCCCCGGTCTACCCCTGGGCCGGGGCCGCCGAACCCTTCCTCCGCCTCAGCCGGCCGCCGTCGCGGCAAGCCGCGCCCGCGCCGCGGCGAGCGCGTGCTCCAGCGTCCGGGTGCCCGTCGTCACGCAGAGCGTGTACGTCACGTCGTCCAGGCGGCGTTGCAGATCCGGCGCGATCGCATGGTCCTGCGCGGCGGCACAGAGGGACTCGTACCGGGCCACGAGCTCGCGAAGCACAGCGGGATGCGCCAACAGCATGGGCGTACCTGCCTTTCCGACGCCATGAGGTGCGAGGGGAGGACGGCGAGCGCGCGTCTCCCTCGAGGGTGGGGTGGTGCGAAGAGGTCGGGTGACACGGCGGCCTCCCGGACCGGGACGCCGCCCCCCGCGCGGGGTATGCCCGCACTGACCGACCTTCACACGACATTGTGATGCAACCGTGATGGATTCGCCCTGCGGAACGCCGGGCGGTGTGACAGGTCGTGCGCGTGGTACTCGCCGGCCCATGACGGTGAACCCCATCGAGATGCAGAAGAACCTGGGCGGCGTCAGCTACCCCGCCTCCAAGGACGAGATCGTCCGGCAGGCGCGGGAGCACGGCGCCGGCGAGAAGGTCATGGACGCGCTGGAGTCCATCCCCGACAAGGAGTACGACTCCCCCGCGGCGGTCAGCAAGGAGGTCGGCAAGGGGACGTGACCGTAACGGCCCGCCCCGCGCCCCTCAGGCCCCCACCGCCGCCCCGCCCCGCGCGGGGCGGCGCGCCACGACCAGCCGGCAGCGGGGCGCCCCGTCGTCCCGCTCCCCGAGGCCGGGCAGCGCCGCGAGGCCCACGCCGAAACCGGCCGCGCGCAGCTCGGCGGCCACGTCGGGCAGCCGGAAGGTCCGGTAGTACATCACGAACCGCGGCCGCCACAGCGCGTTGCGCACCCGCATCGCCGCGTCGAAGCCCCACAGCGCCCAGTACGCCGCCGAGCCCACCGCCGGGGGCGCCGCCACGGGGAACGCGAACAGCCCGCCCGGCCGCAGCGCCCCGTGCACGCGCGCGAAGAGGCCCGGCCGCTCGGCGGGCAGGAAGTGGCCGAACGCCCCGTAGCTGACCACCAGGTCGAACCCGGCCCGGAAGGGCAGCGCCCGCGCGTCGGCGCGCACCCACTCGGGGCCGGGCAGCCCCGCGCGCGGCGGATGCGCGGCGCGGGCCCGGGCGAGCATCCCGGCGCTGAGGTCCACGCCGGTCACCCGCTCGGTGCACAGCTCCCGCAGCGGTCCCGTACCGGCGCCGGTGCCGCAGCACAGGTCGAGCCCGGCCCGGAAGGGCCCCAGCGGGCGCAGCGCGCCGGCCACGGCGTCCAGCACGGCGTCGGGGGTGCGGAAGGGAGTGCGGTCGAAGTCGGGGGCCAGCAGGTCGTAGCCGCGCTCCAGCGAGGACAGCGCCTGGACGGCGAGCTCCCGCAGCGTCGGCCCGCCGGAAGCACGGAACAGGGCGGGGAACACGACCGGCGGGGGCGGGCCGGCTCCGGCGGCCGTAGCCGGGGCGGTGGCTCCGCGGGCCCCGGCCGGGGGCGCACCGGGGGCGCCGCGAGCCCCGGCGGGCGACGGATCTGCCGTGCCGCGGGCCACGGCACGGGGCCGGCCGGGGGCGCCGGCCGGGTGCCGGGGCCGTCCCGCGCGGCGCGCCGGGCTCACAGCGGGTCCGCGTCGAGGGCGTCGAGGAACAGCTCCGCGCCGTACACCGGTTCCCTGGCGCCGGGGGCGGGGAGCGGCTGCTCGGCCCAGATCACCTTGCCCTGCCCCGTGTAGCGGGTCCCCCACCGCTCGGCGAGCTGGGCGACCAGGAACAGGCCGCGCCCGCCCTCGTCGGTGCTCGCCGCGTACCGCAGATGGGGAGAGGTGCTGCTGCTGTCGGAGACCTCGCAGGTCAGGCCCCGGTCGTGGATGAGCCGTACGTGGACCGGGGCGGAGCCGTACCGGATGGCGTTGGTGATCAGTTCGCTGAGGATCAGCTCGGTCGTGAACGCCATCTCGGACAGGCCCCACGCCTCGAGCCGCTCGCTGGCCGCCGCGCGCAGCCCGGCGACGGCCTCGGGGTGGAAGGGCACGTCCCAGTCGGCGACGCGGTCCGGGCCGAGGACCCGGGTGCGGGCGATCAGCAGCGCCACGTCGTCCTTGGGGCGCGCGGGCAGCAGGGCGTCCAGGACGGCGCGGCAGCTCTCCTCGGGCGTCCGGTCCGGCTGGGCGAGGGAGGTGCGCAGCAGCTCCAGGCCCACGTCGATGTCCCGGCTGCGCTCCTCGATGAGCCCGTCCGTGTAGAAGACGAGCTGGCTGCCCTCGGCCAGCTCCAGCTCGGCCGTCTCGAACGGGATGCCGCCGAGGCCCAGCGGCGGGCCCGCCGGCAGGTCGGGGAACTCCACCGACCCGTCGGGGTGGACCAGCGCGGGCATCGGATGCCCGGCCCTGGCCAGGGCGCACCGGCGCGTCACCGGGTCGTAGACGGCGTACAGGCAGGTCGCGCCGGTCATCCCGACCCCGCCGCCGGAGGTCCCGGCGGCCTCGGTCTCGTCCTGGTCGACCCGGCCGACGAGGTCGTCGAGGCGGCCGAGCAGCTCGTCGGGCGGCAGGTCCAGGGTGGAGAAGTTGTGGACCGCGGTGCGCAGCCGGCCCATGGTGGCGGCGGCGTGCAGGCCGTGCCCGACGACGTCGCCGACGACCAGCGCGACCCGGCTGCCGGGCAGCGGGATCACGTCGAACCAGTCGCCGCCGACCCCGGACTGGGCGGGCAGGTAGCGGTGGGCGACCTCGACGGCGCTCTGCTCCGGCAGGGCGCGGGGCAGCAGGCTCCGCTGGAGGGTGACGGCCATGGCGTGCTCGCGCGTGTAGCGGCGGGCGTTGTCGATGGCGACGGCGGCCCGTGCGACCAGCTCCTCCGCCAGGGCGACGTCCTCGGGCTCGAACGGCTCGGGCTTCTCCGAGCGCCAGAAGTTCGCGACGCCGAGGACGACGCCGCGGGCCTTCAGCGGCACGATGATCAGCGAGTGGATGCCGTACGCGACGATCCGGCCGGCCCGCTCGCGGTCCTGGGCCTGCCAGCCGGGCGCGCGGGAGAGGTCCGGCACCAGCTCGGCGCGGCCCGACCCGAAGCCGCGGGCCTGGGGCGTGGAGGGAACGAAGGTGATCATGCGGCCGGTGGGGTAGAGCGGGTGGTCGCCGCGGATGCCGCGGGACGCGGCGCGGCGCATCGCGCTGCCGGCCCCCGCGGGCTCCTCGCCGCGCAGCACGGGGTCGGCGAGGTCGACGGTGACGAAGTCGGCGAAGCGGGGCACGGCCACCTCCGCCAGCTCCTCGGCGGTACGGACGACATCGAGGGTGGTGCCGATGCCGACGCCGGCGTCGTACAGCAGGTTGAGGCGTTTGTGGGCGACCTGGGCGCGGCCGGAGACGGCGCGCAGCTCGGTGGTGTCGCGGATGGTGACGACGGTGCCGCCGTGCCCCCCGTACGGGTCGGTGGGGCGCTGGTTGACAGCGAGCAGCAGGCCGGCGGCGGGGACGACCTCGTCGGTGGCGAGGCGGCCGGAGCAGAGCAGGTCCGCCATCCGCGGGTCGAGGCCCGGCAGCTCGGACAGGTGGCGCCCCTCGGCGTCGGGCGGGAGTCCGAGGAGGCGTACGGCCTCGTCGTTGGCGAGGACGAGGCGGCCGTCGTCGTCGACGATGAGGACGCCCTCGCGGACGGCGTGCAGGACGGCGTCGTGGTGCTCGTAGACGCGGGTCATCTCGGCGGGGCCGAGCCCGTGGGTCTGGCGGCGCAGGCGGCGGGTGACGAGTGCGGTGCCGGCGGTGGCGACGGCGAGTCCGGCGGCGCTGGTGCCGAGGATGACGGGCAGCTGGCGGTTGACGACGCCGGTGACGTTCTGGACCTTGAGCCCGGCGGAGACCAGGGCGACGACCCGGCCGTCCGGGTCGGTGACGGGCACGACCGCCTGCACCTCCTCGCCGAGCGGCCCGTCGACGCTCTCGGTGAGCACCTTGCCCGCGAGGGACGGCTCGATGGTGCCGACGAACCGCTGGCCGATGCGCTCGGGCAGGGGGTGGGTGTAGCGGACGCCGTCGGTGTCCATGACGACGATGAAGTCGACGCCCGCCTCCCTGCGGGCGGTCTCCGTGATCGGCTGGAGGGTCTTCGACGGGTCGGGCTCCTCCAGCGCCTCCAGCAGGCCGGGCGCATGGGCGAAGGTCTGGGCGACGGCGACGGACCGGTTGCGGGCCTCGCGGTCGCCGTCGTACCGCGACTGGAGCAGCAGGGCCAGGAGCGCCCCGAGCACCAGCAGCACGACGAGCGCCACCTGCAGGACGAACACCTGTCCGGCGACGCTGCGTGGCAGCCTTTCGGCCACTGACCGGACCGAGAGCCCCCGGAACCGGTCGGAAAAGTTGACCACGCTCATTTGTAACATTGTCGCCCATGTCGGGCGCCAATGTTGCTGCTCATGCGCCTGCGCGGGCTCGCCGTGGGCGGTGGTGCGAGCGGCGGTGCCGCCTCGCACGGCCCGGGTTCCCCGTCCGCGGCGCCTCGCGCGCGGGGGCCGGGCGGGGCCCGGGCGGCGGACGGGCAGCGGACGGGGAGCGGGTCTCGGGGGGGGTGCATTTCTCGCCGCCGTGGCGCGGGTATGGGTCCCAGGAGGGCCGGGGTGCGGGTGACGGGGGGCGGAGCGTGGCCAGACGGGAGTTCGAGGAGCGGAACGTGCTCATCCGGCGGGGGTGGCGCCAGCTCACGACGGCCGGGCGGGTCCGGGTGGCCGGGGGCCGGCTGACGCTGCTGAACAGCAGGGGCGGCGAGATCGACAGCGCCCCGCTGTCGCGGGTGCGGGTGGCGGAGCCCTGGTACGTGCCGCGCGGGGTGGTCCGCGCGGCGCTCGGCGGGACCGTGTACCTGCTGCGGCTGGACCCGTCGCGGGCCAGGGACATGACGGAGGCGGCGCACCGGGCCCGCGGTTAGGGCGAGGCCCGCACCGCACCGCACCGCCGCGGCCGCCGTCGACGGCGGTCCGCCGGCGGCCCCGGCCGGGCGCCGCGGCCGGCGCCCCGAGGTCCTTCCGGCGTCTCCCCGCGCGACCGCGGTCGGGACCGCGCCGGTAGAGTCGGCCGGACGGTCGGACCTGGGGGATCTGATGACGACAGCACGTGCGGTGCCCATCGTCTTCGTGCACGGCACGCGCTTCAGCGCGGGGCAGTGGAGCGTGCAGCTCACCGCGCTCCGGGACGAGTTCCCGGTGGTCGCCGTCGACCTGCCCGGACACGGGGCGCTCTCGGCCCGCCCCTGGAGTCTGAGCGGCGCGACCGAGGTCATCGCCCGGGCGGTGGACTCGCTCGACTGCGGACCGGCTCTGGTCGTCGGGCACTCGCTCGGCGGATACGCCTCGCTGGAGTTCGCGCGGTGCCACCCGGAAAGGCTGCGCGGACTGGTCCTCGCGGGAGCCAGCGCCTCCACCCGCGGGCCCTGGGCGGCGCCGTACCGGTGGGTCGCCGGGCTGGTCCCCCGTGTACCGGCGGACCGGCTGGCACGATGGAACGACCGGCTGCTGCGGCGGCTCTACCCCCCGGAGGTGGTGGAGGCGACCATCCGGTCCGGCTACGCCTTCCACACTGTGCCGGCAGCCTGGGGCGAGGTGCTGGGACGCTTCGACGCGGGTGCGATGGGCTCGGTCAAGGCTCCGGTACTGATCCTCAACGGCGAGAAGGACACCGTCTTCCGGTCGGGCGAGGCGGACTTCGCCCGTGCGCACCCCCGCGCCCGCGTCGAGTTGGTCCCGCGAGCGGGACACCTCGCCAACTTCGACGCCCCGGTCGCCTTCACCGACGCCGTGCGCCGCTTCGCCCGGCAGCTCTCCGCCGTCGGCTGACGGCGCCCGCCCCGAGAGCGCCCGACCCTCCGGACCGGCTCCTCGTACGGGGCCGGACCCGCCGGGCGGACGGCGAGCACGCGCGGGCCCCGAGGAGGCTGCTCGCCCGCCCACCCGGTCGCCGCCGGACCAGAGCCGGCTGGGCGGAGATCGGCTCGGCCGGTACGGGTCCGGTCGGGGCGGGACGGTTCCGGGCGGGGCGGGTCCGGTGGCCGCCGGTGGGGCTCAGGTGCCGACCGGGAGGGCGGGCAGGTCCTCCCACACCTGGCGCAGGTCGGTGTAGCGGCGGTCGGGCAGCCGCTCCAGGACCCGGCGCACCTCGGGACGGGCGCCCGCGGCGGCGATCAGCAGATCGCTGCGGGTGACCGCTCCGTTGGCGAAGACGGCTGCCAGGTGGTCGGCGATCTCGGTGCGGGTGACGTCGTCGGCCATGGCTCCCCCAGTGTGAGCGCGCGTCAAGACGGCGGCGTGGTGGTGCGGGACGGTCGGTGCGGCCGCTGCGGTGCGGCGGAGGACGCCGCACCCGTCCGTACGGCGGCTCGGGTCGGCGAACGGGCCCAATGTAGCGCCGCCGAGGAGTCCGGTGGCAAGCCGCGAAGGCGTCGGGACGGGCTTGTCGGCAGGATTTCGCGCCTCGTTCGGGACCCGTCGGGCGACCGGCCCCCGGGCGTTCACCCGCACTTCGGGCGGGACCGGCCGCGACCCCGGCGCGTGAGGGTAGCATCGCGTTCAGTGACGGGGCGTGCGGAGACGGCGGGAGGACGCGAGCCATGCCGAGGGTGACGCGGCAGGAGATCACCGCTTGCACACGGGGGGCGTTCGGATCCGGCTGGGTCGGCCGGGACGAGCTGTGCGCGGCGGCCCGTGCGGCGGGCGCCCGGCCGGAGGCCGTGGCCCTGCTGGCGGACCTGTCGCCGCACGTCCGGGTCTGCGGACTGCCGGACCTGCTCCTGCTGCTGCCGGACCTGCCGGACGACGCCCCGGGGGCGGAACCGGAACCCGGGTCCGGGGCCTGAGCCGGAGCCGGAAGCCAGTGCCGGGGCCGGAAGCCAGGGCCGGTCGGTCCGGCCACGCCAGGGCCCGCCGGAGTTTCGTGGGCCGCGCCGCGCGCCCGGTCGCCCCGCGGACGGGGGGATGCCCCGGGCGTGCCGTACCGAGCGGTGGGGCCCTTCCGTACGGGCGGACCGTTCTCGGCAAGGCGGCTCAGGGGGGCGCCGTTACCGCCGGGGCCCGGAGCCCGGCCGGGGTGGACGGGTCGGTGCCGCCGCCCGCGCCGCCGGACGGCTGGCTCAGGATCGCGGTGAGGACCAGACCGACGACCGCGACCACGACCGCCACCAGCACCACCACCTTCCGCCAGTCCCGCCCCGCCCCTGTCCGCCGCTCCCCGCCGGTCCCGTCCGCCTCCGCGGCCGGGTCCGGGACGCCGCGCAGCCGCCCGTGCGGCGGCGGGGACGCGGAGTCCTCGGCGAGCTGCCGGGCGAGTGCGGACATGCGGGCGTCCAGATCGGGGTCCTCGCGCGCCAGGAGCCGCTCGATCTCGGCGAGACGGCGGTCCTCGTCCCTCCCGGATGCCATGGTCGACCACCTCCGTGCGGCGTACTCCTGCCCGCCGGCGCCTCCCGGGTACCCGCGCGCCCCCGCTCCTCTCAGGGACCGGCGGGACCGGGTCCGCCCTCGGCGGCCCCGCCGGGCTCGCCGGGCTCGCCATGCCCTTCATGCCGGCCATGCCGTGCGTGCCCGCCGTGCCCGTCGTCCGTCCCGCGCGGGACGATCACGACGGGGCAGTGCGCGTGGTGCAGCAGGGCGTGGACGACGTGCCCGACGCTCCGGCCGATGCCGAGCGGGGGGTGGTGCGCGCCGACGGCGAGCAGGTCCGCCTCCCGCGACGCCTGCACCAGCAGCCCGGCGGTGGAACGGCCGCCCTCCACCTCGATGGTGACGGTCAGCCCCGCGAACTCGGCGCGCAGCCCGTCGGCGAGGGCGTGCATCTCGCGGACCCTCTGCTGGGCGATGCCGTCGATGTCGTCGAGCATGGTCAGCGCCGTCCCGGTGTGGGAGAGCGGGTTCCAGACGTTGAGGAGGCGCAGTGTGGCGTGGCGCAGCGCCGCCTCGCGGGCCGCGTACCGCGCCCACGGGTGGTCGCGCTCGTCGCGTACGCAGGCGACGACGACCCCGGTGGCCGCGTGGTCGCGCGCGCCGCGCACCACCACGACCGGCACACGGGTGCGGGAGGCGACACCCAGGCCGACGGAGCCGAGCAGCAGTTCCGCGAAGCCGCCGAGGCCGCGGTGGCCCACGACGACGGTGCCGGCGGTGCCCGCCTCGTCGTGCAGCGCGTGCACCGGGTCGCCGGGGGCGAGGCGGCGTACGACGGTGACGTCGGGGAACCGCCCGGCGACCCCCTCGGCGGTCCGGGCGAGCAGCTCGTGCCCCGCCGCCCTGGCCTCCTCGGCCGCCCGGTCGGTGGCCCGGCCCTCGGTACCGGTGGCGTGCACGAGGTGGAGCGGCTGCTTGCGGCGGTACGCCTCGCCGGCCGCCCACAGGACGGCGTCCCCGGCCTCGGGGGAGCCGTCGACGCCGGCGATGACCGGCCCGTTGGTCACGTCCTGGTACATGGCTCCTCCGTAGGTCGTCGGGCGGCCCGGCGCGGGCGGCGGTCAGGTGCCGGGCGGGCCGTCGGCCGCCGTCCGGGGGGCGCCGCGGACCACGATGCGGCGGCCCGTGACACGGGCCGGTGCGACCGCGATCCACAGGTCCCGTTCGCCTCCCGCCCACGGGGCGCTGAACGCCCGCTCCTCCAGGGCGCGCACGGCGCCGGGCTCGGTGACGGCGCGGGCGGGGCCCACGAGCAGGACGCTCCAGCCCCGGCTGAACGCCTCGTCGATGTGGTCCGCCTCGAAGGCGGCGTCACCGCCCGCGACCCTGCCGGGCAGCGAACCGGACGACGTGCGGAAGGCGACCTCGCCCCCCGCGACGACGTAGTTGACCGGCAGGATGGCGGGCCCTTCGTGGCCGGTGACCGCGACGCGGCCCACGCCGTGGGTGCCCAGCATCCGCCAGCACTCGTCGGGGTCCAGCTCCACCAGCTCGGGGCGGTACGCGGCGCGGCCGATGCCGGGCGGCAGCTCGGCGTCTCCCCCGGTGAGGGCGGCGACGGTGGTGTCCAGCGCCTCGGCGAGCCGCAGCAGGAAGCCCATGCTGGGGACGGCGGCCTGCTCCTCCAGGTACGCGATGTAGCCGGGCGCCGATCCCGCCCGCAGGGCGACGTCCTCGCGGGACAGCCCCAGCTCTTCTCGGCGGGCGGCGACGCGGCGGCCGATGTCGGCCCTGTGGTGCTCGGGTCCGGGCATGGGTTCACCGTAGTCGCGGGGCCACCGGCCCGCACGGCGGAGCCGTCCGGGCGCGATGGTGAGTACGCTCGAAGGACACCGCCGAACCGGGCGACGCCGCCGGGTGCGGTGCCCGGGGGCCGGTCGGTCCCCGCGAGGGACCCGGTCGGCCCTGCCGTCCGGTACCGCGGCGGACGACGCTTGGTGCGCCGGTTCACCAGGAGGTTCCCATGACCAGAGCGCCGAGGATCAACGCACTGCCGGCTCCGCACCGCGAGCGGCTGCTGGCCATGTCCACGGACGTGTCCTTCGAGACCGGGCACCGGCTGTTCGACGAGCACCTTCCGGCGGACCGGTTCTGGGTCATCAGGACCGGCGCGGTCAACCTGGACGCGCGGGTGCCGGGCAGCACCCGCCCGGCCGTGATCGAGATGCTCGGCCACGGCGAGCTGGTCGGGCTCTCGTGGATGTTCCCGCCGTACGAGTGGGAGCTGGGGGCGGAGGCGCTGAGCCTGGTGCGCGCCCACGAGTTCGACGCGGCGGCGGTGCGGGCCCTGTGCGAGGCGGAGCCGGCGTTCGGCTACGCGCTGACGCAGTGGGTGGGACAGGTGCTCTCGCACCGGCTGCAGGCGACGCGGGTGCGGCTGCTGGACATGTACGCCCCGCACGGCAGCGGCGTGCTCTGAGCGGCGGCGCGCGGGCGCGCGCCGCCGCCCCGGGGAGGCGGCGGGCGGCCGGGCGCCGTGTCCCGCATCCTCGGAGGTGGGGGCCGACGGAAGGGGAAGAAGAGGCGATGAGGCACCGCAGCGTGGCCGATCTGATGACGCCGGAGGCCGTGGCCGTGCAGCCGGGCACGTCCTTCAAGGAGATCGCGCGGCTGCTGGACGAGTACGGCATCACGGCCGTCCCCGTGGTGGACGCGCAGGAGCGGCCGGTCGGCGTGGTGTCGGAGGCGGACCTGCTGCGCCGGCACACCCTCGGGGGGCAGGGGCCCGGTACGGCCGAGGGGCTGATGACGAGTCCGGCCGTGGTGGCACGGCCGGAGTGGAGCGCGGTCGAGGCGGCGCGGGTGATGGAGCACGAGCACATCAAGCGGCTGCCGGTGGTGGACGCGTCGGGGCGGCTGATCGGGGTGCTCAGCCGCAGCGACCTGATCCAGCTCTTCCTGCGGCGCGACCGGGCGATCCAGGAGGAGATCCTGGAGGACGTGGTGACCCGCACGCTGGCGCTGCCGCCGTCGGCCGTCACGGTGGACGTCAGCGACGGGACGGTGACGCTCAGCGGCACGCTGGAGCGCCGGAGCCTGGTCCCGATCCTGGTGCGGCTGTGCGAGACGGTCGACGGCGTCGTCGCCGTGGACGACCGGCTCGCCTACGAGACCGACGACACCGGCGCCCTGACGAACTGACGAGAAGGCGCCCCTCGCCGGGCGCGCGCGAACCGGGTGGCCCGTCGCCCGGCACACGGGGACGGGAAGTGGACCCGGCCCTGCACGCGGTGCGGACCCGCCGCCCCGGCCCTCCACGCGGTGCGGACCCGCCGCCCCGGCCCTGTATGCAGTGCGGACCCGCCCGGCTCGCCCGCGGACACGGATACGCCAGGCCGGACCGGCTCGTGCGCGGAGGCGTACGAGCCGGTCGGGCCCGCCGGCCCGGCCGGGCCGCCGCGGTGGACGGGCCGGCCGGGCCGGGCGCGGTGCGCCGGCGGGGCGGCGGTTCAGCGGTCCGGGGGCGACCAGCCGTACGGGCCCTGCCGCTCCTCCTCGGCGGCCATCCCGGCGCCCGCCTCGCCGATGTCCCGGTACGCCAGGCGCATCAGCTGCCGGGCGAGGTCGCTCATCGCGCGGCTCGCGGCGAGTTCGTCCCCGATCAGGGGGACGTCCTCGTCCTCGGGGTTGCGCCGGGCGGTGCCGTGGCCCGTGATCCGCGACTTGCCGGTGTCGAGGACGGCGTGCGCCTGCGTGGTGTCCTCGTCCTCCTGCAGATCCATGTTGATCTTCCACTCCAGCGTCCGGGTCATGGTGTGCCTCCTCGACGCGTTGCGGACGGCTGTGGACCGATTGGGGCACCGGTCCCCTTCCAGCATCCACCGACCGGCCCGCCGGGACGACCCGGCGGGCCGGAGGCCCGCCGTCCCGCGCCCACCACGCCACCGGAAGCGCGGGTTTGGGGCCCACCGGGCGGGGAAGTCGGGCCTACCGGCCCATGCCTCGGGGCCGGACACCGTCCACACTGGTGGCAGCACCACACCGCGCACGACCGACACACGGAGGAAAGACCCATGGCCCACGCCCCGATGACCCGAGCGATCACGGCGGGAGTGGACGGTTCCCCCGAGAGCCTCACCGCCGCCTCCTGGGCGGCGCGCGAGGCGGCGCTGCGCGGACTGCCCCTGCGGCTGGTGCACGCCTGGCTCTGGCAGCCCCTCGACGTGCCGCTCGTGCAGGACCGCGAGGCCGAGGCGCGCCGCGCGCAGTCCGTGCTGGACGAGGCGGAGGCGGAGGTGCGCCGCCTGCACCCGGACGTCCTGGTGACCACGGGCATCCTGTCCGACACTCCGGTGCCCGCGCTGCTGGAGGCCGCGGAGCAGGCGGAGATGCTGGTGATCGGCTCACGCGGGCACGGGGCGATCCTCGGGTTCCTGCTCGGCTCGTACGGGCAGCAGGTCATCGCCGCGTCGAAGCGGCCGGTCGTGTCGGTGCGCGCCCGGGACGAGGAGGAGCCCGGCCCGGCGGGCGCGGAGGCGGGCGAGATCGTCGTGGGCCAGCAGGGCGGGCGCGAGGAGAGCGAGGCGGTGCTCGGGTTCGCGTTCGAGGAGGCGGCGGCCCGCGGTGTGGGGGTGCGGGCGGTACGGGCCTGGAGCCTGCCGCCGCTGTACGCGTACTCCCCCGGTTCGCTGGCGCTGGCCGACGAGGCGGGCGGCCTGGAGCCGTTCGAGCGCAAGGCGCTGGCCGACGCGCTCGCCCCGTGGCGGGAGCGGTACCCGGACGTGCCGGTGAAGGAGCACGTCGAGCTGGGCAGCGGCGGGCAGGTGCTGCTGTCGGTGGCGACGGGCGCGGGACTGGTCGTGGTGGGCCGCCGCGTGCGGCACGCCCCGTTCGGACCCCGCATCGGCTCGGTGGCGCACGCGGTGCTGCACCACTCGCCGTCCCCGGTGGCGGTCGTCCCGCACGAGTGAGCCCGGTGCCCCGGTCCCGGCCCCCGCGGCCGGGACCGGGGCGGGGCGCCGGCCGGCGCCCGCCACCGCCGGGGGCCGCCGCGGGCGGCCCGCCCGGTCCCGCCGACACCTGGAGGGCGCACGGCCATGGTCCGCTACGTGTACGACTTCGCCGAGGGCGGCCGGGATCAGGCCGCCCTGCTCGGCGGCAAGGGGGCCGACCTCGCGGGGATGGCGCGGCTCGGGCTGCCCGTCCCGGCCGGGTTCACCGTCTCCACGGAGGCGTGCCGCGTGTACGCCGCGACGGGCGCCCCGCCGCCGGAGCTGGCCGGTGAGCTGGCGGAGCACCTGGCCCGGCTGGAGCGGGCGGCGGGGCGGCGGCTGGGGCAGGTCGACGACCCGCTGCTGCTGTCGGTGCGGTCGGGACCGCCGCTGCCGGTGCCGGATGCCCCGGAGACCGTCCTGGACGTGGGGCTGAACGACTACGCCGTCCTCGGGCTGGCGAAGACGCCCGCGGGCGAGCGGTTCGCGTGGGACTCGTACCGGCGCCTGGTCGAGCGGTTCGGCACCGCCGTGCTGGGGCTGGGTCCGGAGGTGTTCCGCACGGTGCGGCACCGGGTCGGAGAGCAGCACCGCGTGGCCGACGAGCGGCTGGACGCCTGCGACCTGATCCGGGTCGTGGAGACGTACAAGGACCTCGTGGAGGAGCGGACCGGCGAGGCGTTCCCGCAGGACCCGGCGGAGCAGCTGCGCCGGGCGGTGGGCGCCGCCTTCGCGTCGTGGAACTCCGGGGCGGCGCGGGAGGCGCGCCGCCGTGCCGGTGTGCCGGACGGCCTGGGCACGGCGGTGACGGTCCAGACGATGGTGCTCGGCAACCAGGGGGCCGGCTCCGGCAGCGGCGTCGCCCTCGTACCGGCGGGCGACGCCGGGGCGGCCGGCGAGGCGGAGGCGGTGGCGGGGGCGTATCTGCCGGACGCGCAGGGCGAGGACCTCTTCACGGGGGCCCGGAAGCCGCTGCCGCCCGCCGAACTGGCGCGGACCGCCCCGGCGGCGTACGCCGAACTCCGCACGCACCTGCGGCGGTTGGCCGGGCACCTCGGGGGCGTGCGCGCCGTGGAGTTCACCGTGGAGCGCGGAAGGCTGTGGTTCCTGGGCACCCGGCGGGAGCTCCCCCCGGGCCTCCACCCCTGATCCCGGCCCCTCCGGCCCCTCCGGCCCCTCCGGGCCGTCAGGCGCCGTCGCGGGCGGCGCCCTGCCCGTCCCGGACGTGCTGGACGGCGAGCGCCGCCGTGGTCAGGCCCAGGTGGTCCAGCGCGGTCGCGCTCTCCAGCAGGATCACGTCCGTCAGGACGGCCATCTCCGTGCCGGCCCGGTCGCGTTCGGCCAGGTCGCCCGGTGCGGTGGCCTCGCGCAGCCGCTCCACACGGGCGGCGAGCGCGGCCCGCCGCCGCTCCAGCTCCGCCAGGGTGCGCACGTGCCGCACGATCTCCTCGTCGGTCATGCCCCTCATCGCCGCTCCGTCTCTCCGGTCCGCCGGTCCGCGGCCCGCCGCCCTCGGCAGGCCCTCATCACAGGAGAGGGCCCACAGGCGGGGGAGGTCACGCCCGCGGGCCGGGTTTCGCGCGTCAGGCGAGCCGGGCCGCCGTGTCGGCCGCCATGAGAGCGGCGACCGCCAGCAGCAGGTACCCGAAGACCATCCGCAGCCGCGCGGCCGGCAGCCGCGCCGCGAGACGCCGCCCGTCCAGGGCGCCGAGGACCGCCGCGCCCGTGAACGGGCCGACCACCGCCCAGTCGACGGGCGCCGCGGTGCCCGCGCGGGCGAGGAGCGCGGCGAGCGCGTTGACGGTGACCACGAGCAGGCTGGTGCCCACCGCCGTCCGCATCCGCACCCCGGCCAGCGCGACGAGGGCGGGTACGGTGAGGAAGCCGCCGCCGACGCCGAGGAACCCGGTCAGCGCCCCGACGCCCGCGCCGGCGCCGGCCGCCCGCACCGCGCTCGGCACCCGTCGCCCGCGCCCGGACCGGCCGGCGCCCGGCACCGGGCCGCCCGGGCCCGCGGCCCCGCCACCGCCGCCCTCCCGGCCCCGGTCGGCGGACCTCGGCGCTCCGTGCGGCTCGGGGCCGCCCCCCTCGTCCGGCCCGAGGCCACCGCCGCGCGGACCCGTCTCCGGCCCGCCGCCGGACCCGCCCCGGGCGCGACCCGCCCGCCCGTCCCGTGCCCCGCCCCCGTCCGGCCCGGGGCCTCCTCCAGGCGGCTCCGGCGCCGGGCCGCCGCCGGGCCCCCGGTCGCCGGACCCGCCGCCGACGGGACCCGCCCGCCCGTGCCCGGCGGCGCCCGCCCCGTCCTCGCCCCCGTCGTCGTCCTCGTCCGGGGCCCGAGCCGGCGGGCGGAGCATGCGGAGGGCCGCCAGGGCGGCGACCACGGCGAACGCGGCCGTCAGCACCGGCCGGGGCACGCCGGACGCCAGGCGGGCGGCCAGCACGGCGGGCCCGGCACCCGCCGCCGCGAACAGCAGCCCGGCCGTCCAGCGCACCCGGCCGTCGCGGGCGTGGCCGTACAGCGCGCACGCCGCGGTGACGGCCACGACGACCAGGCTCGCCGTGGCCGCCTCCACCGGGGCGAAGCCCAGCAGGTAGACGAGCGCGGGAACGGCGATCATGCCGCCGCCCCCGCCGAGCGCCCCCAGCGCCAGCCCGACGACGGCCCCGGCGGCGAGGGCCGGCACGAGGGCCGTCACGCGATCGTGCCGCGGTTCCCGTGCTCGTCGACGACCGGGTGGCCGGCGCGCGCCCAGGCGCGCATGCCGCCCTCGACGTCCACGGCGCGCGCCCCGCGCTCGGCCAGGGCCCGCGCGCCCTTCTGGGAGCGCTGCCCGGATCGGCAGACCACCACCGCCTCCCGGTCCCGCACGGCCTCGGGCACCCCGTCGGCGGCGAGCAGCACGGAGAGCGGCAGGTGCACGGCGCCGGGCGCGTGGCCGGCCCGCCACTCGTCCTCCTCCCGTACGTCGAGGAGGACCGCCCCGCCCCGCGGGCCCGTCCGGGCGTGGGCCTGGCGAACCGACACGCGCGCGCAGGCGGGGCGCGCGACGGGCAGGCCGGCCCCGGCCGCCGCGTCGAAGGCGTCGTCGAGGAGGGCGACCTCCCGCCCGGCGGCGTCGAGCAGGGACGCGGCGACGGCGGCGGGCGGGGCCAGGTCGTCGGGGGCCGGTCCGGCGGCGTCGCGGGGCGCCGTGCGGGCGTAGTGGGCGGGGATGTCGTCGAGCCCGGCGAGGAGGTCGGCGACGAAGGTGTCGGCGTCCTTGGCGAAGGCGTCGCCGGCGGACTTCTCGGCGCCGACGGTCGAGGGCCCGGCGGTGCCCGCGGCGAGGCCGGGGCGGGCGGAGGCGCTGCAACCGCCGAAGCCGTGGGTGGGCAGGACCGCCGTGCCGTCGGGCAGTTCGGCGGCGAGGCGGTGGGCGGAGGCGTAATGGTCGCGGGCGAGTCGTTCGGTGAGCCGGGGTTCGACCAGGTCGGGGCGGCCGACCGGGCCGATGGGGAGGGAGCCGCCGGTGAACGCGGCGACGGGCGTGCCGGACTCCTCCAGGACGTATGCGGTGTGGTGCGGGGTGTGGCCGGGTGTGGCGAGGGCGCGCAGGGTGAGCGCGGCCCCGACGTGGACGCGGTCGCCGTCGTGGACGGGCACGTGCGGGCAGGAGGCGCCCGCGCCCGCGGGGACGAGGTAGGCGGCGCCGGTGAGGCGGGCGAGGCCGGGGCCGCCGGTGAGGTGGTCGTCGTGGAGGTGGGTCTCGAGCACATGGGTGAGGCGGACGCCGCGGGCGGCCGCCGCGGCGAGGACGCGGTCCACGTCGCGGGGCGGGTCGACGGCGACGGCGTGCTCCGCGCCTCCCGCGAGGTGGCAGCGGTTGCCGAGCCCTTCGGTCTCGATGGTGTCGACGAAGAACACGAGCGCTCCTTTCGGCTTCTTCCGGGTCGGCGGAGACGGCCAAGGGCGTGCGCGCACGGGTGGGGCGCGGCAGCCCACGGGCCACCCTTCGCGGGAGCGGCGGGGCGCACAAGGGGAGTTCGAGCCGTACGGGAGGGGCTTCGGGCCGTACGTGAGGGGGCGGGCGGCCGCCGGAAGCGCACGGGCCCGGCGGGCCCCCGCGAGGGGACCGGCCGGGCCTTCGGTGCGGGCCGCGGGGGCTACCGCTCGCGCGGTGTGACGATCATGGGTACGTGGTCCGGGTGGGCCATCGCGGAGGCGGCGGCCTTCGGGGTGTGGCCCGGAGCGGGGCGCAGCCGCCAGCGGCGCAGGATCGTGGCGAGGGCGATCGTGGCCTCGGTCCAGGCGAAGGTGTCGCCGATGCACTTGCGGCTGCCCGCGCCGAAGGGGATGTAGGAGTGCCGGCTGATCTGCGCGGCCCGCTCGGGCAGCCAGCGGTCGGGGTCGAACGCGTCGGGCCGCTCGAAGACGGCGGGGTCCCGGTGCATCGCGTACAGGCTGAAGGCGACCTCCGTGCCGGCCGGAAGGCGGTGGCCGCCCAGCTCGACGGGGACGAGGGTGCGGCGCATCAGCAGCGTCACCCCGTAGAGGCGGATGGCCTCGTCGAGCACGCGGCGGATGCCGCCGAGCCGGCACAGGTCCTCGACGGCCAGCGGCCTGTCGCCGAGCACCTCGTCCAGCTCCGCGACGACCTGCTTCTCCACCTCGGGGTGGCGGGCCAGCTCGTAGAGGGCCCAGGACAGGGTGGACGCGGTGGTCTCCGAGCCGGCGAAGAGCATCGTGACGAGCTCGTCGCGCACCTCGGTGTCGGTGAACGCCTCGCCGGTGTCGGCGTCCCGCGCGTCCAGGAGGACGGTGAGGAGGTCCGGGCGGCCAGTGCGGCCGGCGTCGCGGGTGCTGGTGATGACCTCGTCGATCACCCGGCGGAGGTTGGCCGCCGCCGTGTCGAAGTCGCGGTTGGCCGGTACGGGCAGCCGGTCGAGGAGCTTCGGGGACGCGGCCCGTATCAGCATGTTCTTGAGGATGACGGGGAGTTCCCGGCGGACGGCCTCCACGGCCGGGCGGCCGATGTCCGCCGAGAACATGGTCGCCGCCAGCGTCTCGATGGCGTACTCGGCCATGGCGTCCTCGACGGCGATGCGCTGCCCCGCCGTCCAGGAGTCGCTGAGGGCGGCGGCGCGGGCGCACATGAGCTCGGCGTACCCGGCGATCCGCTCGGGGTGGAAGATCGGCTGGATCAGGCGGCGGTGGCGGCGGTGGACGTCGCCGGTCGCGGTGGCGAGCCCGGTGCCCACCAGGGGGCGCACCCGGTCGAAGAGGCGGCCCTTCTCGAAGCTGCGGGCCTGCCGGACGGTCACCTCGTGGACGAGCTCGGGCGTGGTGGCCACGTACGTGGGGAGCGTCCCGAGGTCGACCCGGACGAGCTCCCCGGTCCGGCGGAGGGACTCGAGGAAGCCGAGCGGGTCGCGCCAGAGCTGCCAGGCGTGGCCGAGGAGGGGCAGCGCTCCGGGCGCGCGGGGAACCGAGTGGAGGTCGATTGACACCGTGGGGGGATCCTTTGCTTCAGGCGGGCTGCGGTGCGGCACCGGCGGCACCGCCCGCTCGGGAGCTGCGGGGCAGCAGGTCCCACCACCACGACACGACCGGTATGCCGAGCGGCTCGTGGCCGGCGTCCACGGGCGTGTCGCGGAAGAAGGACGGGATGTCCGCCGGGTCCTCGGGCGTCGTGTACCGCACGGAGGTGATGCCCCAGTCCTGGGCTCCGCGGATGAAGTGGCCCAGGCTGCGCAGGTACTGCCGCAGCTGGGGGCTGCCGTGCTCGGACAGGTGGCCGGTGAGCCGCATGTAGAGGGTCATGACCCGGTCGCGCTGCGAGATGGCGGTCTCCAGGGCCTTCTCGGGGCTGAGCCCGTCGTGCTCCTCCAGGACGCGCAGCGCGTTGAGGTAGTAGCCGGTCGCCCTGCTCTCCTTGTGGTGGGACAGGATGTCGTTGTCCCAGGTGATGATGAAGGACGCCATCTCGGTGGCGGCGCGCACGGCGGTGGCGTCGCGCTCGTGGGGCTGGAGTTCGAAGCCGTAGCCCATCTCCAGCATGGGCAGGACGACGGAGGTGGCGCCGTCGTAGAGCCGCATCAGCGTGTAGTCGTTGAGGTCCGGGACGGTGCCGTCGCGGCGGTGGGACGCCTCCCAGACGACGGAGAAGAAGTACTCGCGCAGCGCGTCCACCCAGCGGGCGGCCTGGCCGGCCGTGCCGTAGCGGTCGACGCGGAGTCTCAGGTCGCGCAGCCCGGCGGCGAGCGGGTCGTCGAGGAGGACGGGGGCCTCGGGGTTCTGCGCCACGCGCAGCAGGCGGTGGAGCTCGCCCGCGAGATCGCCGGGGCGGTGGCCCAGTTCGCCCTCCTCGCAGTGGCCGTCGTCGACGCCGAAGAGCCACAGGATGAAGTCGGCGAGGAGGGAGACCACTTCCTCCCGGCCCTCGGGGAGGATGCGGGCGGAGAACGTTCCGATGGTCTGGGCGACGAGCCGGCCGCGCAGCTCGTCGGAGCCTATGCGGAACGTCTCCGCCCACGCGGCGGTCTGCACGTCCGCGTCCGTGTGACACGGGTGGATCGCCGGTGGGATGGGGGAGAAGATCGGCGGTACTGCCAGCCCTGAACCCACAATGGCCTCCCTCTCGTCGCCGCTGCGACGCGGTATGTGGCGCGGAAGGCGTCATTGGCCGTCCCATGCGCCACAGAAGTGATCAACTATGGCGCATAGTAGCCATCCGCTTGCGCCGAGCCAACGGGACGAGTAGTGGCACAACGGGCACTCTGACGGCGTTTGACGGAGTTTGACGGCCTGTCACCCGATCTAACGGAACAGTGACTTCCACCACGCTCCACCGCTCTGACCTGCGGCGGCGTTGTGTCCCGGCTCGGCGGGCGCCGTGGGCGCCGGGTCCGGCAGCGGTCCCGGCGCGGTGGAGGCGAAGTCCCGCGGCGGCCGCGCCGCCGGGGCGCCCACCCTCACCGGCGGCGTGAACGAGACCGGAAGCGCCTCCAGGCGCCCCGACAGCCAGGCGGCCCGCACGCTGAGCTCGGTGTCCGCCACGGCGAGGCGCAGGTCGGGCAGCCGGGCCAGCAGGGTGTCGATGCCGGTGTCGGCGATGGCGCGGCCGATGTCCTGGCCGGGGCACTCGTGCGGGCCGCTGCTGAAGGAGAGATGGGCGCGGTTGCCGTGCAGCGGCTTGGTCAGGTCGGGCCGGATCTCCGGGTCGGTGTTGCCGGCCGCGAGGCCCAGCAGGAGCATGTCGCCCGCGCGGATCTGCTGCCCGCCGAGCACCGTGTCCCCGGTCGCCCAGCGGCCGGGGATGACGGAGAGCGGGGGCTCGTCCCACAGCACCTGCTCCAGGGCGTCCGGGAGCGTCATGTGGCCGCCGGTCAGGTTGGCGCGGAAGCGGCGGTCGGTCAGCACCATGCGCAGGGTGTTGGCGATCAGGTTGACCGTGGTCTCGTTGGCGGCGACGAGGACCAGGCGCAGGTGCTCCAGGATCTCGTCGTCGGTGAGCTCGGCCTCGTGGGCGATGAGGCGGGTGGCCAGGTCGTGGCCCGGCACGGTCTTCTTCCGGTCCGTCAGGGCGCGCAGCGTGCGCACGACGAACTCGTTGCTCGTCAGGGCGGTCTCGCTGCCCTTCATCAGGTCGAGGGCGGCGTCGGTCAGCCGGGGGCCGTACTCCTCCGGCATGCCCAGCAGCTGGGTCATGACGAGCATCGGCAGCTTCTCGGCGAACTCGGCGATGAGGTCCGCGTGGCCGCGGTCGGCGAAGGAGTCCACCAGCTGGTCGGTGTAGCGGATCACGTAGCGGCGGATGCCCCGGCGGTCGAACTGCTCCAGGCTGTCGGTGACCGCCGCGCGCAGCCGCTCGTGCTCCTGGCCGTCGGCGAACACGCAGACCGGCTGCCAGTCGACCATCGGCCGCAGCGGAGAGTCGGCGGAGACGCGCCCCTCGCGGAACATCCGCCAGATGCGGGAGTCGCGGGAGAACCGCGACGGCGAGCGCATGACCTCCAGGTTCTCCCGGTGGCCGAGGACCATCCAGGCCGGCAGGTCGCCGTGGAGGAGGACGGGGGCGACGGGACCGTGCTCGCGGCGCAGCGCCTCGTACAGGGCCCTCGGGTCGCGTTCGGCCTCGGGGCCGTAGATGCGGCGCAGCCCCGTGGCGCCGATGCCGGCGGCGCCGCCGTGGGCGTGGGCGGGGCAGCCGGGGGGCGGGGTGAGGCCGGAGGCGGTCTCGGGGTGGGGGGCGGTCATGACGCCTCCTGGGTCGTGGCGAGGGTCTGCAGGTAGCGCATCAGCGTCATCAGGACGTCCCGGCTGGATCCCCGGTCCCGGGCGTCGCAGGGGACGATGGGGACGGTCGGGTGCAGGTCGAGGGCGGTGCGCAGCTCCTCGACCGGGTACGTGGGCGCGTCCGGGAAGGTGTTGACGGCGACGACGAACGGCACGCGGCGCTCCTCCAGCCGGCCGAGCACGTCGAAGCTGACCTCCAGGCGTCGGGTGTCGACCAGGACGACCGCGCCGAGGGCGCCCTCGAACAGGCCGCGCCACAGGAACCAGAAGCGCTCCTGGCCCGGCGTGCCGAACAGGTACAGGACCAGCTCGTGGTTGATGCTGATCCGGCCGAAGTCCATGGCCACGGTGGTCGAGGTCTTGCCGTCGACCCCGGAGGTGTCGTCGACGCCGACCCCGGCCTGGGTCATCGTCTCCTCGGTGGTGAGCGGGCGGATCTCGCTGACGGAGCCGACGAAGGTGGTCTTGCCCACGCCGAACCCGCCCACGATCACCACCTTGACGGCCGTCTTGGCCGTCTCCGGCAGCACGTCCTCGGTGCGCGGCCCCCGAACCGCGGCGCCGCCGTGCTGCTCGGAGCCGTCGTGCTCAGAGCTTCTGAAGTCCATCGATCACTGCCTCAATCAACGCGCGGTCGGGGAGTCGGGCGGGTGGGACGGGTGCGCGGGCGACGATGCGGTTGTCGGCGAGGAGGTCGCCGAGCAGCACCGTGACGACGCTGACCGGGAGGCGCAGGTACGCGGAGATCTCGGCGACGGACAGCGGTGACTGGCACAGCTGTACGATCGCCGCGTGCTCCGGCTGCATCCCCGGCTTGGCACCGGACCTCGCCACGATCAGCGTGACGAGGTCGAGTCGGGCGGGTACCGACCCGCCACTGCGTCCCCCCGTGATCACATAGAGCCGCTCGGGACTGGAGTCCTCCCAGTCACCGCCGCCCGCTCCGCTCACCTGGTGCCCTGCCCGTCCTGTCGCGGCGGGCTGCTCAGGTGTTCGCCGATGCGCAGGACCAGGTCGCGCATGCGCTGGCCCATCAGGCCGGCGTCGACGCCCTCGCCGGCGAGGACGGCCAGGTACGCCCCCGCGCCCGCGGCCATCAGGTAGAAGAAGCCGCCGTCCATCTCGATCACGACGAGGCGCATCCGGCCGTCGCTCTGCGGCAGTTCCGAGGCGACGGCGCCGGCCAGGGACTGCAGGCCCGCGCAGGCGGCGGCGAGCCGGTCGGCCGTGTCGTGGTCGGTGCCGTACTGGGCCATGCGCAGACCGTCGGCCGAGAGCACGACCACGTGTCGGGTTTGCGGCACGCCTTCCGCGAGGTCCTTGAGCATCCAGTCCATATTGGCCTGCTGCTTGATCATTGCTGAGAGTTCCCCTTGCTTGCGTCGTTGGGCTCCCCGGACAGGCCGCTCTGGAAGGCGGCCAGCCACATTCCGGGCTGCACCTGAGGTGCCGGCTCCTGGTCGGGAGCCGGGGTCGCGGGCGTCGTCGACGCCTGGCCCGAGGCTGCGGCCGGTGCGGCGGGTGCGGCCTGCGGCGGCTCGGCGAGCGGCTTCCTGCGGCGTCGCTGCGGGAGGCCGTTCGCGGACCGCTCGACCACCGTCGGGACCTCCTCGTCGGCCACCGGGCCGGTCGCGGGACGCGCCGCGGGGGCCGGGACGGAGGCGGGGGCGACCGGGACGGTGGTGCGGGGTACGGAGGACGCGCCGATGCCGTGGGCGAGACCGGAGGCGGCGGCGACGGTGGTGATCAGCTCCTGCGGGACGACGACGACGGCGCGGACACCGCCGTACGCGGAGGAGCGCAGCGAGACCTGGAAGCCGTACGCCTGCGCGAGCCGGCCGACGACGGCCAGGCCGAGGCGCGGGGTCTCCCCCAGGTCGTTGAGGTCGATGCCCTGCTGGGCCTGGCGCAGCATGCGCTCGGCGCGCTTGCGCGCCTCCTCGCTCATCGACACGCCGCCGTCCTCGATCTCGACGGCGATGCCGGACTGCACGTCGACGGCGGTCAGGTGGACCTTCGTCTGCGGCGGGGAGTAGCGGGTGGCGTTGTCCAGGATCTCGGCGAGCGCGTGGATGAGCGGCTCGACCGCGGGCCCGGTGACGGCGACCTCGGTGACGGAGTGCAGTTCGACGCGCTGGTAGTCGATGATCCGGGACATCGCGCCGCGCAGCACGCTGTAGAGCGGGACGGCCCTGCTCCACTGGCGGCCCGGCCGGGCGCCGCCGAGCACGGCGATGGAGTCGGCGAGCCGGCCGATCAGGGCCGTGCCGTGGTCGATGCGCAGCAGGTCGCCGAAGACCTCGGGGCTGTGGCCGTGCCGGTCCTCCATCGCCCGCAGCTCCTGCGCCTGCTGGTGGACGATGGCCTGGACGCGGCGGGCGATGTTGACGAAGGCACGCTGGGCGGACTCGCGCAGGTCCTCCTCGGCGACGACGGCGTCGACGACGACGCGCACGACGGCCTGGTGCTCCTCGGGGGCGGTGAGCGAGCCGAGGACGTCCTCGGGGAACTCCCCGGCGCGCAGTCGCCGCACGGCGTCCGGCAGGAGTGTTCCCGCCAGGTGGGCGGTCTCGGCGTGCCGGCGGGCCAGCGCCGTGTCGCGCGCGGCGACCGTGCGGCGCAGTTCCTCGATCACCCGCCCCCTGCGTGCGACCTCGCTGCCCAGGACGGCGAGGACGAGAGCGGACACCCCTCCGGCGACCGCGACCGGTCCCCGGGCGGAAGCCTCCACCATGGCCACCGAGACCCCGGTGGCGATGGCGATCACAGCGGCGGGCAGCAGCCACACGAAAGATGCCGCGGACCGCGGGCTTCCACTTCCGGGCGACGATTCCTCACGGATCATCAGCACCCTCAAACCCATCGAACGAAAAAGATCATATGACAACGAGCGCCGAGCATAGCCGTTTTGGAGGAGTGGGTCTGACGCAAGGTCACCTGATGACCCGTTGTTCGCGCAGGATTCCGCTTCCTGTCCGTCGGTCGTGGTCGTCCCGACGTGATCGTGTTCAGACTCCCGGGCGGTGCAGGGCGGGGGCGCCCTCGCCCGCGAGGGTCCCCGGCAGCCCGGCCGGAGCGGGCAGCCCCTCGATGTGGTGGACGCCGGGCGGCAGCGCACCGGTCAGCGCGGTGCGCACGGCCGGGCAGCGCGAAGCGGGCGGGGCGGGCGCCTCCGGGGGGCGCGGCCGGGCTCTCGACCGCCCACCCGACGGCGCCGGTGCCGGGCAGCACGGTGCGGTCGATCCGGTCGGCGCCGCCCTGGGCCCGCGCTGCCGGGAGGTGGATGAGCCCCGGCGCGGGGCCGACGACCAGTACGGCGGGGGCGCCCCTCCGGACGGCCCGGCCGTGCGGGGCGGCCACGCCGTCGAGGACATCGCCCGGCGGGCCGGAGCGGGCGTGCGGACCGCGCACTTCACGTTCGGCAACAGGCGGGCGCCGCTGAGGGGGCGCTCGACACGGCCGTCGCCGGGGGCCTCGACCCGGTCGCCACGCCGGACCGCCCCTGGGCCCGCGAGGTCCCCGGGGCGCCGGGCCCGGCCCGGCAGCTCGCGCTCCAGGCGGCCGGCGCCCGCCGCGTGCCGGAGCGGGCGGCGGACGCCGCACCGGTGGTCCTGGGCCCGGTGGCGTACGGGCCGCTCGTCCCGCGGCGGGGCTGGACGGCGGAGCGCTGGGAGCGGTGGGCGGCCGGCGCCCTGGTACGGCGGTTGCTGCCGTGAACACGGCGACGGGCCGGCCGGAGGGTCTCCGGCCGGCCCGTCGCGGGGGCGGCTGTCAGCCGATGGCGGCGGCGCCGTTCTCCGAGAGGACGTTCTCCACGAGGTGCGACAGGGCGCTGTCGCCCTTGACCGCGGTGGAGTTCTCCGCGCACTGCTGGTTCTGCGTGTCGTTCAGCAGGTCCTGGACACCGACGTTGAGCAGCAGCACGTTCTGGACGTCGGCGGCGACGGGCACTCCGGCGCACAGCTTGTTGAGGGACCCCTGGACCAGGCCGATCTGCGGGCTCACCTCACCGCCCGTGAGGGTGTTGCCGTAGGCCTGCTCGGAGAAGTTGCCGTTCGCGGTCTCGACGTTGTGGTCGCCGACGGCGAACGCCATCGGGGCGGAGACTCCCAGGGCGGCGGCCGCGACGCCCGCGGTGGCGACGAACTTCTTGATCATGACTCATCCTTCTGGTCGGAAGACCCGGTGACCGGGCCTCCCTGCTAACCGGAGCGCCGTGCGCGCGTCACGGGCGGGACGCGCTGACGCGGCGGCATTCACCCGTTCGGCCCGGTCCCGCCCCGGCTGGGGGTCGGGGCCGGGGCCCGGGGGTCCGGTCCGGGGCCGGTGGGCCGGTGCCCGCCGGGTCACCAGTCGCCGTCGCCCACGGGCGCGCCGGGCGGGGCCGCGTCGCCGAGCGGGAGGACCTGGCCGGGAGCGGGCGGGGTCCACGGAGCGTGGTCGTCGCCGAGCCACTCGCCGACCGGCTTGACGCCGGACAGCGGCCCGGCGGGCGGCAGGTCGGCGGCGGAGGCGTCGTCGTAGTCGTACCAGGGCAGTCCGGCGCGGGTGTAGGCGTCGCGGTCGACCGGGGACGGCGGGGGCTCCTCGCCGGTGATGCGGCGCCACTGCGGCGGGGTGACGAGGTGGACGAAGACCCGGCCCGCCGGCGCGGGCGCCCAGTCGGAGAGCGGCCGTTCGTCCCGGTACACCTCCTGGCGCATCGTGCCGCCCGCGCCCATCCCCATGGCCGCGGCGCGCTGCGGGGCCGCGGCGCCCGCCGGGGCGCCGGAGGGGGCCGCCGCCGGAGCCGCGGGGCCGCCGGGGGCGGGCGCCGGGGCGAAGTCGAGCGGCATGGCGGGACCGCCGAACCCGCCCGGGCCGGGGCCGCCGAACCCGCCGGGGCCGGGACCGCCGAACCCGGCGGGGGCGGACGGCGCGGCGGCCCTGGCCCGGCGGGTGCGCTCCGCCTGCTCGGCGCGCCATGCCTCGCGGGCCGGCCGGTCCAGCGCGAACGCCTGCAGCTGGACGCCGCCCCAGCTCTCCTCGCCCGTCACCTGCCCCTCCACGGTGGCACCCAGCCCGAGCGGCACGGCGACGAACTGGCGGACGGTGCCGCGCCCGGAGTTGATGCCGTCGAGCCACGGCTGGCGGGGCAGGACGACGTAGTTCTGCGGGTCGCGGGCGAGCGCGCCGCTCCACGGGCGGCCCGAGACGGCGCACACCTTGCCGACGCCCACCTGGAGCGCGGCCGGCTCGACGCAGCCGAACCGCAGCCACATCGCCTCGCGCAGGTACATGGGGACGAGCACCCCGCCGCGCGCCCGCCACTCGGGCGGCACGGTCGCGGCGAAGTCCTCGACGCGCCGGACGGGGAACTCGCCGAGCCCCGGCGGCAGTGGGTGGGTGCCGGACTCGGGCAGGCGCAGCGTCCGGACGAACCGGACGCTCACCCCGTCCCCGAGCAGCAGGGTGTTCCCGTCGAGCCGTACGGCCGCCGCGCCCATCGTGTGCCCCTCTCCTCGCCGGGCCGGGCCCGGCGGCTGGTTCCCTCTTCTGCGGCTATCACGGCCCCGGGCGCCCGGCGGTTCCGCGGGCGGGGTCCGGGCGGGCGGGTGGTCCGGCCCGCGGGACGGGGCGGGCCGGGCGGCACCGGCGGGGCGGGGCGGCTCGGGCGGGCCGTCCGGAGTAGTCCAGCGGGTGGGCCGCGCGTCCGGGGCGGATGGTGAGGGAGGGAGGGGAGAAGCCCGTACCGCGTCAGGAAACGGAGACACGCGCGTGATCGAGGACACCGTCGCACGACCGCCCATGGGACCGCCGCCGGTGCGGTCCTGGCCGGCGCTGGACCTGAAGGGCACGGAGTTCGACCCGGTGCTGGAGGAGCTGATGCGGGAGGGGCCGGTCACCCGGATCCAGCTCCCGCACGGCGAGGGCTGGGCGTGGCTCGTCACCCGGTACGAGGACGTGCGGGCCGTCGTGAGCGACCCCCGCTTCAGCCGCGCGCCCGTGCCCGGCCTGTCCGTCACCCGGCTCGCCCCGCACTTCAAGCCGAGGCCCGGCTCGCTGGCCTTCGCCGAGCCGCCGGACCACAACCGGCTGCGCCGCGCCATCGCGCCCGCCTTCTCCCTGCGCGCCGTCGAGCGGCTGCGCGACCGGGCGCGGGTGATGCTGGACGAGCTGGTGGACGGCATGCTGCGGGACGGGCCGCCGGCCGATCTGATCGGCCGGGTGCTGGGGCCGTTCCCGACCACGGTCATCTGCGAGCTGATGGGTGTTCCGGAGGCGGACCGGGAGCGGATGAGCGGCTGGGTGGAGGACATCCTGTTCACCGCCAAGGGGGCGGCGGCCACCGGCCGCGCCAAGGACGAGATGTACGGGTGGTTCGAGCGGGAGATCAAGGCCCGTGCGGCGGAGCCGGGCGGCGGCGAGGACATCCTGTCCCTGCTCGGCGCGGCCGTCGCGGCGGGCGACATCAGCGCCGAGGAGGCGATCGGGCTGGTCGGCCCGGTGCAGATCGGCGGTGAGGCCGTCACCAACAACTGCGGCAACATGCTGTACCTGCTGCTGACCCGGCCTCGGCTGCGGGAGCGGCTGCGCGAGGAGCCGGACGTGCGGCCGCGCGCGCTGGACGAGCTGCTGCGGTACATCCCGCACCGCTCGTCGGTGGGGCTGGCCCGGATCGCCACGGAGGACGTCGAGCTGCGGGGCGTGCGGATCGCCGCGGGCGACGCGGTGTACGTGTCGTACCTGGCGGCCAACCGGGACCCGGACGTGTTCGGCGACCCGGAGCACATCGACTTCGACCGCTCGCCGAACCCGCATGTGGCGTTCGGGCACGGGCCGCACTTCTGCACGGGCGCGCTGCTCGCCCGGATGGAGATCGAGCTGCTGGTGGAGATGTTCCTGGACCGGCTCCCGGAGGGGACGCGCCTGGCCGTGCCCGTCGAGGACATCCCGTGGCGGCGCAGCGCGCTCATCCGCGGCCCGGAGGCGCTGCCCGTCACCTGGTGACCCGTTCGCGCGGGGCGGCGCGCGGGCGGCTGTCCGGCCGGCCGGACAGGCAAGGTCGGTATTCGGACAGACCGGAGGCGGGGCGAACGGGAGTGATCCGGACGTAAGGGCGCACGGGCCCCGCGCGCCGGGCGCGCGGGGCTCCCGGGTGGGGGCGCGGGGGGCCGCCGCCCCGCCCCGGCGGCGCCGGCCGGGCACGTCCGCGCCCGCGCCGCGCGGGCGGGGCGCCGGTGGCGACGGCCCGTCCGTCCGGCGCTGAACAGGCCGAACGGTCGGTATGCCGGGGCGTCCCCGGGGCCGCCGCGCCCCACCGCCGCCGGGTGGCCGCCGCCCCCGCCGGGCGGACGCCGCCGGCCCGGCGCGGAAGCGCCGGCGCCCGGTGGCGTCTCACCGCGAAACCGGCCTTTCGCCGCCCCCTCCCCCGGTCTCCCCGGCCACGGCCGGGAGCGACCGAAAGGCGGCCTTGTGGCACGGGTGAACCGGACGCGAGTATTCCCAGCGTCACAAGTTGTCAGGCACATGCCGACCACCCGGCACCACCGGGCGGCCGGGAGCGCCTGGCGGGCCCGTCCACCCAGCGGGCCCCACCCTTCCCCCACCGGAGGACGCAGTGAACCTCAAGCGCTTCACCCCCCGCGGCGGACTCGCGAGAGGCGCGCGGCTGACCGCCGTGGCCGCCGCCCTGGTCACCGCCACCGCGCTTGCCGCCCCGAGCGCCGGCGCGGAGACCGCCGACGCGACCCGGGCGAGCGTCGCCGAGCTGGCGCGCGTCAGCGACGCCGTGCTCGACGCCGACGTGCCGGGCACCGCCTGGTACACCGACGCCGAGAGCGGCAAGCTGGTGGTCACCGCCGACGCCACCGTGTCGGCCGCCGAGCTGGCCCAGCTGAAGAAGGCGGCGGGCGACAAGGCCGGCGCCGTGGAGATCAAGCGCACCCCCGGCACCTTCAACAAGCTCATCGCGGGCGGCGAGGCCATCTACGCCGCGGGCGGCGGCCGTTGCTCCCTCGGCTTCAACGTGCGCAGCAGCAGCGGCGCGACCTACGCCCTGACGGCCGGCCACTGCACGGAGATCGCCTCCACCTGGTACACGAACTCCGGCCAGACCTCGCTGCTCGGCACCCGCGCCGGCACGAGCTTCCCCGGCAACGACTACGGCCTGATCCGCCACTCCAACGCGTCCGCGGCGGACGGCCGCGTGTACCTGTACAACGGCTCGTACCGGGACATCACCGGCGCCGGCAACGCCTACGTGGGCCAGACCGTCCAGCGCAGCGGCTCCACGACCGGTCTGCACAGCGGCCGTGTCACGGGCCTCAACGCCACGGTCAACTACGGCGGCGGCGACATCGTCTCCGGCCTGATCCAGACCAACGTCTGCGCCGAGCCCGGCGACAGCGGCGGCGCCCTGTTCGCCGGCTCCACCGCCCTCGGCCTCACCTCCGGCGGCAGCGGCAACTGCCGTACGGGCGGCACCACGTTCTTCCAGCCCGTCACCGAGGCGCTCAGCGCGTACGGCGTCAGCATCATCTGACCCCGCCCACGCCCGGCATCCGGCCCGGTGGACCGCTCCGTGCGGGCCACCGGGCCGGACCCGTGCCGGGAGGCCCCGCCCGTCCCGGCGGGCCCGGCGGCGGGCCGGGCCGCCGGGCAGGCGCGGGCGTCCGTCAGGCGGGCGGGGCGCCCCAGACGAGGGCCGTGCCCGTGTACGCCGGGACGGTCCGGGCGTCGGTGAAGGCGGACGACGGGGCGCGGCTGTGGTCGTCGCGCTCGTCGAAGGCCGACCAGTCCGACTTGCTCATCCGGAGCTGGATCTCCCCGGTGTCCCGGCCCGCCGCCAGGGTCCCGCCGGCGAAGCCGACCTCCAGGTAGGCGTCGGCGCCCGCGACCGGGGCGGACAGCGGGACGACCCGGAGCCGCACCCCGGCGCACCCGAGGGCGGCGTGGTCGCACCACGCGCTGACCGAGGGGGCGCCGCCGTCGCGGCTGAAGTAGTAGCGGGCGGTCACGGCCGCGAGGTCGACGGGCGCGGCGCCGGTGTTGGCGATCCGCAGCTCGGGGCGGATCGCGTTGTCGGTGAGGGAGCCGTCGGTGGTGCGGTGCAGGACCTTGAGCGTCCCGGCCGGTTCGCCGCCGCCGGCGGGCGCCGTGGTGACGGTGAGCGCGGCGGAGGGCGCGGAGGTGTTGCCGGCCGCGTCTCGCGCGCGGACGGTGTAGGTGTGGCGGGTGGCCGGGGTGAGACCGGTGTCGGTCCACGTGGTGCCGGTGACGGGGGCGGCGGTGACCTTCACCCCGTCCCGGTGGACGTCGTAGCCGGTGACGCCGGTGTCGTCGGTGGACGGCGACCAGCGGAGCGTGACGGAGGTGGCGCCGGTCGCGGTGGCGGTGAGGCCGGTGGGCGCGGTGGGGGGCGCGGTGTCGGCCGGGCCGCCGCCCCCGTCCCCGTACACGTCGGTGAGGCTGAGGCCGGTGGCGCTGCCGGCGCCGCCGAGCGGGACGCGGTGGTCGAGGCCGACGAACTTGCCGCGGTGCTGCCAGAGCGCGGGCTTGAGCAGGGCGTACTTCTCCTCGTCCCAGGTCTTCCAGTCGCCGAGCAGCAGGCCGCCGGTGTCGCCGGAGTTGGGGTTGAGGCACCAGAAGGTGTGGTGGAGGCCCTGCTCGGCGATGAGGTCGCGCAGGGCGGTCATCCACTTCTCGTTGGGGCCGCCGTCGAGGAAGCCGCCCCACTCGCCGATCAGGACGGGGGCGGTGTTCTCCTTGTGGAGGTAGAGCCAGTTGGGGTCCCAGACGTCCCGTTCGAGGGTGGCGCGGTTCCAGTCGCCGGTGAACCACGGCTGGGGCGCGACGAGCGGACCGTAGTCGTGCGGCGAGTAGACGAGCTGGTCGCCGTGCGCGCCGAGGTCCACGGGGTGGTCGCGGACCCCGCGGAGGTTGCCGCCCCACCAGGTCGAGTGGTAGTCGCCGGCGTCGGTGGAGGACCAGTCGGCGCCGTCCTTCGGGTGGATCTGGATGCCCTCGCAGAGGATGAGCAGGTGCGGGTTGACCGCCAGGATGCGCTTGCCGGCGGTCTCGCAGGCGTACTTGAAGTTGTCCTGGTCGGTGGAGCCGTCCCACTTGGCGCGCGGGGAGTCGCCGGCGCCGCCGTGCGGTTCGTTCTTGATGTCCATCGCGACGAGGGTGTCGTCGCCCCGGTAGCGGGCGGTCACCCACTCCCAGGCGGCGTGGAAGTCCTCGGTGGTGATGGCGCCCTTCCACCACACGGGGTGGACGTGCCCGGCGTTGTCGGCCTCGGCGCTGTGCACGTCGAGCATCACCTTGACGCCGTACTGCTCGCACAGGTCCAGCCAGTGGTCGAAGACCTCCAGGGTGGTCTTCCCCGCCAGCTCCGGGTTGGCGTACGCGTTGACGGCGCTCGGCACGGCGGCGCGGCCGTCGCGCCACTCCAGGAGGAGCTGGGTGGAGACCGGGACGCGCACGATGTTGATGCCGCGCTGCGCCATGGCGCGGGTCGTCTCGGTGATGTTGACGGACCAGAGGCCGTGGAAGACGCGCTCGGTGGTGTTGAAGCCGAACCAGTTGGCGCCGGTGAGCCGGACCTCGTTGCCGTGGGCGTCGACGATCCGGTTGCCGCGGGTGTGCAGCCAGTCGTCGCCCGGGGCGGCGGAGCCGGTCGGGGGCGGGGCGGCGTCCCGGCCGGCCGCCTGCCCGGCGGCGGGCGGCCCGGCGGGCCGCCCGGCGGCGGGGGCGCGGCGGGACGTGTCGGCGGGGGCCGCGTCGGCGGGGCCCGCCGCCCACAGCAGCGTCCCGGCGAGCACGCCGGCGGCGAGTGCGCGCAGCCGCCGGGCGCGCCCGGGACGCCGGGCGGAAGGCGGGGCGGAAGGCGGGGCGGAGGTGGTGGGTGGCTGTGCCACTGCGTACCGTCCTTACTGTCGAGTCCATGACAATCCGGCCGAGCGGTCCGCCCCGGGCGCTCCCCCACCGGACGGGCCAGGCGATCCGGCCCGGCGACCCGAGGGGGCCGGCGGGGCGGTTCGCCCCCGGCCGTACGGGCGCCCCCGCCGCACGGCGGCTCGGCGCGCGGCGGGGGCGACCCGGCGCACGGCCGGCGGCGCCCGGTGGGGAGCGCACGGGTGGGAGCGCTCCCATCCGTGCGCGTTCATCAAGCCAGCCGTACGGGGACCTGTCAACCGTCCCGGCGCCCGCCGCCCGCCGCCCCACCCGGCACGGCCCCGCCCTGCATCCGCTCCAGGTCGCCGGGCCGGACCCGCACCACCACCAGGGCGATCAGCGCGCCGACCGCCGCGAAGACGGCCGCCAGGGTGAACGCCACCGACACCCCGGCCGCCAGCACCTCGTACGACCAGGGCGGCGGAAGCTCACCGGTCCGCAGGAACTCCAGCCGCTGCTGCGTGGTCGCCGTCGCGAGGAAGTCGGCGGCCTGGCGCTCCCCCTCGGCGCGGCCGGCGGTGCCGAAGGCCGTGACCAGGATGGACAGCCCGAGCGAACCGCCCACCTGCTGCATGGTGTTCAGCAGCCCCGAGGCCGCGCCCGACTCCTGCGGGGCGACACCGGAGAGCGCCATCAGCGTCAGCGACACGAACTGCATGCCCATGCCGAGGCTGAGCACCAGCATCGGCCCGAGGATGCTGCCCGCGTACGTCGAGTCGGCGTCCGTCAGCGTCAGCCAGCCGAGCCCGGCCGCGGCCAGCAGCGACCCGAGGACCATGAACGGCTTGGGGCCGAACCGGGGCAGCAGCCGCGAGGCGAGGCCCGCGCCGACCGCGATGACGACACTGACCGGCAGGAAGGCCAGGCCCGCCTTGAGCGGGCCGAAGCCGAGCACGTTCTGCACGAACAGCGTCAGGAAGAAGAACATCCCGAAGATCGCCGCCGCGAGGCTCAGCATCATCCCGTACGTCCCGGCGCGGTTGCGGTCGGTGAACATGTGCAGCGGGGTGATGGGCTGCCGGGACACCCGCTCCACCAGGACGAACACCGCGAGGACGACGACGGCGACGCCGAACGAGGCCAGCGTCAGCGGGTCCCGCCACCCCTCCTGCGCGGCGCGGATGAAGCCGTACACGAGCAGCACCATGCCGACCGTGGAGGTGAGGGCGCCGGCGATGTCGAAGTGGCCGGGCCGCCGCTCCGACTCGCGGATCCAGCGCGGCGCGGCGAGGAGGATGAGCAGCCCGATCGGCACGTTGACGAAGAACACCCAGCGCCAGTCGAGCCATTCGACGAGCATGCCGCCCGCGAGCAGCCCGATGGCGCCGCCGCCCGCGGAGACCGCCGCGAACACCCCGAAGGCGCGGTTGCGTTCGGGGCCCTCGCGGAAGGTCGTGCTGATCAGGGAGAGCGCGGTCGGCGAGGCGATGGCGCCGCCCAGGCCCTGCAGGGCGCGCGCGGCCAGCAGCTGCCAGGAGCTCTGGGCGAGTCCGCCGAGCAGCGACGCGAGGGCGAACAGCGCCACGCCCACCATGAACATCCGCCGCCGGCCCAGGATGTCCCCGGTGCGTCCGCCGAGCAGCAGCAGTCCGCCGAAGGCGAGGGTGTAGGCGTTCACCACCCAGGAGAGCCCGGTCGTGGAGAAGTCCAGCGACCGCTGGATCTGGGGCAGGGCGATGTTCACGATGGTGATGTCGAGCACCACCATGAGCTGGCAGCCGGCGATGACGACCAGGGCGATCGTGCTGCCGTCGCCCCGCTCGGGGGCGGCGGCACGCGCTGCGGGGGCGGGGCCGGGCATGGTCATGGCGCACACGGACCTCGGGGCGGGGGCGTGGACGGGCGTCGTCCACCGTTCAACGCTAAGCCCGGCCCCCGGGACGCCACCACTCGGCCGGACGCGACCGCCCCGCGGTCGCGGTCGGGCGCGCCGGGCGCTGCCGGCACCCCGCGCCGGTGGCTGCGGGTCGGCCGGGTACGGCGGCCGCCCCGGCCGGATCAGCCGCCGTACCGGGGCGCCGGAAGGGCGTCAGCCGCGGACCGGGCCGGGCGCGGGCTCGGGGGCCACCCGCCGAGGGCTCCGTCCCGGCCGTACGGAGCCCTGCGCCGGGGCAGGGCGTAACACGCCCCCGCGCGGGGCGCGCGCTACGCCCTGCCCCGGCCCTTCGCCAGGAAGCGGCGCAGGCGCGTGAGGGGCCAGGTGTTGATGACGTCGTCCGCCGTCAGCCAGCCCCGCTGGGCGGTGCCGACGCCGTAGCGGAGGTACGGCAGGTGGGTGGTGGAGTGGGCGTCGGAGTCGATGGCGAACCGGACGCCGTACCGCTTGGCGCGCAGGATGTCCTCGTCGCACAGGTCGAGCCGCTCGGGGTGGGAGTTGACCTCCAGTGCGGTGCCGGTGCGCGCGCAGGCCGCGAAGACGGCGTCGAAGTCGGCGTCGAGGCCGGGGCGCCTGCCGATGCGGCGGGTGGTGGGATGGCCCAGGATCTTCACGTGCGGGTTCTCGCAGGCGCGGACGATGCGCCGGGTGAGCGCCTCCGGGCTCTGGTCGAAGCGGGAGTGCACGGAGGCCACGCACACGTCGAAGCCCGCCAGGAAGTCGTCGGGCCAGTCCAGTCCCCCGTCGGGGCCGATGTTCAGCTCCGTGCCGTGCAGCAGGCGCATGCCCCGGTGGCGGCGGTCGAGGGCGCGCAGGCGGGCGCGCTGGGCGAGGATCTTCTCCGCGGTCATGCGCTGCATGGCGAGGTCCGGGGCGTGGTCGGTCACGGCGTAGTACGCGTAGCCGCGCGCGGCGGCCGCGGCGACCATGTCCTCCAGCGGGGCGAGGCCGTCGGTGAGGTCGGTGTGGGTGTGCAGGTCACCGCGGATGTCGCGCTCCTCCACCAGCTCCGGCAGCTCGCCGCGGAGCTCGGCCGCGATCTCCCCGCGGTCCTCCCGCAGGGGCGGCGGTATCCACGGCAGGCCGAGCCGGCCGTAGACCTCCTCCTCCGTCTCCGAGGCGACCGTGCGCCCGGTCTCCGCGTCGGACAGGCCGTACTCGGAGAGCTTCAGCCCGCGGCGTACGGCGATCCGGCGGGTGCGGATGTTGTGCGCCTTGGAGCCGGTGAAGTACTGCAGGCCCGCGCCCCACGACTCGGGCGGCAGGACCCGCAGGTCGACCTGGAGCCCCTCGCGGGTGCGGACCGAGGTCTTCTTCCCGCCGTGCGCGATGACCTCGGCCGTGTCCGGGAGCGCGGCCAGGGCGTCCATGAAGGGCCCGGCCCGCTCGGCCGCCACGAGCACGTCGATGTCGCCGATCGTCTCGCGCATCCTGCGCAGCGATCCCGCGTACGCGCAGCGCACGCACCCCCCGACCGCGAGGAGCGCGGCGACGATCCGCTCGGCCTCGTCCATGGCGGTGCTGATCAGGACGCGTCCGCCGCCCGCCCGCCGGAGCAGGTCGATGCCGTGGAGGATGTTCTCCTCGGTCCTCTCGCCGAAGCCCTTCAGGTCCCGCAGCCGCTCGGCGCGGACCGCCTCGGCGAGCTGGTCGACGGAGGAGATGCCCAGCTCCTCGTGGAGGACCATCGCCTTCCTGGGGCCGAGCGTCGGTACGGCGATCAGCTCCCGGACCCCGGCGGGGATCTCCTCGCGGGCCCGCTCGACCTCGCCGATCCGCCCGGAGCGCAGGTACTCCACCACCTTGGCGGCGATGGACCGGCCGACGCCGGGGATCTCCCTCAGGCCGTCCACGCCCATCCCCGCCACGTCGGCCGGGTGCCCGCCGATGGCGCGGGCCGCCTTCTCGTAGGCGCGGGCCCTGAAGCCCTCGCCGCCGCTGATCGCGATGAGGTCGGCGTACTCCTGGAGCACCGCCTCGACCTCCTCGTTGGCCCGGCTCATGTCTCCAGGGTGCGCCGGGCTCGCCCACCGGGCACGCGGGCCCGCGCCCCTGTCGCGGGCTCAGCCGACGGCGCGGGCTCCGCCCGGCGGCGCGGCGCGCGGTGGTGACCGGTCGCCGCGCCGGCCCGCCGTGCCCCGGGGACGGCGGTCCGGCCCCGTCTAGGGGTACCCGCGCGCGTCGGCCGCCCGCCGGTCGTAGAGGGCGCGGGCCCGGACGGCGGGCTCGCGGGTGGCGGCCCCGGCGACCGGCACGTCCCACCAGGCCGACGCACCGGGCGTCTCCTCACCGGGCGCGGCGGTCTCCACGTACACGCAGGTCGGGCGGGGTGAGCGGCGGGCCTCGGCGAGCGCGGCGCGCACCTGGCCGACCGTGCGCGGGCGCAGGACGTCCATGCCGAGGCTGGCGGCGTTGGCGGCGAGGTCCACGGGCAGCGGCGCGCCGGTGAAGGAGCCGTCGGCGGCGCGGAAGCGGTACGCGGTCGCGAAGCGCTCGGCGCCGACCTGCTCGGAGAGAGCGCCGATGGAGGCGTACCCGTGGTTCTGGACGAGGACCACGTTGACCGGGAGGCCCTCCTGCACGGCGGTGACGATCTCGGTGGGCGCCATCAGGTACGTGCCGTCGCCGACGAGCGCCCACACGGGCGTGCCGGGCGCGGCGAGCTGGACGCCGAGGGCGCCGGGGATCTCGTAGCCCATGCAGGAGTAGCCGTACTCCAGGTGGTACTGGCGCGGTGACCGGGCGCGCCACAGGCGGTGCAGGTCGCCGGGGAGGGAGCCGGCGGCGTTGACGACGACGTCCCGGTCGCCGACGACCGCGTCGAGCGCGCCGATCAGCTGGGTCTGCGTGGGCACCTCGTCGTCGCCGGCGCGGAACGCGGCCTGGACCACCCGCTCCCAGCGCGTGCGCCCCGCACGGTACTCGGCCTCGTACGCGGGCGCGACGCGGTGCCCGGCCAGTGCTGCGGCGAGGGCGGCGAGGCCCGCGCGGGCGTCGGCGACGAGGGGGCGGGCGGCCGCCTTGTGGGCGTCGGACGGGGTGGTGTTGAGGCCCAGGAACCGTACGCCGGGGTGGGCGAAGAGGGTGCCGGAGGCGGTGGTGAAGTCGGTGAGGCGGGTGCCGACGGCGATGACGAGGTCGGCGGTGCGGGCGATGTCGTCGGCCGCGGCCGTGCCGGTGTGGCCGATGCCGCCGAGGTCGGCGGGGTGGTCGTGGCGCAGCGAGCCCTTGCCGGCCTGGGTGGAGGCGACGGGGATGCCGGTGGCGTCGGCGAGGTCGCGCAGGGCGACCTCGGCCTCGCTGTGGTGGACGCCGCCGCCCGCGACGATCAGGGGGCGCCGGGCGGCGCGCACCAGCCGGGCGGCCTCGGCGAGTTCGGCGGGGTCGGGGGCGGGGCGGCGGACGGGCCAGATCCGCTCGGCGAAGAACTCCCCGGGCCAGTCGTACGCCTCCACCTGCACGTCCTGCGGCAGGGCGAGGGTCACGGCACCGGTCTCGGCGGGGTCGGCGAGGACCCGCATGGCGCGCAGCGCGGACGGGACGAGCGCCTCGGGGCGGGTGATCCGGTCGAAGTAGCGGGAGACGGGGCGGAGCGTGTCGTTGACGGACACGTCGGCGTGGAGGGGGTGTTCCAGTTGCTGGAGGAGCGGTTCGGCGGCGCGGGTGGCGAAGCGGTCGCCGGGGAGGAGGAGGACGGGCAGCCGGTTGACGGTGGCCAGGGCGGCGCCGGTGACGAGGTTGGTGGCACCGGGGCCGATGGAGGTGGTGACGGCGTGGGCGGAGAGCCGGTTCAGGTGCCGGGCGTAGCCGACGGCCGCGTGCACCATGGCCTGTTCGTTGCGGCCCTGGTGGAAGGGCATGGCCTGTTCGCCCGTCTCCAGGAGGGCCTGTCCGATCCCGGCGACGTTGCCGTGGCCGAGGACGCCCCAGGTGGCCGCGACCAGCCTGCGGCGCACACCGTCCCGTTCGGTGTACTGCGCCGTCAGGAAGCGCATCAGCGCCTGGGCGGTGGTGAGGCGGACGGCGGGGCGGCGGGCGGGCGGGCTCATGGGGTCCTCACGGGGCGGGGGCGCGGTGGTCCGGCGGCGTCGGGCCGGGGGCGGTGTACCGGGGCAGGCGCGGGTCGGCGGGCCGGCCGGGCCAGGTGGCACGGACCCAGGCGTGGTCGGGGTGGTCCCGGATGAGCCAGGCGCGTTCGGCGCCGGGGCCCGCCATGACGTTGAGGTAGTACATGTCGTGTCCGGGGGCGGCGATCGACGGGCCGTGCCAGCCGTCCGGGACGAGGACGGTGTCGCCGTCGCGGACCTCGGCGACGAGGTCGGTGTTCCGGCCGTGGCCGGACGGGGAGACCCGGTGGTAGCCGAAGCCGGGCGTGCCGTCGTGCGGGGCGATCTCGAAGTGGTAGATCTCCTCCAGGAGGGACTCCTCTCCGGGGCGCTCCTCGTCGTGCTTGTGCGGCGGGTACGAGGACCAGTTGCCGCCGGGCGTGAGCACCTCGACGGCGATGAGCCGGTCGCAGTCGAAGGTGTCCGCGGCGGCGAAGTTGTTGACCTGCCGGGAGCAGGTGCCGGTGCCGCGCAGTTCGACGGGCACGGCGTCGGCGGGGCCGTACCGGGCGGGCAGGCGCCGTTCGCAGCGGGCTCCGGCGAGGGCGAAGCGCCCGCCGCCTCGGGAGGCGACCGTGACGCGCGTTTCGCGCGGGACGTACGCGAAGTCGGTGACGGAGTGGAACACGCCGGGGCGGCCGGTGAGGCGGAAGGTGCGGCCGTCGGCGGTGACGGTGCAGCCGCCGGAGAGCGGGAGCACGATCCACTCGCTGTCGCCCGTGTCGTACGTGTGGTGCCCGCCGGGCGGCAGCGGCAGGACGCGCAGGGCCGCGTGCCCCCATCCGGCGGTGGCGGGGCCGACGTCGACGCTGTAGGGGCCGTGCGCGGCGGTCCCGGCGGGCAGATGGCGGCGGGCCCCGCCGGACGGGCCGGGCGGCCGGGGTTCGAGCGGCGCGGCTTCGAGCGGCACGGCTTCGGACGGGCCGGGGGCGGGTGGAGCGGGGGCGGGTGGAGCGGGGGCGGGTGGGCCGGAGGCGAGCGGGGCGGCGGCCGATGGCGGGGCGGCGACCGTGGCGGGCGCGGAAGCCGCGGTCTCAGCGGGCGGCGCGGATGCCGTGGGGGCCGCGGGTGCGGGCGCAGGCGGTGGAGGCGCCGCCGCGGCGGGGCCCTCCGGACGGGCGGGGGGCGCGGGGGGCGCGGGGGGCCGGGGCGCCGTCCCGCTGGGCGCCGGCGGGGCGGCGAGCAGGGCGTCCACCTCGGCGGCGGTCGGCATCGCGGACGAGCAGGACAGCCGGGACGCGACCAGCGCGCCGGCGGCGTTGGCGAACCGCGCGGTCCGCTCCAGGTCCCACCCGGCGAGGAGGCCGTGGCAGAGGGCCCCGCCGAAGGCGTCGCCGGCGCCGAGCCCGTTCACCACCTCCACCCGCAGCGCAGGCACGTCGACCGTGGTGCCGTCGCGGTGGACGGCGAGCACGCCCGCGGGCCCCCGCTTCACGACGGCCAGGTCGACGCCCGCGTCGAGGAGGGCGCGGGCGCAGGCGCGCGGGTCGCGCGTCCCGGTGGCGATCTCGCACTCGTCGAGGTTGCCGACGGCGACGGTGGCGTGCGCCAGCGCCTCGGTGTAGGGGGCGCGGGCCTCGGACGGGTCGCTCCAGAGGGCGGGCCGCCAGTCGAGGTCGAGGACGGTGACGCCGGTACGGGCGCGGACGGCCAGGGCGGCGAGGGTGGCGGTGCGGCTGGGTTCGGCGCTCAGCCCGGTGCCGGTGGTCCACAGGACGCGGGCGGCGCGCAGCGCGCCGCGGTCGAGCTCACCGGGGTGGATCTCCAGGTCGGGCGCCCTGGGCCGGCGGTAGAAGTAGAGCGGGAAGTGGTCGGGCGGGAAGATCTCGCAGAAGGTGACGGGGGTGGGCAGCCCCGCGACGGGGGCCACCCAGCGGTCGTCGACGCCGAACGCGCGCAGGGCCTCGTGCGCGTACGCGCCGAAGGGGTCGTCACCGGTCCGGGTGATGAGCGCGGTGGACCTGCCGAGCCGTGCGGCGGCGACGGCGACGTTGGCGGCGGAGCCGCCGAGGAACCTGCCGAACGTCTCCACGCGGGCGAGCGGCACGCCGCCGCGGAGCGGGTAGAGGTCGACGCCGATCCGCCCCATGGCGATCAGGTCGAACGGCCCGCCCCCGCCGGGCCCGGCGGGCGCGGGGGCGGCGGGCGCGTCGGCCGCGGGCCCGGCGGGGCCGGGAGCACCGGGCGCGCGCGCCGCCGGCCCGGCGGGGCCGAGGGCGCCGGGCTCGGGCGCCGGGGTCTCGGCGGGGTGGGGGGCGGCGGGCGCCTCCACCAAGGGCCCGGCGGGGTGGGGGGTGGCGGGCGCGTCGGCCGCGGGCCCGGCGGGGCGAGGTGCGACGGACTCGGGCATGCGGGATGCTCCTGGGGCCTGCGGGGCGGTCGGGGCGGGAGTGCTGCCAGGTGTCTCCCCCGGCGCCGGGCGGCCCACCCCGTATCACCGCCCCGGTCGCCCGGTGAGGTGCCGACAGATGGACCAACGGGCGCTCGTGGCGGCCCGCCGCCGCCGCTACGGTCGGGTCGTCGACGTCCCCGGTCCGCCCGCCGGCACCGGGCACGCCCCGCGGGCCGACGGCGCCGCCGACGAGGACACCTCCCCGGGCCGGCGACCACCGCGGCGCGCCGCCGCGACCACCGCCCCGGCAGACCGCCCCGACCGACCGCCCCGACCTCCGGCGGCGCCCGCACCGCCCGCCGCCGGGTGAAAGGACCGCCTGTGGACCCCGCCGGCTCCCCGCCCCCGCCCCAGCCCTCCCCCGCCGGCTCCGACCCCGCCGGCTCCCCCGCACCGTCCCCCGAACGGTCCCGCCTCCCCGGGCCGTGCTCCTCCCCCGCCCCCGCGCTCGACCGGATCAGGGTCGGCACCGCGCCGGACTCGTGGGGCGTGTGGTTCGCCGACGACCCGCGCCAGGTGCCCTGGCCCACGTTCCTGGACGAGGTGGCGCGGGCCGGGTACGAGTGGATCGAGCTGGGCCCGTACGGCTACCTCCCCACCGACCCGGTCCGGCTCGCCGACGAGACGGCGCGGCGGGGCCTGCGGGTCTGCGCCGGCACGGTCTTCACCTCCCTGCACCGGGGCCCGGCCGTGTGGGAGGCGACGCGGGAGCGGGTGGACCGGGTCGCGGGGCTGGCGCGGGCCGTGGGGGCGCGGCACCTGGTGGTCATCCCGTCGTTCTGGCGGGACGACAGGACCGCCGAGGTGATCGAGCCGCCCGAGCTGACCGCCGCGCAGTGGCGGGCCCTGGCGCGCGGCACGGAGCGGCTGGCGCGGGAGGTCCGCGAGCGCCACGGGCTCGGCGTCGTCGTCCATCCGCACGCCGACACGCACCTGGCCACGGAGGCGCAGGTCGAGCGGTTCCTCGACGCGACGGACCCGGACCTGGTGGCGCTCTGCCTCGACACCGGGCACTACGCCTACTGCGGCGGCGACAGCCTGAAGCTGATCGAGACGTACGGGGAGCGCGTCGGCTACCTGCACCTCAAGCAGGTGGACCCGGCCGTCCTGGCGGGGGTCGTCGCGGACGGCGTGCCGTTCGGGCCAGCCGTGCGGCGCGGGGTGATGTGCGAGCCGCCGTACGGGGTTCCGGCGCTGGAGCCGGTGCTGGCGGCGGCACAGGGGCTGGGTGTGGACCTGTTCGCCGTCGTGGAGCAGGACATGTACCCGTGCCCGCCGGACCGGCCGCTCCCGATCGCGGCGCGCACCCGGCGCTTCCTCCGCTCGTGCGGCGCCTGAGGGCGGGGGCACGGCGGGCGTCGGAGCGCGGAAGGGGGAAGCGGCCCGGCGGGGTGCTCCTGACGGGCCGTGGGAGGCGGGGCGGGCCCGGGGGCCACGCGCGCGACCGGGCACCCGGCGGGATGCCGGGTGCCCGGTCCGATGGACCGTCGGATCAGTACGGGCCGTTGACGTTGTCGATGGAGCCGTACCGGTCGGCGGCGTAGTTGCACGCGGCGGTGATGTTGGCGACCGGGTCGTACGGGTCGAGGGACGTACCCGGTACGTGGTAGGCGCGGAAGGTGGGGTCGATCACCTGGAGGAGGCCCTTGGAGGGCGTTCCGGCGGCGGCGTTCGAGTCCCAGTTGTTGATCGCGAGCGGATTTCCGGAGGACTCGCGCATGATGTTGCGGTGAATTCCGTCATAGCTGCCGGGAATTCCGTGCCGGGCCATGATGTCCAGGGATTCCCTGATCCAGCCGTCGAGGTTGTCGGCGTACGCCTTGGCGGCGACGGGGGTGGCGGCCGCGGGCTGGGCGGCGGCCTGGCGGGCCGCCGCTGCCACGCTCAGCTCGATGCCCGGCCGGATGAGTGACGGGTCGTCACCGATGGCCGCCTTGTTGTCCTCGTACAGCTTCTTCCAGCCGCCGCCGACCGCGTGGTCGGTGGCGATGCCGGACAGGGTGTCCCCGAGGGCCACGGTGTAGGTGGCGGGGGCGGCCGGCGCGGCGGCCGGGGCCGCGGCAGGCGCCTGAGCTGCGACGACGGCCACGGCGGGGGCCGCGGCGGGGGCGGCGGTGGCCGCGCCGGCCAGGGGCAGGGCGAGGGCGGCTCCGCCGGTGCTCGCGACGACGAGTCCACGGCTGAGGCGGCTGAGCTTGCGGCGTGCGTGCTTACCCGGTGCGGGCATGGGTCGTGTCCTCTCCGACGCCTGCGAGGTGAGCTGTCGGGTTCGGGCGGGAGCTGCCCGGCCGCGGTCGCCCGCGACTTCACCCCTAGCCGTCCCGGATGCCGGGTGCGGCGACTTACCTGGTTCCCCCGCTCCTGCCGAGCGTGAATGTGTGAGTGGCGGAGTCCGGAGAGCGGCAGGATTCGGCGTTCCCTCCGGAATGACGGTGACCGTAAACGACGTACGGCCGCGGGAACAAGGCGGGGAATTCCATTCGAAGATCGATTGGGACGGCCTCCGGGGGCGAATTCCTCGCGCCCGCAAGGCGTCCGGGGAATATGGCCGCCGCGCGCCCGTGACCGACGTCACGGAGCACATCTGCGGAGCGTGACGCCACCATCACGCCGCAAACCGCGCCGAATTGACGCCCCCTCCACCAAAGAGCCCAAAAGGCTTAAAGGCTATCCAATCGGACAGATCACCCGCCTTTCGGCTCCGTTCGGGTGGCCGTGGTGCCCGGACGGCGCTCGCGCGGACCGGAGCGGTTGCGGCGCACCCACCGGCGCCGAGGGTGGACAGCAGGGATCGACAACCGCAACGAACAGGGACGAACACGTGCAGAAGACATCAGTGAGGACGTCGCCTCGCCGGGCCCTGGCCGCCGCCGCGGCGCTGCTGGGGCTGACCGCAGCCGCGGCGGCGGTCCCGGCGGCCGTCGCGCAGGCGGAGCCCGCCGTGTCGGCGCCCGGCGCCGTCATCGCCGACTGGGCCCGCCTGACGGGCGAGGTCGTGGACCCGGAGGGCGACCTCAACTCGTCGGAGACGGCCGTCTGGCACGCCGTCGTCTCGGCGGGCATGTACAACGCGGTGGTCGGCATCGAGGGCCGCTACGAGCCCTACCGCTGGGACGGGCGCGGGCCCCGCTCCGCCTCGTCCGTGGCCGCCGCCGCGACCGCCGCCCACGACGTCCTGCTCCACTACTTCCCCAAGGCGAAGGCGCAGCTGGAGAGCGCCCACACCGCCTCGCTCGCCGAGGTGCCGGACGGGGCCGCCGAGAAGGCGGGGGTGGCCTTCGGCCGCCGCGCCGCCGCCCACATGATCGCGATGCGGAAGGACGACGGCGTCAACGCCGCCGTGCCCTTCACGGCCTCCCCCGCCGTCGGGGTGTGGCGGCCCACGCCGCCCGCGCGGCAGCCGTTCGGCAGTGCGTGGGTGGGCCGGCTGCGCCCGATGCTCATGGACGCCCCCGAACGCTTCAGGCCCGCCGCGCCCCCCGCGATGACGTCCGACCGCTATGCCGCCGACCTGAACGAGGTGAAGGCGGTCGGCGCGAAGACGAGCACCGTGCGCACCCCGGAGCAGACCGAGACGGCGCGCTTCTTCACCACCGTGGACCTCCAGGGCGCGCTGGCCGACCGCGCCGAGCGGCACGGTCTCGACCTGGTCGACACGGCGCGCCTGTTCGCCGCCGTCAGCACGATCCAGGTGGACGCGGCGATCGCCGCGTGGGACGCGAAGCTGCACTACGGCTCCTGGCGCCCCGTCACCGCGATCCACGAGGCGGAGAAGGACGACAACCCGCTGACCGAGCCCGACGCGGCGTGGGAGCCCCTTCTCAACACCCCGCCCCACCCCGACTACCTCAGCGGGCACACCACCACGGCGGGCGCCCTGGTGCGGACCCTGACGACGCTGTCGGGCAGCCCGAATCTGGACCTGCGCGTCACGTCGGTCATGGCGAAGAAGACCCGGCACTACCAGATCCCCGACCACTACACGAGCGACGTCGAGGGCGCCCGCATGTGGGGCGGCATCCACACCCGTACGGCGAACGAGGTGGGCACGGCCACGGGCCAGCGCATCGCCGCCTGGGCCCTCGCCCGCCACTTCCGCCCGCTGGGCTGACGCGGCGCCGGACGCCCGCCGGACCGTCGCGGCCCGGCGGGCGTCCGCCGTGGGCGCCCGCCCGCGGGGGCGGGCCGTTCGACCAGGGCGCCCCGCACCGCCACCGGCCCGCGCGACCCGGCCGGGCCCGTCCGGCCGCCCCCGGACCGCTCGGGCCCGTCCGGCCGCCCGGCCCGGCCCGTCAGAGAACGGCGTCGAACCCGTCCCAGTACCGGGCGACCTGGACCCGCGCCTCGAACGGCACGGACGCGTCCCCCGTGCCCCGGTACATCCACAGGACGCCCGAGGGGTCGCGTGCGAGCAGTTCGGGGTTGCCGTCGGCCGTGACGTCGCCGTACGGGACGAGCGTGTCGTAGACGTTCCACCCCGTGCCGATCCGCGCGCGGGACCGCAGCGGGGCGTCGCCGTCCCCGGTGCCCCGGTACAGCCACAGGGCTCCGGCGGAGTCGCGGGCGATCAGGTCGGCCCTGCGGTCGCCGGTGACGTCGAGGCCGCCGGTGAGCGAGGTGTAGACGCCCCAGCCGGTGCCGGCCTGTCGGCGGGCCTCGAAGGGACGGGCCGGGTCGCCGGTGCCCCGGTACAGCCACAGGACCCCTGAGCCGTCCACGGCGAGCAGGTCGTGGCGGCCGTCGCCGGTCACGTCGCCGGCGCCGCGGATCGACCGGTAGGCGCCCCAGCCGGAACCGACGCGCACCGGGGTCTCGAAGGCGGTGCGCCCGGTGCCCGCGAGCCGGTGGTACCAGAGCACCCCGGAGGCGTCGCGCGCCACCACGTCACCGCCGCGCCCCCGCACGTCGATCGGGGCGAGTTTGGCGAGGCGGTCGTACCGGCCCCAGTCCACCCCGAGCGGCCTGCCCCACTCGATGTCGAAGCGGCCCCACTCGCCGGAGTAGTGGCTGTAGGCGCGCACGGCTCCGCTGCCGTCGCGGGCGAGCACGTCCCAGTCCATCGGCACGACGGCGCCGCCCGTGACGTCGAACCGGCCGGTGGCGGAGGCATCGGCGGTGCCGGACGCGGAAGCGAAACGGGCGTCGGCGACGAGGTGCCAGCTCGGCCCGGTCGCCCGCACCCGGTAGGTCAGGGTGTGCGTGCCCGCCGGCAGCTCGCAGCGCACCTGCCCGGTGAGCACCTCGTACGACGGGTAGGTGCACGGCTGCGCCACACCGTCGGGGCCGCTGATCGTGACGCCGTGGGTCCACTCGTCCTGCTGCCCCCAGGGCCGCTGGTCGTCGGCGGTCGCGAAGCCGACCGTGAGGACGCCGCTCTCCGGCGCCTCGACGGTGACCGTGTGGACGACCTGCCCGCCCACGGCGAGGCCGGGCGTCGTCAGGGCGACGGTCCCGGCGCCCCCTTCGGCCGCGTGCGCCCCGGCTCCGGCCACCCCGGTGGCGAGCAGGGCCCCCACCGCTCCGGCGACCCCCAGCCGACGCCGTCCCCAGTGCAGGATTCCCCTCACGACGTCCCCCCTTCCAAACACGTGAACGATCTCTGCCGCGTCCACCGTATCGGCGGGGAGCGGCAACTGAGGCTCCGTCAGCGCAGATGCCGCGCCCGCCGGGGACGGCCGCGGCGCCCCGCGGGAAGCGGCACCCCGTCCGGCGGACCGGTCGCGGCCAGGGGGGACGCCGCCGCGGAACCGTCCGAGGACGGCCCCCCGCCGGGCGCCGTGAGAGCGCCCGGCGGGGGGCCGTCGGACAGCGGGGCCGTCAGGCGGCGGGGGCGAGGTCGGCGACGCCGAACAGCAGGGCGTAGCCGCGCGGCAGGCCGGCGAGGACCCGGCGCGTGAGGCCGTCGCCGGCGTACGCGCCGACGGTGCACAGGACGGTCGACGCGGCCCAGCGGGCCTCGGCGGGGGAGAGCGCCAGCAGGTCCGCGACGCGCCCGACGAACTCGGGCGCCGCCGCCGGTTCGGTGACCGGGATCTGGGCGGCGAGGAGCGCGCCCGCCTCGGGCGGCAGGAGCCCCGCGAGTTCGCAGCGCTCGTCGCCGACGACGTGGCCGCCCAGCACCGTCAGCACGGCCCGCAGGACGCGCTCCGCCTCCCCGTCGGAGTCGTAGCGGCCGGCGGTGCGGATGCGGGCCACGAGTTCCTGCCACGTCATGGTGGAAAGCCTTCCTCCCCGGTCGCGCGCCTGGGCGACCGCGTGTCGTCGGTGGTGGTCAGGCCGCCGTCGGGCGGCCGAAGAGAAGGTCGTACCCCGGAGGGAGCTGGAGGAGGACGCGGCCCACGAGGTCGCCGCCCGCCGCGTCGGCCACGACGCTGAGCACGGCGCCGACGTCCCACTTGGCGGTCTCCTCCGTGGCTCCCTCGATCCACGCCGCGGTGGCGCGGACGAACCGCTCGGGGGAGAGCGGCTCCGCGGCCTGGAGGGGATTGAGCAGGATCAGCTCGAAGGTCTCCGGGAGCCGGGCGGCGAGCTCGGCCCGCACCTCGCCGACGAGATGGGCGCCCAGCAGGGCCAGGACGACCCTGGCCGCGCGCTCCGCCTCCCCGGGTGTCGCGTACTCGCCCCGTTCCCGGATCGCCTCCAGGAACGTCTCCCACCTCATCTGCATCACGCGCCCCTTCCGGCCGGCGGAGGGCGGAGGAGTCCGCCCTCCGGTCGCGCTGCGAGCGGGTCGGTCAGCCGCCGAGCTCCCTGCGTCCCTCACCCGTGGCGCTGATGGCGATCTTGCGCGGCTTGGCGCGCTCGGCGATCGGGATGCGCAGGGTCAGGACACCCGCGTCGTAGTCGCCCCTGATGTTCTCCACATCGAGCGTATCGGCCAGCATGACCTGGCGGGAGAAGACGCCCAGCGGGCGCTCGGAGAGCTCCATCTGCACGCTCTCGGACCTGGCCGGCGGCCTGCGCTCGGCCTTCACCGTCAGCATGTTCCGCTCGACGTCGACGTCGATGGCGTCCGGGTCGACGCCGGGCAGGTCGAGGGCGATCACGTACTCGTCGCCCTCGCGGTACGCGTCCATCGGCATCGCCGTGGGCCGCGACCAGGTGCCGGACGCCCCGATGAGCCTCTGGGCGATCCTGTCGAACTCCTGGAACGGATCGGTGCGCATCAACATCGTGAATCACCTCCACCGGCTCGGAACACTCCATGCCAATGCGTTCACCTGCCTCCGTTGTAACATGTCATCGGAACGATGACAACGCCGGGCGTCATCGAACGGATGACGGCGACCGCTCGTCATCGCGGGGCATGACGTCTCGGCGCGGTCGCCGTTCCGGTGACCGTCAGAAGATCAGGGCCACCGCGACGCCGTCCGGCGGCGGTGGCCCCCAACCCCGTGGAGGAGGCCCCGTGGGCGAAGCCGAGCGGCAGCCGGCGCCGCACTCACCGGCCCCCGGCCCGCCCGTCGCCGCCGCGGCGGCGGCGCTCAGCACCATCGGCGAGGCCATCCGCGCGGCGCGGGGCGCGCGGCCGGCCGCCGGCGGTGCCCCCGTGGCGGGCGGCGGGCCGCCCGGTCCGCCGGACGCCCCGGCGGCGGAGGACGCCCCGGCGGCGGAGGACGCCCTGGCGGCACTGCTGCTGCTCAGGGAGGTGCGGCGGCAGCTGGCCGACTGGGAGCCCGCGCTCATCGAGGCGGCCCGCGCGGCCGGAGTGAGCTGGGCCGATCTCGCCGGACCGCTGGGCGTGGCCAGCCGCCAGGCGGCCGAGCGGCGCTATCTGCGGCTGCGGCCCGGCGGGGGCCACGGCACCACGGCCGACCAGCGGGTGAAGGCGACGCGCGACCGGCGGGCCGCCGACCGGTCGGTGAGCGCCTGGGCCCGGCGCAACGCGGCCGACCTGCGGCAGCTCGCGGGCCAGATCACGGCGCTCGACGACCTCGCCCGGCAGGCCCGGTCGCCGATAGGGCGGCTCACCGAGGCGCTGGCCGGGGACGACGCGGCCGGCCTGATCGGCCCGCTCGCCGACACCGGCCCGCACCTGCGGGGACGGCACCCGGAGCTGGCGGCGCGGGTCGAGGACGTGGCGCGGCGGACGGACGAGTTGCGCCGCGCCAGCGACCACGACCGCCGCTCGCTCGCCTGACTCCCGGCCGGGGGCGGCGCGATCGGACGCGGCGCGGGACGGGGCGTCGGCCGGTCGGGTGGCCGTACGGGCCGGGCGCACGCGCCGCGCCGCGCCGGGGCGGTACCCGCGCCTACCGTCGGGCGCATGCCAGGAGAGGTCCGGGAAGACGCCACCCGCCGGTCTCCGGTGCGCGCCGGCGGGCGCGGTCCCGGAGCGAGCGCCGGGCCCAGCGCTCCCCCGCCCCCGCGGCCGGAACCGGGGCACGCCCTCGGACGACGGGCCGGAGGCGCGATCCGGCACCTTGGCGAGCCCGGCGCCCCGGGCGCCGGCGCGCGGGGCGGCGGGCGCGCGAGCGGGCCGGGCGGCCGGCGCGACGCCCCGTCCGGCAGCCGGCGCGGCGGCCGGCCGGGACGGCCGCGCGGACTGCGCGGGCTGCGGGCGCTGCTGGTCCTGCCGCTGCTCGCCTCGCCGCTGGCCGCCTGCGGTTCCGACGCCCAGGCCGGCCCGCCGACCGTCAACTGGTACAACTTCCCCGACGACTCCGGCGCCCTCGACGCCGCCGCGCGCAACTGCACCCGGGACGCGAAGGGCCGCTACCGGATCGTCTACCACAAGCTGCCGCGCACCGCCGACGGACAGCGCCAGCAGCTCGTCCGCCGGCTGGCCGCCGAGGACACGGCCATCGACGTCATGGGCCTGGACGTCACCTGGGCCCCCGAGTTCGCCGAGGCCGGCTGGATCCTGCCGTGGACCGGCGAGCTGCGCCGCCGCGCCGAGGAGGGCACCCTCGAGGTGCCGCTGCGGACCGGCACGTGGAAGAACCGCCTCTACGCGGTGCCGTACAACACCAACACGCAGCTGCTCTGGTACCGCGCCGACCTGGTCGACGAGCCGCCGCGCACCTGGGCGCAGATGCTGGCCGAGGCCCGCCGCCTGGCCGCCGAGGGCAAGCCGCACTACGTCGAGATCCAGGGCGCCCAGTACGAGGGGCTGACGGTCTGGTTCAACACGCTCGTGGCGAGCGCGGGCGGCTCCGTCCTCAACGCCGCGGCCACGGCCCCCGCGCTGGGCCCGCCCGCCGTGCGGGCGGCGGGGATCATGCGGGACCTGGCCACGTCGCCGGCCGCCGACCCGTCGCTGCCCAACCAGATGGAGGACCAGAACCGGCTGGCGATGGAGTCGGGGACCGCGGCGTTCCAGCTCAACTACCCCTTCGTGCATCCGTCGATGAAGGCCAACAACCCCGAGCTGTTCCGGCACCTGCGCTGGGCGCCCTACCCGAGGGTGGACGCCTCGCGGCCGGCCAGACCGACGATCGGCGGGATCGACCTGGCCGTCGGCGCGTACTCCCGGCACCCCGGACTGGCGTTCGAGGCGGCGCTGTGCCTGCGCAACCGGGAGAACCAGATCGCCGCGGCCCTCGACGGCGGGCTGCCGCCGACCCTGCGGGAGCTGTACTCCGACCCGGAGTTCGTCCGCGACTACCCCTTCGCCGACGCCATCTACCAGGCGCTCGAGAACGCCAGTGTCCGCCCCCAGACCCCGGCCTACCAGAACGTGTCCATCGTCATCGCCCACACCCTCTCCCCGCCCGCGGCCATCGACCCGCGCCGCTCGGTGGAGACGATCGCGGGCCAGATCGAGGACGCCCTCCAGTCGAAGGGGCTGATCCCGTGAAACGCGCGACGGCCGAGCGGACCGGCGGCCCCGAGGAGCCCTCGGCCGCGTCCGGCACCCGGCTCTCGGAGGGCGCCCGGCTCTCGGAGGGCGCCCGGCAGGAGCGCCGCCTCGGCTGGCTGCTGTGCGCGCCCGCCGTCCTGGTGATGGCGGCCGTCACCGCGTACCCGATCGGTTACGCGGTCTACCTGTCGATGCAGCGCTACGACCTGCGCTTCCCCGACCGCGCCGAGTTCGTGGGGCTGAGCAACTACGCGGCGGTGCTCTCGTCGCCGTTCTGGTGGCAGGCGTTCTGGGTGACGCTGTTCATCACGGTCGTCTCCGTCGCCGTCGAGCTGGTGCTCGGGATGGCGCTGGCGATGGTGATGCACCGCAGCGTCGTCGGGCGCGGCACGGTCCGCACGGCGGTACTCGTCCCGTACGGCATCGTCACCGTCGTGGCCGCGTTCTCCTGGCAGTACGCGTGGACGCCCGGCACCGGCTACCTGGCCGCGCTGCTCCCGGCCGGCGAGGCGCCGCTGACGGAGCAGTGGCCCGCGCTGGGGCTGATCATCCTGGCGGAGGTGTGGAAGACGACGCCGTTCATGGCGCTGCTGCTGCTCGCCGGGCTGGCGCTGGTGCCCGAGGAGTCGCTGCGGGCGGCGATGGTGGACGGGGCGGGGCCGTGGCAGCGGTTCACCCGCGTGACGCTGCCGCTGATGAAGCCGGCGATCCTGGTGGCACTGCTGTTCCGCACCCTCGACGCGTTCCGCGTCTTCGACAGCATCTACGTGCTGACGTCGGGCGCGCACGGCACCGGCTCGGTGTCGATCCTGGGCTACGACAACCTGTTCACCGCGCTCAACCTCGGCATCGGGTCGGCGGTCTCCGTGCTGATCTTCCTCTGCGTGGCGCTCATCGCCTTCGCCTTCGTCAAGGCGTTCGGTGCCGCCGCGCCCGGATCGGGAGAGGGAGGCCGCTGATGGCCGGTGCGGGGAAGCGGCATGTGACCGGGTGGACGGTGGCGAACGTCGTCGTCATCGCCTACGCGCTGTTCCCGGTGTGGTGGATCGCCGCGCTGTCGTTCAAGGACCCGTCCACCCTGGCGGACGGGTCGTTCGTGCCGAGGAAGTGGACCTGGGAGAACTACCGGGGCATCTTCGAGACGTCGGAGTTCACCAGGGCGCTCGTCAACTCCATCGGCATCGCGCTGATCTCGACCGTCATCGCCGTGGCGCTGGGGACGATGGCGGCCTACGCGGTGGCCCGGCTGCGCTTCCCGGGCAAGCGGCTGCTGATCGGGGTGTCGCTGCTGATCGCGATGTTCCCGCCGATCTCGCTGGTGTCCCCGCTGTTCGACATCGAGCGCGCGCTGGGCCTGTTCGACACCTGGCCGGGGCTGATCCTGCCGTACATGACGTTCTCGCTGCCGCTGGCCATCTACACGCTGTCGGCGTTCTTCCGGGAGATCCCCTGGGACCTGGAGAAGGCGGCGAAGGTGGACGGGGCCACCCCGGCGCAGGCGTTCCGGCTGGTGATCGCGCCGCTGGCGGCGCCCGGCGTGTTCACGACGGCGATCCTCGTCTTCATCTTCTGCTGGAACGACTTCCTCTTCGCGATCTCGCTGACCTCCACGGAGTCCGCGCGGACCGTCCCCGCGGCGATCGCGTTCTTCACCGGCAGCAGCCAGTTCCAGGAGCCGACGGGGTCGATCGCCGCCGCCGCGATGGTGATCACCGTGCCGATCATCGTCTTCGTGCTGCTGTTCCAGCGGCGCATCGTCGCCGGGCTGACCTCGGGGGCCGTGAAGGGCTGACCGGCCGCCCGCACCCCGCTTCCCCCCTCCCCATCCCCTCCCCACCCCCTACGGCATTCCCTCCAAGGAGCACCGACAGTGGCCGAGATCGTTCTCGAGGGCATCACCAAGAGGTACCCGGACGGTGCCGTGGCCGTGCGGGACGTGGACCTGACCGTCGCCGACGGGGAGTTCGTCATCCTGGTGGGCCCCTCCGGGTGCGGGAAGTCCACCACCCTCAACATGATCGCGGGCCTGGAGGACATCACCGAGGGCACCCTGCGCATCGGCGGGCAGGTCGTCAACGACAAGGCGCCCAAGGACCGCGACATCGCCATGGTGTTCCAGAGCTACGCCCTCTACCCGCACATGACGGTGCGGGAGAACATGGGCTTCGCGCTGCGCCTGGCGAAGGTGGACAAGGCGGTGATCCGGGAGAAGGTCGAGGAGGCCGCCCGCATCCTGGACCTCGGCGACCACCTGGACCGCAAGCCGGCGAACCTGTCGGGCGGCCAGCGGCAGCGCGTCGCCATGGGCCGGGCCATCGTCCGCGACCCCAAGGCGTTCCTGATGGACGAGCCGCTGTCCAACCTGGACGCGAAGCTGCGCGTGCAGATGCGCACCCAGATCTCCCGCCTCCAGCAGCGGCTGGGCACGACCACGGTGTACGTGACGCACGACCAGACCGAGGCGATGACGCTCGGGGACCGGGTGGTGGTGATGCGCGGCGGCCTCGTCCAGCAGGTGGGCACCCCGCAGCACCTCTACGACCAGCCGCGCAACCTCTTCGTGGCCGGGTTCATCGGGTCGCCCGCCATGAACTTCCTGCACGCCTCGCTGGAGGAGGGCCGGCTGCGCACGGTGGTCGGGGACCTGCCGCTGGACGCCGGGACGCTGCGGCGGCTGGAGGGGGCGCAGGCGCCGCGCGACCTGATCGTGGGGCTGCGGCCGGAGGCGTTCGAGGACGCGGCCCTGGTCGACCCGGACCTGCCGGGCGCCCGGTTCACCGCGCGGGTGGACGTCGTGGAGTCGCTGGGCTCCGACGTGTACGCCTACTTCACCGAGGAGGGGTGGCAGCCTGCGGACAGCGCGGACCTCGCCGAACTGGCGGCCGACTCCGGGGTGGCGGAGGCCGGGGGCGGCGGGCACCAGATCGTCACCCGGCTCGGCGCGGCGACGCGGGTGCGGGAGGGCAGCCCGGCGGAGCTGTACGTCGACACGTCCCATATGCACGTCTTCGACCCGCGCTCGGGCACCAACCTGACCCGCCGCGAGACGCCCGACGACGAGCGCTGACGGCTGCCGGCGGCTGCCGGCGCGGACGGACACGGCCGGTGGCGCGGACACGCTCGGCGGCGTGGGCACCGCGGGCGGCGTGGACACGGCCGGCGGGCGGGCTCTGCCGGTGGACGGGGCTTCGGCGCGGGCGAGGCTTCGGCGAGGGCGGTGCGGGCGAGGGCGGCGCCGAGGGCGACGGAAGGCGGCCCGGAAGGGCGCGGTGGGGGGCGCGGGGCGGGCGGCATCTCATCCGACTTGTGGCGTGGCGCCGTCAGGCCCGCGTGGCGGGGTCCGCGCGAGCCGAGACTCCCCCCGACGCGGCCCGCCCCGCCACGGGGCGGGCGCACCGGCGGCGCACGTACGCCGACCGCCGCCACCGACCGATCGGAGACCCCCATGAGACCGTCCGCGCGCTGGGCGTCCGTCGCCCTGCTGCTGCTCCTGCCGCTGACGGCGGCCCCCGCCACCGCCGCCGAGTCCGACGCGGAACCGGCCCGGACGTCGCCCGCGCCGCTGCTGACCCACGAGGTGGACGGGATCGACGGCCAGTACATCGTCACGCTGCGGCCGGACGTGGCCTCCGCGCAGGCCGCACGGCTCGCCGGGGTCACCCCGCTGCACTCGTACCAGCGGGTGCTCAACGGCTTCGCCGCGAAGCTGACCCCCGCCCAGCTCGCCGCCGTCCGCGCGATGCCGGAGGTCGCGGCCGTCGAGCAGGACGCGCGGGTGGTCGCCGCGCCCGTGGAGGACCGGGCTCCCGCCGTGCGCGTCACCGCGAGCAGCTGGGGCCTGGACCGGATCGACCAGCCGTACCTGCCGCTGAACGGACGCTACGAGGTCACCGCGACCGGCGCGGGCGCCTACGCGTTCATCCTCGACTCCGGCATCGACTACGCCCATCCGGAGTTCGCCGGACGGGTCTACTTCGGGTACGACGCGATGGGCGACGGGCGGCGCGGCCAGGACTGCAACGGCCACGGCACCCATGTCGCCGGCACGGTCGGCGGTTCCGTGCACGGGGTCGCCCGCGAGGTGGGCCTGGTCAGCCTGCGCGTCCTCGGCTGCGACGGCCGGGGCAGCTGGTCGGGTGTGATCGGCGGCCTCGAGTGGGCCGCCGGCAACGCGGGCGGCCGCTCCGTCGTGCTCAACGCCTCCCTGGGCGGCCCCCGTTCCGCGGCCGTCGACGCGGCGACGAACGCCCTCTTCGACCGGGGCGTCCTGCCCGTGGTCGCCGCGGGCAACGAGGCGTCCGACGCGTGCGGCACCTCCCCCGCGGGCGCCGAACGGGCCCTGACGGTCGGCGCCTCCGACCACCTCGACCAGGAGGCGCGATTCTCCAACTTCGGTCCGTGCCTGGACGTCTACGCGCCCGGTACGCAGATCAGGTCGGCGCGGCTGGGCGGCGGCAGCGTCGCCCTCGACGGCACGTCGATGGCGAGCCCGCACGTCGCCGGGGTGGCCGCGCTGTACAAGGCGCGCAACCCCTCGGCGACGCCCGCCGCCGTCGGCGGGTGGATCCTGGAGCAGTCCGTGAAGAACGCCCTGACCGTGTCGAAGACGTCGCCCAGCCGGCTCCTCCAGACCGGCGGGCTGTGACCGGTCAGGACCGCAGGTGGCCGACGACCCGGCGCGCGGCGTCCGCCACGGCCTTCCGGGCCTCCTCCGTGTGGTCGACGGTCTCGAAGCCGTGCTGCCCGCCGGGCACGTCGACCACCTCGACCGCCGCCCCGCGGTCGGCGGCGCGGGCGAGGAACCCGGCGACGGTCGCCGCGATCTCGGGGCGCTCCCGCTCCACCCGCGTGATCACGAGCGGCAGCCGCCCGGCGGCGCCGACCGCCGCGGCGGGGCGGAACCGGGTCTCGTCCATTCCCCAGGCCGGCAGCGGAGCGAGCAGCGGGTACGTGGCGGCCACGCAGCGCAGCCACGGGGGCGGCGCGGCCAGCCAGTCCGCCGCCAGCAGGCTCCCGGCCGAGAAGAACCACAGGGCGATCCGGTCGGCGTCCACCCGCGGATCGTCCCGTACGAGCCGCACGGCGGCCGCCACGTCGTCGGCGGCGCGCGGGTAGTCGCCCAGGTCGTGCAGCCGGTGGTCGACCGTGGCGGCGACGGCGCCGAGCCCGGCGAGGTACCGGGCGTAGCCGGTGAACGCGGGCCAGTCGCGGGGCGTCGGCGCGACCCCGGCGGGCACCGGACCGCCGTGGACGAGCACCACGGCGGGCGCGGGCCGTTCGGGAGCGGCGCCGTCGGGGAGGTACAGGTCGGTGCTCCCGTGCCGCTCGCGGGGCCGCTCGGGCACGTCGAGCAGGAAGGGCCGCAGGTGCGGGGGCGGTCCGTCGCCGGCCGGGGTCAGCCGGTGTCCCCCGCCGGCCGCGGCGGCGCGCAGCGCGTCGGCGAGGTCGGCGGGGGCGGACAGCATGGGCCAGTGGCCGGTGGGCAGTTCGAAGAAGGTCACGCGCGGTGCGGCGAGCGCCTGGAGGCGGGGGTCGCCCAGGTGGACGAGCCCCTGGACGGTGGCGATGCCCGCGCCGTTGGCCGTGCAGAGCACGCCGGTGGTGGGGGCCTTCGCCGCCGCGCCGGTCAGCCGCAGGGGGGCGGTGAGGGTGGCGGGCGGCTGCGGAACGGCCAGCCGGGTGAGCCGCTCCAGCGCGTCGGCGGGGACGCCCTCGGTGCTGCCCCAGCGGGCCCAGTCGCCGGGCGCGGCGGGCGGCGCCACCGGGTCGGCGCCGCCGCCGGGGGCGAGCAGCCGTTCCCGTACGGCGGCGTCGGGGACCAGTTTCAGCGCCGGGTCGCCGTCCTGGGGCATGCCGGCGTCCACGTGGACGACGCGGGCGGTCCGCTCGGGCCGCCGGTCGGCGGCGCCCAGCACCGGGTGGATGCCGTATCCGTGGCCGACGAGCACCACGCGGCCGGCGGCGGCCCCGTCCACGAGCCGCACCACGTGCCGCACGTGGTCCTCCAGGTCGGTGCCGGGGCCGGCCGGGAGGGTCGCCGCGTGCACCTCGGCGCCCGCCCCGCGCAGCCGTCCGGCCACCTCGTCCCAGAGCCATCCGCCGGTGAACGCCTCTCCCACCAGTACGTACGCCGTCATGCGCCCTCCTCGTCCCGGGCTCCCGGTCGCCCGGGCCCGGTGTCCGTCCGGCGCCCGCCCTTCGGGTCGCCGCCGCGCCGACGGTAGGAGCTCCCCCAGGGGGAGGTGCAAGGCGCGCCCGCGACCGGCTCCGCCGGGCGGGCGGGACCGGTCGCGGGGCGGCGGCTCGTGGATCGGGTGGTGGGCCCGCCGATCGGGGCGCCGGGCCGCGGCGCGGGCGGGTCAGCGGCGGACGCGCCAGTCGAAGGTGGTGCGAAGGGTGCGGGCGAGCGCCGGGTCGCGCACGGCGTCCGTGCGGTCCTCCACCGTGACGGTGAGCCGGTGGGTGCGGAAGTCGGGCTTGCGCAGCCCCAGTTGGCCGGGGCGCACCTCGGTGCGGCCGGCCAGGTGCGGCAGGTCGCGGCCGTCGAGGGACCAGCGGATGGTGAGCTGCCGTCCGTCGGGGCCGGTGAGGCGGGGGACGCTGACGGCGGCCGGGCGGCCACCGGTGAGCGTGGTGCCGGGCGGGGTGAGGGCGGTGGCGGGGCGGGCGTACCGGTAGAACCCGGCGATCATCGCCTCGACGCCCGGCAGGTTGAACGGCTTGTCCAGGAAGCGCATGAGGGAGCCGTCCGTGGGGCGGTACAGCCCGGTCTCGAAGTAGCCGCCGCCCTCGAAGGCGCCGACCCTGCCGCCGTCCGGCGACTCCTCGCCGAGCCAGCGGTACCACTTGGCCTGCCGGGCGGCCATGCGGCCGGCGTCCAGGGTGGAGGTGTTCGGCTCGCCGGGCTCCTTGCCGGTGTAGCGCTCGTAGCCGGGGGTGCCCGGGTAGAAGTACTCGTCGGCGAGGCCGCCGAGGGAGTGGCCGGTCTCGTGGACGGCGACCTGCCCGGACTGGGCGTTGCGGGCCGAGGCGGTGGAGATGCCGGCGTAGCCGAGGGTCTCGCTCCGCTCGTTGTAGCCGGCGCCGCCGTACTTGGCGCTGTTGGCGAGGACGATGACGAGGTCGGCCTCGGGGGCGAGCGCCACGTAGGCGTCGACCCGCTCCTGGTCGACGCACAGGAGCCGTTCGATGTCGCCGCACCAGAAGTACGCGCCGAGCGCGGTGTCCCGGACGGTGGCGCGGTCCGGGTCGCCGGTCACGCCGGACTGGCGGGAGACGGCGTCGACGGTCCAGACGTTGAAGAGGTTCCGGTACGTCGTGTACGGCTCGACGGCGGTGATCTCGCCCCACTTGGCGCGGGCGTCGTCGTGGAACCGGGGCAGTTCGGCCGCGGTGTAGCCGTCACCGATGACGACGACGTCGAGGCGGTCGCCGGTGGGGCCGCCGTCGACGATCTTGGTGACGGTGCCGTCGGTCTCGGCGGCCGCCCCGCTGAGCCGGGGCGCGGGCCGGCCGAGCCCCGCCGCGGGGACGGTGACGTGACCGGATCCGGCGAAGCCGCCGCGTTCGGGGCCGGGGACCTCCACCTCCACCCGCTCGGCGGGGGCGGGGGGCGCGGGGGCGGGGCCCGCGACGGCGGTGCCGGGTCCGGCGGCGAGGGCGGCGGCCACGGCGACGGCGACACCGGCCGCCGTCAGTGTGCTGCGCGAGGCGAAGAGGCGCACAGGGTCTCCTGGTGACGGAGGGACAGGCGAGGAGAGAGCAGTTAAGCGAGGGATTAAGTCCGTTGAACTAGCCGCTTAAGGTAGGGGTGCGCACGGGGGCGGCGCAATGGCCGGGAGCCCCTGAATACTGGTGACCCTTCGACGACCAGGGAGTGGCGATGGACGGACCGGCCGAGATCGGGCGCCGTGTGCAACGGCTGCGCACCGCGCTCGGGCTGACCCAGCGGCAGCTCGCGGAGCCGTCGTACACGGCGGCGTACGTGTCGACGCTGGAGGCGGGCCGGGTGCGGCCGTCCGAGACGGCGCTGCGCTTCCTCGCCGGCCGGCTCGGCACGTCGTACGAGGAACTGGCCACCGGCCGGCCCGCCCACCTCGCCACCGAACTGCGGGCCGGGCTGACGGACGCCCAGCGGGTGCTGGCGACCGGCAGCGCCGCCGAGGCCGCCACCCTGTACGAGGGGCTCCTCGCGGACGCCGAGCGGCACGGCCTGGCCCCCGAGCGGGCCGAGGCCCATCTCGGGCTCGGCGACTGCGCGCTGGAGACCGGCGCCCTCCAGGAGGCCGGCCGGCACTTCCGGGAGGCGGAGCGGCTGCTGGCCGGCGAGCCGGCGCCGCGCCGGGCCCGCGCGGTGCGCGGGAGGGCCGTCGCCCATCTGCTCGCCGGGGAGCTGCGCTACGCCTGCTACCTGCTGGAGTCCGCCATCGACGAGCTGACGGGCGGCGGCCTCGCCGACCCGGAGGCGCTGGTGATGCTGTACGCGGCGAGCATCGGCCCGTACATGGACATGGGCGCCCACGCGCGGGCGGCGCACGCGGCGGAACTGGCGCTCGCCCTGGCGCCGCGCGTGGACGACCCGGCGCTGGTGGCGGGGATGCACCGGCAGGTGGCGCGGACGTTCCTCGCCGAGGGGCGCACGGCCGACGCCGACGCCTCCCTGGCGAAGGCCCAGGCGATGTACCGGCAGCTGCGCCTCGGCACCGATCTGGCCCACTGCCACTGGATGCGCGGCTACGTCAAGGCGCAGAGCGGCGAACTGGACGCCGCGGAGCGGGAGCTGCGCACGGCGCGGGACATGCTGGCGGCCCGCCGGGCGGCGCTGTTCGCCGCGCAGGTGGAGGTCGAACTGGCGGACGTCCTGCGGCGGCTCGGCCGGCACGAGGAGGCCGCCGCCCTGCTGGCGCCGGTCCTGGACCTGGACCTGGACGACGGGCGCGGGGCCGTGCACGCGGGCGGCGCGCACCGGCTGCTGGGCCTCATCGCCGAGGAGCGGGGCGACGCGGAGGCCGCCGAGGAGCACTACGTGCTGGCCCTCGGCCTGCTGGAGCGCAGCGGGGCCACGGGGGACCTGGCCGACCTGTGCCGGCTGCTGGGCGACCTGCTGCGCCGCACGGGCCGGGTGGAGGCCGCCCTCGACGCGTACCGGACGGGGCTCGGCCACCGGGCGGCGCCCGGCACGACGACGCTCGGCCCGGCACCGGCCGCGCCCCCGTTCCGGGTGGCGGGGGGCTCGGGAGCGGCGGAGGCCGAGGGGAGCTGAGACGGGCGGGGCGCCGGGGAGGCCGCGGGGCCGGGGGCTGCCGGTGCGGGTGGCGGATGGGTGCTGGGGCGGGCCGCGAGGTCGGGGGCCGGGACCGCCGGTGCGGGCGGGCCGCGAGGCCTGGGGCCGGGACCGCCGATGCGGACGGGCCGCGAGGCCGGGGCCGCCGGTGCGGGCGGGCCGCGAGGCCGGGGGCCGCCGGTGCGGACGGGTGCTGGGGCGGGCCGCGAGGCCGGGGGCCGGGTCCGCCGATGCGGGCGGGCCGCGAGGCCGGGGGCCGGGTCCGCCGATGCGGGCGGGCCGCGAGGCCGGGGGCCGGGTCCGCCGATGCGGGCGGGCCGCGAGGCCGGGGGGCGGGGCCGCCGCACCGCTCCCGGTGGCGGGGGGCGGCCCGTGCCGGCCCGTCGTCGCGGTGCCGCTGCCGGGGCGGGTGGCGCCGGGGGCCGGGGTGGACGCACCCGTCGGGCGCCGGTCGCGTCGTGGCGGCGCGCCCCCTGGCCCGGGGCGGGGAGGATCGCCGCGACGGCGCCGGGTTTGGCGGCGGCTCGTCGGGCGGGTGCCTCCCGCGACGGCGACGGTGACGGCCGGCGGGCCGGCCCACCCGCCGGTGCCGCCCCCATGACGCGGCCCGGCCGCCCCTCCACGGGGCGGCCGGGCCGTTCACGCGTACGGAGCGCGCCCGTGCGGGGCGGGCGCTCCCGGGGTGCGGAGCCGGTCAGGAACGCGCGTCGTCGGACTGCTCGGCGCGCTTCTCCTTGATCCGGGCTGCCTCCTTGCGGACCTCCGCCTGGGTGGCGCGCTCCCTGCGCAGCCACTCCGGGTCCTCCTCCTTGAGGGCGTCGATCTGCTCGGTGGTGAGCGCCTCGGTGACCCCGCCGCGGGCGAGGCCGGAGATGGAGACGCCGAGCCGGGCCGCGACCACGGGCCGGGGGTGCGGGCCGTTGCGCCGCAGCTCCCTCAGCCACTCGGGCGGGTCGGCCTGGAGGGCGTTCAGCTCGTCCCGCGAGACGACACCCTTCCGGAACTCTTCGGGGGTGGCCTCGAGGTAGACACCCAGCTTCTTCGCCGCGGTCGCGGGCTTCATCGTCTGGGTGGTGCGGTGCGACGTCATACGCCCAGGATATCGAGCATGTGCGCGGCTCCCGACCACGCCCGGTAGCCTGGCCTGGTGACAGGCTCGGAAGCACCCTCCCCGTTCAGGCTCGCGTACGTACCGGGCGTGACGCCCGCGAAGTGGGTGGGTGTCTGGCGGGAGCGGCTGCCCGACGTGCCGCTGGAGCTCGTCGCGGTGTCCGCCGCCGAGGCGCAGGACGTCCTGCGCGGGGGCGGCGCCGACGCCGGTCTCGTCCGGCTCCCGGTCGACCGCCCGTACTTCAGCGCCATCCCCCTGTACACGGAGACGACGGTCGTCGTGGTCCCGAAGGACCACGTCATCGCCGCCGTGGACGAGGTGACGGCCGCCGACCTCGCCGACGAGGTGGTCTTCCACCCGCTCGACGACACCCTCGGCTGGGAGCGCCCGCCGGGGCGGCCCGGCTTCGAGCGGCCCGCGACGACCGGGGACGCGGTGGAGCTGGTAGCGGCCAACGTCGGCCTGCTCGTCGTCCCCCAGTCGCTGGCCCGCCTGCACCACCGCAGGGACCTCACGTACCGGACGGTCACGGACGTGCCGCAGTCGCAGGTGGCGCTGTCGTGGCCGGAGGAGCGGACGACGGACGCGGTGGAGGACTTCATCGGGATCGTGCGCGGCAGGACGGTGAACAGCACGCGGGGCCGCCGCCCGGCCGGGGCCGCCGCCGAGCAGCCGAAGCAGAGGCCGCGGCGGGCCGCCTCCGGCACGGGGGCGGGGACGGGCGGCGGCGCCCGGTCCCGGAGCACCGGTGGCGCAGGCGGTTCCGGCGGCGGTGGTGGCGCGGCCAAGGGCGCGCGGCGCGGCGGCGGTGGTGCGCAGGGCGCCCGGAAGGGCCGGCCGCGCCGCCGTTCCTGAGCCTGTCCGCCGTACCCGGCCGCGAGGCGCGGGGGCGGCGGGGTGCCCGGGGCGCGTGCTGTGATGGGGGCATGGTCCTTCTCGTCGGCACCTCGGGATGGCAGTACAAGGACTGGCGCGGCGCGTTCTACGCGGCCGGGACGCCGCAGCGGCTGTGGCTGGAGGCGTACGCGGCGTCCTTCCCGACCGTCGAGGTGAACAACGCCTTCTACCGGCTGCCGTCGTACGGGACGTTCGCCGCGTGGCGCGAGCGCACCCCGCCGGACTTCGTGGTCGCCGTGAAGGCCAGCCGCTTCCTGACGCACGTCAAGCGGCTGCGGGACCCGAAAGAGCCGGTGGGGCGGCTGCTGGAGCACGCCGCCGGGCTCGGGGACCGGCTGGGGCCCGTGCTGCTCCAGCTGCCGCCGACGCTGCGGGCCGACGCGGGGCTGCTCGGCGCCTGCCTGGACGCGTTCCCCGCCGGGGTGCGGGTCGCGGTGGAGCCGCGCCACCCGTCGTGGTGGTCGGACGCGGTGCGGGGCGCGCTGGAGTCGCGGGGCGCCGCGCTGTGCTGGGCGGACGTGCGGGCGAGGCCGGCGACCCCGCTGTGGCGGACGGCGGACTGGGGGTACGTGCGCTTCCACGAGGGGCGGGCCCGGCCGTGGCCGCGCTACGGGCGGCGGTCCCTCGAGACATGGGCGGGGCGGATCGCGGGCGCGTGGCCGGCGGGCGGGGACGTGTACGCGTACTTCAACAACGACCCGAACGCGGCGGCGCCCGCCGACGCCGCTGCCTTCGCGCGGGCGGCGCGCACGGCGGGGCTGGCGGTCGCCCGGACCCCGGCGCACCCGCCGCCGGGCGGGGGCGCGGGGTTGTAGGCTCCGCGGTTCCGCGAGCATCTCCGCGCGGCCTGTCCCCGCGCGCTCGCGGTCCACGACGGGTGATCGAGGCCGCCGCCCTCGGGGGCGCCGCCCCCGCGGCAGACGGTGGCGGTGGGCGTGCCGCCCCCGCCGCCGCGGGGGCGGCACGGCGGTCGCGTCTGCTCACGCGCTGTCCTCGGTCGGGTGGGGCCAGGCGGCTTCCCGCAGAAGGCGCAGGCCGTTGAGGCCGACGATGACGGTGGAGCCCTCGTGGCCGGCGACGCCGAGCGGCAGGGGGAGGGTGCCGATCAGGTCCCATGCGACCAGAGCGGCGATGAAGGTTCCGGCGATGGCCAGGTTCTGAGTGACCAGGCGGCGGGCGGTGCGGGAGAGGGCCACGACGGCCGGGATGGTGGCGAGTTCGTCGCGGACGACGACGGCGTCGGCGGTTTCCAGCGCGAGGTCGGATCCGGCCCGGCCCATCGCGATGCCGGTGTGCGCGGCGGCCAGCGCGGGCGCGTCGTTGACACCGTCGCCGACGACCATGACCCGCAGCCCCTCGGCCTCCCATGCCCGGACGGCGGCGACCTTGTCCTGCGGGAGCAGCCCGGCCCGCACGTCGCTGATCCCGACCTCGGCGGCCAGCCGGCGGGCGGCACGCTCGTTGTCGCCGGTGAGCAGGACCGGGGTGCGGCCGGTCAGTTCGGTGAGCGCGGCCACCGTCGCCCTCGCGTCGGGGCGCAGCCGGTCCGCGATGCCCAGCACGCCGACCGGGACGCCGTCGCGAAGCACGAGGACTGCGGTGCGGCCCTCGTCTTCGAGCGAGCGGACCGTGTCGTCGAGTTCCGGGCTTCCTCCGGGAAGGAGACGGGCCGGGGATCCGATCTGGACGGTGTGTCCGTCCACGGTTGCGGTGACGCCGGCGCCGGGGTACGAGGTGAAACCGGTCGCCTCGGCGAGGACGAGGCCGCGTTCGCGGGCGGCCCGGACGACGGCGCGGGCGAGGGGATGCTCACTGGGGTGCTCGGCCGCCCCCGCCAGTGCCAGCAGCCGGTCCTCGTCCAGGCCCGGTCCGGGCAGGGGGAGAACGCCGGTGACGCGTGGGGTGCCCTCGGTCAGGGTGCCGGTCTTGTCCAGTGCCACCGCGTCGACCTGGCCCAGGCGCTCCATCACGACCGCGGACTTCGCGAGCACGCCGTGGCGGCCCGCGTTGGCGATCGCGGACAGCAGCGGCGGCATGGTCGACAGGACCACCGCGCACGGCGAGGCGACGATCATGAACGTCATCGCGCGCAGCAGCGCTGACGGGAGGTCGTCGCCGAAGGCGAGCGGGATGCCGAACACGGCCAGGGTGGCGATGACCATCCCGATCGAGTACCGCTGCTCGATCCTCTCGATGAACAGCTGGGTCGGCGCCTTGGTCTCGGATGCCTCCTCGGCCATCCTCACGACCCGGGCGATGACCGAGTCCGACGGATCCCGCTCGACGCGCACCCGCAGGGCACCGGTGCCGTTCACCGTACCGGCGAACACCTCGTCCCCCGCCTGCTTGGCCACCGGCAGCGGCTCACCGGTGATCGTGGCCTGATCGACGTCGCTCGCCCCGTCCAGGACGCGCCCGTCTGCACCGACCCGCTCACCGGGACGCACCAGAACGACATCGCCGACCGCCAAGCGCTCGGCGTCCACCGTCTCCTCAGCGCCGTCGTCGCGCAGCCGGATCGCGGTGGAAGGTGCGAGGTCGAGCAGGCCGCGTACGGAGTCCGCTGTGCGGGCGGTCGCGACGGCCTCCAGCGCGCCAGAGGTGGCGAAGATGACGATCAGCAGAGCGCCGTCCAGGACCTGCCCGATCGCGGCGGCGCCGAGCGCGGCGACGACCATCAGCAGGTCCACGTCCAGTGTCTTGTCCCTCAGGGCTTTGAGGCCCTCCCACCCCGGATCCCAGCCGCCGGTGGCGTAGCAGGCGGCGAAGAGCGGGCCCCACGCCCACGCCGGAGCACCCAGCAGATACAGGGGAAGCGCCGGCAGGAACAACAGCAGAGAAGCCAGCGCCCACCGGGCCTCCGGCAGCGCCAGGAGGCGCGTACGCCGCCTCGGCGCCACCGGGCGCTCAGCCCCCGGGACCGGTGGCGCGGGTCGTTGATCCACAACAGAAGACACGGCAAAACCCTTCACGGGCGGACGACGAGCAGCGCAGCCACCATACAGGAATGAATGAACAGGTCTTCATGTGTCACGAGTATGATGACGCCATGGGCCACGGAACAGATGCCAGGAGCAGCGCCACCACACGCGAACGCCTCGACATCGTCGGGACCGCCGACGTCGCTGCCACCCTCCAGGCCCTCGCCACACCCTCCCGGCTGCGCATCCTCGCCCGGCTCCAGGAAGGCCCCAGCTCGGTGAGCGACCTCGCCAGCGCCGTGGGGATGGAAGCCTCGGCCTGCTCCCACCAGCTACGCCTGCTGCGCAACCTCGGCCTCGTCACCGGCGAACGCCACGGCCGCTCGATCATCTACGCCCTCTACGACAACCACGTCGCCGAACTCCTCGACCAGGCCCTCTACCACGTCGAGCACCTGCGCCTGGGCGTCCGCGACCTCCCGGCCGGGACGCCCGAGCCCGCCGTCGCCGACTGACCTCGTCCTCTGCTTCCGGCGGCGGCGAGGGCGACGGAGGAGACGAGGACGCCTACCGCGTGCGCGGGGCGGTGGCGCGGGGGCGCCGCCCGGACCGGTGGTCAGTACCGTCCGGTCTCCATGACCTCCGTGAGTTCGCCGTCCGGCGGGGGCGTGGCCGCGGGGAGGCGGCTCCACAGCTCCCGCAGCCGGATCAGCATCCGCTCGGCCGGCTCCCGGTCGTCGAAGTCGAGGTCGATCAGCACCCGGCCCGGATCGCCGACGGGCCGCATCACCCGGTAGGCCCGGACGCCCACCGCGCCGCGACCCAGCGGGTCGCCGTCGAAGGCCCGCTTCCATGCCTCGTACTCCGGTACGGAGTGCTCGACGCGCAGGACGTACATCACCGGCTCCTCTCGGTGTGCCCTCTTCCAGTCGACCACCGGACCGCCCGCACCGCCCACCGCGCCCACCGCGCCGGCCGGGGCCGGCGGGGTCCGGTGGGCGCGGCGGTTGTCAGCGGCGCGGTCCGCGCCCGTGCCCGCCGCCTCGCGGCCGGCCCGTCGCGCTCACCGCTTCAGCGGGTCGGCCGCGGCGAGCGGCCGGGGCTCGGCGGCCGTGGGCAGCAGGGTGAGCGCGGGGGCGGCGGTGCGGGCGGAGGCTGCCGGACGCGGGCCGCCCGCGAGAGCGCCCTCGACGTGGCGGATCAGCGCCGCGTCGACGGCGTGCGGCTGCGGCAGGCCGTTGTCGTCGAGGCGCTGGTACTTCATCAGGTTGAGGCCGACGGCCACCTGGTGGCGGCCGTCCTCGGAGGAGAGCGCCATCGTGCCCGCGCCGAACACGGCGCCGTCGTGGCCCCAGTACCAGCGGCCGTCGGACATCCGCGTCGTGTAGATGCCGAGGCCGTAGCGCATGACGGCCTCCTCGCCGGGCGGCGCCTCGTACGCGGGGACGGTCGTCTTCATCTCACGCAGTTCGGCCGGGCCGAGGAGGCGGCCGGTGAGGAGCTGCCGGTAGAAGGAGTTGAGGTCGTCCATGGTCGAGACGAGGTTGCCGGCCACGCCGGCCCAGGACATGTCGTAGACGCTGTAGTCGCGGGCCGGGTCGATCATGCCGTACATCGACTCGTACATCCTGGAGTGCGGGCCGGTGAGACGGGCCGTGCGCGGGAAGTAGGTGTGGCGCAGCCCGGCCTTCCGGATGACGTGGCGGGTGATGTACCGCTCCGGGTCCTCGCCGGTGACCTCGCGGAGCAGCTCGCCGAGGATGAGGTAGTTGGTGTTGGAGTAGCCGTACGTGCCGCGGGGCACGGGCGAGGGCGTCGCGAGGCCGATGCGGATGAGGTCCTCGGGGGCCCAGTGGCGGAAGCGGCCGGTGTCGAGCGCCTTGCCGGGGTCCTGCAGGATGCCGGGGAAGGCGCCGGCTATGTGGTCGCCCAGGCCGCTGGTGTGGTTGAGCAGCATCCGCACGGTGGTGGCGCGGCCCTGCTCGCCGGGGACGAGGTCCGGCAGGTAGCGGGCGACGGGCGCGTCCAGGTCGACGCGGCCCGCGTGGACCTGCTGGAGCACGGCGACGGCGGTGAAGGACTTGGTGATGCTGCCGACGCGGTGCTGGAAGCCGGGCCTGACGGGGCGCCGGGTGTCGGTGTCGGCGACACCGGCGGCACCGTGCCAGTGCGCGGAGCCGTCGCGGACGGCCGAGTAGGTGCCGTACATGCCGGCCTCGTGGACGGCGTCCAGGGAGGCGCGCAGGGCCTCCCGGTCGAGGCGGGGGACGTGGCGCTCGGCGACGGCCGCCGGGGCGGGGGCCGGGGCGGAGGCCGGGGCCGCCGGGGCGGCCTGTGCGGGCAGGGTTCCGGCGGCGAGCGACAGCAGGACGGCGCTCGAGGCGACGGCGGCGAGGCGCAGCCCCTTGGTGCGGGCGGGGCGCTGCGAGAGGTCCATGTGGGCACTCCTGCGGTGGTCGGTGCGGGGCGCGGGGTTCGCGGCCCGCACCCATCCTCGGGGCGCGGGAGGGGCCGGATTCTCCTCCTGTGGGAGGAAGTTGCGCACGGGGGACCATGACATCCGTCAGTCGCGAGGCGTACGCCGAAGGGGGCCTGGCACGCCGCGGCCCCCGGCGGGCGGTGTGCCCGGCGGGGGCCGCGGCGTGGGCACGGCGCGCGTCGCGGCGCGTCGTGCGGCGCTGTACCGGTGGTGGCGCTGTACCGGTGGCGGTACCGGTGGCGCGGTGTCGGGGCCGGCGCCGTCCCGGTGCCCGGCGCGGTGTCAGTAGCGGCGCGTGGCGAGCCTCCCCAGCAGTCCGTGGCCGCGGCCGCGCCCGCGGCGCCGGCGGGAGTCGGTCACCGCGCGGCGGGCGGTGCGGAGGAGGCCGCGGCCCTGCGGGGTGCGGCTGAACCTCTGGATGCGACGGATCAGTCGGGACATGACGCCTCCTGTGTGCCGGTGCCGGACGTGGCAGGCGCTGAGCGCCGGTCCGGGCTGTTCGTGTCGCAACCCGTGTGCCCCGCCGCGCCGTTCCCATGTGCGCCGGAGGACCGGGGTCGGGGGCCGGCCGTGCCCGGGGCCTCTGTGGGGGCGGCCGTCCGCGGCTCCTGGCCGAGGAGGGCGGCCATGGTCCCGGCGGCGCGGACGGCGGCGTCCCCGCAGCAGTTGTTGAACAGCACGTGGACCTCGGCCGCGCGGTCGGCGAGGGCGCGGACGCGCGGCAGCCACTCGCGCAGTTCGTCCTCCGTGTAGTCGTGCCGGAAGCGCTCCTCCTTGCCGCCGGTGCCCCAGGCCGCGCTGCGGCCGTGGAACCGGACGACGGAGAGCGCGGGCGAGGTGACCGGCACGTCCGGGGTCAGCGAGCCGGGCAGCCCCGCCGCGGTGTCCACGGCCACGGCCGCCATCCCGAGGCCGCCGAGGAGCGCGGCCGTGTCGGCCCGCCCGCCCTCCGCCCACCAGCCGGGGTGGCGGAACTCGACCGCCACCCGCCAGCCCCGCGTCCGCGCCCGGCACTCCTCGACGAACGCGCGGGTGCGCGGGCCCGGTTGCGCCCACGGCGGCAGCTGGAAGAGCACGGCGCCCATGCGGCCGGCGTCGCGCAGCGGGCCGAGCGCCGCGGCGAAGCGGTGCCACACCTCGTCCAGGAAGGCCGGGTCCGCCGGTGTGCGGCGGGTCCCGCCGTGCCGGGCGAGCGCGGGCCGCAGATCCGCGGGGAGCGCGGCAGGCCGGGTGGGGTGACCGGTGAGCAGGGAGAACGCCTTCACGTCGAAGCGGAAGCCGTCCGGGGTGCGCTCCGCCCAGAGCCGGCTGTTGCGGGCGCTGGGCATGCCGTAGTACGTGGAGTCGACCTCCACCAGCGGGAAGCGGTCCGCGTAGTGCCGCAGCCGCCCCTCCGCGTCGCGTCTGCCGCGCGGATACCAGCCGCTGGAGACCAGGGCCGGGTCCGTCCACGAGCAGGTTCCCGTCAGGATGCCGTCCACGGTGTGCGCTCCCCTCCCAGGGCGTCTCGTCCACTCGCTCCCCTCCACCCGCCGCCCCTCCCGCGAGCCGGATCGTGGAGGGGCCGGTGCCCGGCCGTCGGAGGCCCGGTCGTCCCCGGCGGACCTCGCGGGCCGGGCCGTACGTCGGGCCGACCAGGGCGGGCCGCGCCGTACATCAGGCCGCCGCGGGCCGGGCCGCCTCGGGCCGGGCGCTCCCTGGGGCCCATGGCGACCGGGCCGTCCGGGGTGGGCGAGCCCCGGCCGCGCGTACGGGGGTACGGCGCGTCCGGGGCTCCTCGGGCCGGGGCTCGGTCGGCGGAGAGGGCAGCATGCCCTTCAGCCTGTCGTCGGTGCCGCGGACCGGCAGCGCCCCGGCGCCGGGGCGGGTCATCTTCTTCTTCGCGGCGTCGAGCACGGTCTCGTCTCGCGGACGCACTCGGCGCCCTCGGTCGTGATCTCTCGTGCCGTCGTCATGGTGGCGGCGTTCCTCCTCCGCGTCGCGCGACAGCGCCGCCCGGACCGGTGTCGTGGCCGGTGGATGGCGCTCGCACGCCACCACGGATAGCCCGTGATCGCGTGCGCTAAGTCGTTCTCCCCGCATGCGCAACCGCTGGCGGCGGCCCGCATGCTTCCGTACGGAGTGGGCACACGGACGTCCCCGAGTACGGAGGACGACGCATGACGATGACGGAGCATCCGGTCGGGTGGCCCACGGGGCGCCGCCCCACCGCAGGGACCTGCCCCTCGTGCGCGGAGCGGACCCGGCAGACCGGGATCCACCCGGTCGGGGGAACGGCGCACGGCGCGCAGGCACCGGCCCCGGAGGCTCCGGCCACGGCGGACCCGGCGGACCCGGCGGCGGACGCTTCCGCGTCGCACGCGCGGATCGGGGACACGCCGATCCTGGGCGCACCGACGGCGAAGGCGCCGACCGCGCAGGCCGCGGCGGCGGACGCCCCGGCCCCGGCGGCCCCCGCCGCGGTCCCGGTCGCGGCGGCGATGAAGGCCGCGGCCCCGGCCGCGGGGACACCCGCCGCGGGCAGGGGGGCGGCCCTCGTGAGCACGGGGACGCCGCCCCTTCCCGGCGCGGCCCCGCACCACGCGGTGGACCACGAGCGGCCCGAGACCGCGCGGGACCGCGTCAACCGCAGGTGGAACGAGATCCTGCAGGAGACGCGGGTGGCGCAGACGGGTGTGCAGATCCTCTTCGGATTCCTGCTGAGCGTCGCCTTCAGCCCGCTGTTCCGGGACCTGGCCATGGCCGACCGGGTGATCTACGTGATCACGGTGGTGCTGGGCGCGTCCGCGACCGCCTCCCTGATCGCCCCCGTGTCGCTGCACCGGTTCCTGTCGGGGCAGCGGATGAAGGACGAGATGGTGGACATCGCCCACAAGCTGATGATGTGCGGGATGGTCCTGCTCGCCCTCACGATCGGCTGCACCCTGCTGCTGATCCTCCACGTCGTGGTGTCCGGCCTGCTCGCCGAGCTGCTCGTGGCCGGGGTGATGCTCTGGTTCGCGCTGTGCTGGTACGTACTCCCCCTGTGGCTGCGCCGCCGGTCCGCCAGGCGGCTCGCGCGGCGGTCGGTCCGGAGCTGAAACCGAGAAAGGTGATGTCGTGCGGAGTGTGGGTGTCGAGGAAGAGCTGCTGCTCGTCGACCGGGAGAACGGGGAGCCTCGTGCGCTGTCCCATGCGGTGCTGGCGGCGGCCTCACGCGACCCGCGGGGGAACGAGGAGGTGTTCGAGAGCGAACTCCAGCGCCAGCAGCTGGAGTTCGCGACCAGCCCGCGGACGGACATGGGGGATCTCGCCGAGGAGATCCGCCGCTGGCGGGCCGAGGCGGCCCGGCACGCCGAGGGTGTCGACGCCTCCGTCGCCGCCCTGGCGACGTCCCCGCTGGAGGTGAGCCCGACGCTCGGCACCGACGAGCGGCACCTGTGGCTGCAGGAGCACTTCGGCCTCACCACGCAGGAGCAGCTGACCTGCGGCTGCCATGTGCACGTGTCGGTGGAGTCCGACGAGGAGGGCGTGGCCGTACTGGACCGGATCCGGCCCTGGCTGCCGGTCGTGCTGGCGCTCAGCGCGAACTCGCCCTTCTGGCAGGGCGAGGACAGCGGGTACGCCAGCTACCGCAACCGGGTGTGGGGGCGGTGGCCCTCGGCGGGGCCCGTCGAGGTGTTCGGCTCCGCGGACCGGTACCACCAGCAGGTGGCCGACATGATCGCGAGCGGGGCGCTGCTGGACGAGGGGATGGTGTACTTCGACGCCCGGCTGTCCAAGGCGTACCCGACGGTGGAGATCCGGGTGGCGGACGTGTGCCTGGACGCCTCCACGACGGTGCTGCTGGCCACGCTGCTGCGGGGCCTGGTGGACACGGCCGCGCGGGAGTGGCGCGACGGGGTGCCGCCGACGCGGCACGGGGTGGCGCTGCTGCGGCTGGCGACCTGGCGGGCGGCCCGTTCGGGCCTGGAAGGGGAGCTGATCCACCCGGAGACGATGCGCCCCGCCCCGGCGGAGGCGGTCGTGCGGGCGCTCTTCGACCACGTGCGGGAGGCGCTGGACGCGAACGGCGACACGGCGGGCGCCCAGAAGGCCCTCGCCGAGCTGCTGGACGGAGGCAACGGCGCCCGCGTGCAGCGGCGGATCCTGCACCGGACGGGAAGCCTGCGGTCCGTGGTGGCCGAGTGCGTCCGGCGCACCCTCGAGTAGGCCCCTTGCCGCTTCGTTCCCCGCGTCCCCGCCCCGGCACCCGCCGGGGCGGGGACGCGCGGGTGTGCGGTGGGGTGCGGTGTGCGGGTGGCCGGAGCGGGCCGCGCGCGGGACGGGCTCCGGGCCGGCGGACCACGGCGGCCGCGGAGCCGGGACGTCGGGGCACCGCGGCCGTGGAGCCGGGAGCCAGGGCGTCGGGGCACCGCGGCCGTGGGGCGGGCCGGGGATGCTGCTCCCCGCGCCGGGGCCGAAGGCCCGGTGTGTGCGGGGCCGGGGCCGGCGTGCGGGCCGCAGAAGCCGGGGCGCGGGCCCGGCGGCCGGGTACGGGCCCGAGGACCGGGGCACGGGTCCGGAAGCCGCGGCCCCCGAAACAGGGCGCCCCGAAGCAGGGGCGCGCGGGCCCGAGACTGGGGGTCAGCCCCCGAAGCCGGGGCACGCGGGCACGAAGCCGGGACGCGCGGACCCGAAGCAGGCGGGCCCGGAGCAGGCGGGCCCGGAGCAGGCGGGCCCGGAGCCGGGGTCAGCCCCGGCGGTCGGCGGTCAGGAGGCCGGGCGGGACGGCGGCAGCGTCGTCTCGTCCGCCTTCTTCTCGCCGTTCTCCGCCTTCATCGCCGCGGCCTCGCTCTTGAGGATCCGCGCGGACTTGCCGAGGGAGCGCGCCATCTCCGGCAGCTTCTTGCTGCCGAAGAGCAGGACGACGACTCCGAGCACGATGGCGAGGTGCCAAGCGCTGAACGTTCCCATGTTCCCTACCTTCCGACCGGGCCGCGCCCCGGGGCGCCTGCGTCCGTGACCCTTCGGATCGTAGCCGTCGGAGGTGTACGCCGGACAAGAGGGCCATGTCGGAAGCGTGCGGGCCGTCTCCACCCGCCCCGGCGGCCGCAGCGCACCTCCATGGGGCCGGACATCGCGCGTCTTGTGCGGAATTCGGCCGATTAGTTGCCCAGGTAAAGTATTAGCAAGAAGCCCCCACGCAGTCCCCCTCCCGCACTCGACCCAGGCTCGAAGGAGATCCGCCGTGCCCGCTCCACGGATGAGCAGTACACCGCTGCCCGGAATCGGGGTCCGCTACGACCTCACCACCCGCGAGGACCGCCGCCTGTCGGTGGTCGCGCAGCGCGACGGCGCGCGCGTGCTCAACGCGTACCGCCGGGACGATCCGGACGAGTGCGCGCTCTCCGTGAAGCTCACCGCCCCCGAGGCGGAGGCGCTGATCGACGCGCTGATGCCGGCGCACCACAGCCCGAGCCTGCTGTCGACGACGGACCTGGGCCTGGTGGCCGAGCGGATCGAGCTGTCGTCCACCTCGTACTGGTGCGGGCGGCTGCTCGGGGACACCCGGATGCGCACCGAGACGGGCGTGTCCATCGTCGCCGTGCTGCGCAGGGCCGACGCCGTCCCGGCACCCGGGCCGGACTTCCGGCTGGCCGGCGGGGACACCCTCATCGTCATCGGCACGCGCGAAGGCGTCGACGCCGCCGCCGCGATCCTCGGAAGGGAGTGATCGGTGCACTCGTCCGCTGTCTTCCTGATCGAGTTCGGTGCGATCATCCTCGGCCTCGGCCTGCTGGGGCGCCTCGCCGGGCGGCTGAAGTTCTCGCCCATCCCCCTCTACCTGCTGGCCGGTTTGGCGTTCGGCACGGGCGGGCTGCTCCCGCTGGGCGCGAGCGAGGAGTTCGTGGCGATCGGCGCCGAGATCGGCGTCATCCTGCTGCTGCTGATGCTGGGCCTGGAGTACACGGCCACCGACCTGGTCACCAACCTGAAGACCCAGTACCGCTCCGGCCTGATGGACGCGGCGCTGAACGCGCTGCCCGGCGCCGCGATGGCGCTGCTGCTGGGCTGGGGCCCGGTCGCGGCGGTCGTCCTCGCGGGGGTGACGTGGATCTCGTCGTCCGGCGTGATCGCCAAGGTCCTCGGCGACCTGGGACGGCTCGGCAACCGGGAGACGCCGGTGGTGCTGAGCATCCTGGTCCTGGAGGACCTGGCGATGGCGGTGTACCTGCCGATCATCACCGCCCTGCTCGCCGGGGTCAGCCTCGCCGCGGGCAGCGCGACCCTCGCCGTCGCGCTCGGCGTGGCCGGCCTCGTCCTGTTCCTCGCGGTCCGGTACGGCCGGGTGATCTCCCGGTTCGTCTCCAGCGACGACCCGGAGAAGCTGCTGCTCGTCGTGCTCGGCCTCACCCTGCTGGTCGCGGGGATAGCGCAGCAGCTCCAGGTATCAGCCGCGGTCGGCGCGTTCCTGGTGGGCATCGCCCTGTCCGGTGAGGTCGCGGAGGGCGCGCACAACCTGCTCAGCCCGCTGCGGGACCTGTTCGCCGCGGTGTTCTTCGTCTTCTTCGGCCTGCACACCGACCCGTCGAGCATCCCGCCCGTCCTGGTGCCCGCGCTGGCGCTGGCCGTCGTGACGGCCGGTACGAAGATCGCGACGGGGTACTGGGCGGCGAAGCGCGCGGGGATCTCCGCCAAGGGCCGCTGGCGCGCCGGTGGGACGCTGGTGGCGCGCGGCGAGTTCTCCATCGTCATCGCGGGCCTCGCCGTCACGGCCGGCATCGAGCCGTCGCTCGGGCCGCTGGCCACGGCGTACGTGCTGATCCTGGTCGTCCTGGGGCCGCTGACCGCCCGCTACACGGAGCCGGTCGCGACCCGGCTGAGCGCCCGCCTGCGCGGCGGCGGACCGGACGGGGTGCCGTCCGCCGCGCCGCGCGCGGAGATGCTCGACCCGGTCGAGGACGGCGCGCCCCGCGCGTAGGCGCGGCGCCGGGCGGGGTCCGCGCCGATCCGCCGGACCCGCGCGGTCCTGCGCCGGCGGGGCGGCCGCCCCGCCGCCGCGGCCCGCCCGCGGTGACGGCCCGCCCATCGGCACGAGCCTCCCGCCGCCGCGGTCCGCCCGCGCGGACCGACCCGAAGCACCCGGCCCGGTGGCCGCCCCTCGCGGGGCGGGCACCGGGCCGGGTGCTTGCCGGTGCCGGCGGCTCAGTCCCGCTCAGTCCTCGCTGCCGAGCCACAGGTCGGGGCCGAAGACCTCGTAGTGGACGTCGCGGGCGGGCACGCCGCGCCGCAGGAGGTCACCGCGCACCGCGCGCATGAAGGGGAGCGGGCCGCAGAGGTACGCGGTGACGCCTTCCGGCAGGTCGAGCGCGGCCAGGTCGACCGTGCCGCGCGAGGCCGCCGTGTCGTCGCCGGGCTCCTCGTACCACAGGTGCAGCGCCGCGCCGGGGAGCCCGGCGGCCAGGCGGCGGAGCTCGTCGCGGTGGGCGTGGTCGGCCGGGGTGCGGTCGGCGTGGACGACGGTCACGGAGCGGTTTCCGCCCTCGGCCGCCAGGTGGTGGAGCATCGACAGCATCGGCGTGCAGCCGATCCCGGCGGAGGCCAGCAGCAGCGGTCCGTCGCCCTCGGGCAAGACGAGGTCGCCGAAGGGCGCGGAGACCTGGAGGACGCCGCCGGCGCGGGCGTGCGCGTGCAGCCACGACGACACCTCGCCCTCCGGTCCGGCGCCGCCCCGGACCCGCTTGACGGTGATCCGCCACTGACCGGTGCCGGGCGCGGCGGAGAGGCTGTACTGGCGTATCTGGCGGGCGCCGTCGGCCAGCTCCACCTGGACGCTCACGTACTGGCCCGGACGGAAGGCGCCGGCGGGCGTGCCGTCGGCGGGGCGCAGGACGAGGGACATCGCGTCGGCGGTCTCCTCGTGCCGCTCCACGATCCGCATGGGCCGCCAGGTGGCGCCCTCGGCGGCGCCCGCCTCCTGGTAGAGGCGCGCCTCGACGGCGATGAGGGCGTTGGCCATCAGCCAGTAGACCTCGTCCCAGGCGGCGGCCACCTCCTCGGTGACGGCGTCGCCGAGGACCTCGACGATGGCGCCGAAGAGGTGCTGGTGGACCAGCTTGTACTGCTCGGAGGTGACGCCCAGGGAGGCGTGCTTGTGGGCGATGCGGGAGAGCATCGCGTCCGGCCGGGCGTGGGGGTGCTCCAGGAGCATGCCGGCGAAGGCGGCGATGGAGCCGGCCAGGGCCTGCTGCTGCTCGCCGCTCGCCTGGTTGCCCCGGTTGAACAGATCGCGGAGCAGTTCGGGCCGGTCGGTGAACAGCTTCTTGTAGAACAGCTCGGTGATCTCGCCGATGGCGGCGCCCACGACGGGCAGGGTGGCGCGGATGACCGGGGCGGACTGCTCGGACAGCACAGCGACTCCTCGAAAGTGGTATGTGATCTTCGTATTCAAACGGACAGGTGGAGTGGGCACGGGGCCACGGCCGGGAAGCCCCGGAAGGGGTGGCGGGACGGGTCAGCCGGGACGGCGGCCGACGAGGCCGACGAGCACCGGACCGGTGGGCGAGGAGACGAGGTCGGCCACGGTGAGCGGGTCGAGCGCGGCGTAGAAGGCCTCCTGCGCGTCGCGCAGGGCCCCGCGCAGCCGGCACGCGGCACGCAGCGGGCACGGCGTCTCACCCTCGCAGGCGACCACTTCGCCGTCCCCTTCCAACTCCCTCACCAGCCAGCCGATCGACGCGCCACGGCCGAGCGCGGTCAGCGCCAGGCCGCCGCCGCGACCCCGGCGGGCCTCCAGCACGCCCAGGTGCTGGAGCCGGGTGACGACCTTGGCCATGTGGGCGGCCGGCACGCCCATCGACTCGGCCACCTCGCGGGTGGTCGGCGAGCCGCCGCCGTCCTCGACGGCGAGCCGCATGACGGCGCGGAGCGCCAGGTCGGTGAACTTCGTCAGCCTCACGCCGCTGACGCTATCAAACACGCATACGGGATTCGTATTTGGGGACCCGCTTCGCGAGCGATGTGGGGGCGATCACAGGAGAGGCCCGGCGCCCCGGAGGGTTCGGCTCCGGCGCCCGCATACCGGGGTGGGGTGTCCGACCGGCCCGCCGTGGGTGCAGACTGGCGTGTGGTTAGCATATGAGCACCGCCTAGCTCGAAAGATAATCCTGTGACTGTCAAAGACGACTCGTTCACCAACTGGAAGAACCGCGAGGAGATCGCGGAGTCGATGATCCCGATGATCGGCAAGCTGCACCGGGAGCGGGACGTCACCGTCCTGGTGCACAGCCGGTCGTTGGTGAACAAGTCGGTGGTGAGCATCCTCAAGACCCACCGATTCGCCCGTCAGATCGCCGGTGAGGAGCTGTCGGTCACCGAGACGCTCCCCTTCCTGCAGGCCCTCACGACGCTCGACCTGGGCCCGTCCCAGATCGACATCGGCATGCTCGCCGCGACGTACAAGGCCGACACCCGCGGCCTGTCCGTGGAGGAGTTCACCGCCGAGGCCGTCGCCGGCGCGACCGGCGAGAACAAGATCGAGCGCCGCGAGCCCCGCGACGTCGTGCTGTACGGCTTCGGCCGCATCGGCCGCCTCGTCGCCCGGCTGCTCATCGAGAAGACCGGCTCCGGCAACGGCCTGCGGCTGCGGGCCATCGTCGTCCGCCGGGGCGGCGACCAGGACATCGTCAAGCGCGCCTCGCTGCTGCGCCGCGACTCCATCCACGGCCAGTTCCAGGGCACCATCACCGTCGACGAGGCGAAGAGCACGATCGTCGCCAACGGCAACGAGATCAAGGTGATCTACGCCAACGACCCCTCCGAGGTCGACTACACGGCGTACGGCATCAACGACGCCATCCTCATCGACAACACGGGCAAGTGGCGCGACCGTGCGGGCCTCTCGCACCACCTGCGCCCCGGCATCGCCAAGGTGGTCCTCACCGCGCCGGGCAAGGGCGACGTCCCGAACATCGTCCACGGCGTCAACCACGACACCATCAAGCCGGACGACCAGGTCATCTCCTGCGCGTCCTGCACCACCAACGCGATCGTCCCGCCGCTGAAGGCGATGGCCGACGAGTACGGCGTCCTGCGCGGCCACGTGGAGACCGTCCACTCGTTCACCAACGACCAGAACCTGCTGGACAACTACCACAAGGCCGACCGCCGCGGCCGCTCCGCGCCGCTCAACATGGTCATCACCGAGACGGGCGCCGCCTCCGCCGTGGCGAAGGCGCTCCCCGAGCTGAAGGCGCCCATCACCGGCAGCTCGATCCGCGTCCCGGTCCCGGACGTCTCGATCGCGATCCTCTCGCTGCGCCTGGGCCGCGAGACCACCCGCGAGGAGGTCCTCGACTACCTGCGCAACGTGTCGCTGACCTCGCCGCTGAAGCGCCAGATCGACTTCATCACCGCGCCCGACGCCGTGTCGAGCGACTTCATCGGCTCGCGCCACGCGTCGATCGTCGACGCCGGCGCCACCAAGGTCGACGGCGACAACGCCATCCTCTACCTCTGGTACGACAACGAGTTCGGCTACTCCTGCCAGGTCATCCGGGTCGTCCAGCACGTCTCGGGCGTCGAGTACCCGACCTACCCGGCCCCGGCGGTCTGAGCCCCGGCGGTCTGACCGGCCCACCCGGTTCCGGCGGGCGGTCCGCCCCCGTGCGGCCGCCTGCCGCCCCCGCCCGTCCGTCCCGCCCCGCCGCCCGGTCCGCCCGGACGGCGGGGCGGACGCGGTGGGGCGGCAGGCGGCGGGGCGGCCCCGATGGGCGGGGGCCCCGTCGGTCCTCCCCCACCGCCGACCGGGAGCGGGCCGCGCCCCCTGTGCCACCCGGGCCGCGCCCCCGCCGGCACGCGGCCGACCACCGGCACCGGGCGTGGACGCCACACCGGCACCGGGCGTGCACGCCACCCCCGGCACAGGCGTGGACGCCACGCCGGGCGCGGGTCACGCCGGGCGCCGCGCGTGGACGTACAGGTGCTCCTCGGGTCCCGCGTCCGGGCCGTGCGGCCGGTACACCGCCGTGTGGTGGTGGACGACCTCCAGCCCCGCGCCCGCCAGCAGCCGCAGGTGCTCCTCGGCCGACAGGCTGCTGACGGTGACCCGGTGCCCCATCCACACGATGTCCAGGCCGCGGATGTCGCCGGGCACCGTCGCCAGGACGAGCGCCCCGCCGGGCGCCACCCAGGACGCCATCCGCGTCAGCGAGTCCGCGACCTCGGGCTGGTCCATGACGAGCAGCGGGAAGAAGGCGCACACCGCGTCGTACCCGCCGGCGGGCGGCTCGAAGGTCCGTACGTCGGCCCGCTCGAAGCGTGCGCCGGGCACCCGCTCCCGTGCCACGCGCACCATCTCGGCCGACACGTCGATCCCGGTGACGTCGAAGCCGGCCCGCACCAGCCGCTCGGCCGCCGGGCGTCCGGTGCCGCTGCCCACGTCGAGCACGCGCGCTCCGGGCGGCAGCCGGTCCGCGAGCCAGTCCAGGGCGGCCAGTTGGCCCGGTACGCCGGCGAACACCTCCTCGTAGCGCGCGCCCACCGCGTCGAAGACCTCCGCGGCGGACGCACCGCCGGCCCCTCGCTCCTCACCCGTCACCGCACCACTCCCCTGTCCGCCGGGCCCGCGCCCGCGCGGCGGACCCGGATCGCTTCCGGCCGGAACGCTACCGGCGCACGCGCCCGGCGGACAGGGCGCGGCACCCCGGTCCTCCCGGCGCGGCGGGCGTTGTCAGTGGGGCCGACTAGCGTGGTGGGCATGATCGATGCCGAGGACGTCCGCCGGATCGCCCTGTCCTTCCCCGAGACGGTGGAGAAGGAGGCGTGGTCCATACCCACGTTCCGCGTGGCGGGGAAGATGTACGTCACGATCCCCGACGACCAGACCTCGTTCGCCGTGCGCTGCCCGCGCCTGGAGCGCGAGGAGCTGATCGCGGCCGAGCCGGAGAAGTTCTGGGTGCCGCCGCACGAGGCCTCCTCGGCGTGGGTGCGGGTGCGGCTCGCCGCTCTGGAGGGCCTCGACGAGCTGCGGGACATCCTCGTCGACTCCTGGCGGCAGGCCGCGCCCGACCGGCTCGCCGAGGACCACCCGGACCTGCGGCCGGGTGGGGCGGCCGGCTGAGCGGACGCGGGGGCGGCGCTCGGGCGGGCGCAGGCGTGCGAAGCGTTGTCGTCCGTCGGGCTGACACGGCGCGGCGGTGTTCCTAGAGTACGGATCCACGAACTGACCGGGGGGTGCCGTGGGGCGAAGCGGTGGCGGACGAAGAGTCCTCTTAGTGTGCGCGTATCTGGCGGCGGTGGGCAGCCCCTGGGTGCGCGACCTGCTGATCGGCGCCTGGACGGACGAAGGAGGGCTGCTCGGGACGGTGTACCGGGCGCTGCTCGCCCCGGGCTGGGTGCTCTGGCCGGGCTCCGGCCCCTTCTCGGACACGGCCGACCTGCGGGGCCTCACCGCCTTCGCCGCCCTGCTGGCCGGGGTGCTCGTGCTCGTGCCGAGGCTGGTGGGGCGGGCGCCCGGCAGGTCGGGGGTGCGCCTCGCCGCCGCCGTCGGGACGGGCGTGCTCGTCTCCCTCGCCGCCGCTCCCCTGTCGTGGCTGGTCGTCTTCACCTTCGACCCCTACGCCGAAGTGGTCTACGGCCGGTACGCGTTCGGCGCCTTCCTCGTCGACGGCCTGGTCTTCGGCCTCCTGCTGGGGCTCGTCATCGCCGCCGTGTACGGCCCGGCCGGCGCGGCCGGGCCGCGTGCCGGGCGCCGGGCGGGGGCCCCGTCCCCTACGTCCGAAGGGAGCACCGCCATGGCCGACGACGCCCCGGCCGCCGGAGGCGTGGCCGCGTCCGTCGCGACCGGCACCGAGCAGGGGGACGCCACCCGCTACCTGTGCGCCGCCGCCTACACCGATCCGGTCTTCGCGCGGCAGGTGGTGGACCGGCTGCTCGGCGACCGGCTGGGGGCGGTCGCCGTGTCCCCCGGCGTCGACCTCGTGCCCGTGGCCCGGCACAGCCTGACGGCCCGCCGGCTCCGCCGGGAGCGGGACCGGAGGCTGGCGGCGGCGTACGGCGCCATCGCCCTGTTCGGCCCGCTGTGGCTCCTGCTCGTCTGGCCGGCGCTGTCGCTCCTGGGCCGGGCGTCCAGGGTCGGTGAGCCGTACGCCGCCGAGCGCGGCCGGCATCTGCCGCGGCTGTCCCGGTGGCGGCTGGCGGCCACGGGCTGCTGCCTGCCGGCGGGCGGCGCGGCGCTGGGGGCCGCCCTGTCGTCGCTGCCGTTGCCGGGTGCCGTCCGCTGGCTGCTCGGCTGCTACTGGTACGGCGTGCCGGCACTGCTAGCGGCGGTGGCGGGCGCCGCGCTCGCCCTGCGGGCGGTGCTCGACGAGGAGGCGGACGTCGACGCGCGGATGCGCGGTGCGCTGCGGCGCGGCGCCTTCGATCCGGAAGGGCTGCCCCGTCCGGGCGCGGTGGAGCCGTGGGCGGCCGGGCGGATAGCGGCGGTCGCGGACGCCCAGCGGGGGAACGTCCGCTGCCACAGCGGCTTCTCACCGTTCGTCGGGTACGGCAGGCGGGAGTCGGCGTGGACGCTGACCGTGCCGCTGCTGCCCGCGGAGTCCGCGCGCGGTGTGGCGGCGTTCGACGCCTGGGCCGTGGTGGCGCGGCTGCGCAGGCGGCTGGTGGAGACGGCCGACGCGCTGCCCTCCGCCACGGGGGCGGACCCGCGCGGCGGTGCCCGGCCGGTCGTGGAGGACCGGGTCTTCGTCAGCGGCCGGGAGCTGTCCGGTGACGGCCGGCTGCTGCCCGACCCGCTGCGCCCGCCGGCCACCCGCCTGCCCGAGGAGGCCGTACGGCAGGTGGTGCTGCGCCCGGACGGGACGGCCCGCCACTACCTGGTCAGCCATGTGCCGCTGTGGGGCGGCGAGGTGGTGCCGAGCCATCTGCTGCACGTCGCCGTGGCGGACGGGGCGCTGCACCTGCGGTGCGAGCGGTACCTGCTGGGGCCGGTGCGGCGCGACCTGCACGCGGTGGACCTGCTGCCGCCCGCCTCTCTCACGGGGCGGGACCGGGGCGCGCTGCTGTCCGGGGCGCTGCGGCGCACGGGCGGGGCGCTGTGGCGGGCGCCGTGGTCGTGCCTGGCCGACGCCCTCGCCGAGTACCGCAGGCCGCGCCGGCTGCGGGCCGAGACGCGGGCCGCGCGGGAGGACCCGGCGTTCGACCGGGGCGCCCGGTTCAGCGTCCGCGAGTACGCGCAGGGGCCGGAGTACTTCCACCACTTCCAGCCGGTGGACGCCCGGCACACGCTGGACGCGCTGGACCGGCACGCCCTGGCCGCCGTCCGGGACTTCCTGGACGAGCACGGCGTGGACACGGCCGACTTCCGCGCGCAGTCGCAGACGATCCTCAACCACGGGGTCCTGCAGACGGGCGGCGTGAGCGTCGTGGGCAACCAGGCGGTCGGCACCGGCGCCCAGGCGCGCGCCACGACCGCGACGGCCTCGGCCGACGGCGCGCGGCCGCCGGGCGGGTCGGCGGGACGATAGAAGGGAAGGCGAGCATGTCCGAGGAGAACCGGCACACCCCCGCCGCGCCGTCCGGCGGCGGCAACTACGGCGTCCAGCAGTACGGCGGGCGCAGCAGCGTCGGCAACCAGGCCGTCGGGCCCGGCGCCCGCGCGGTCGCCGGGGACGTCACCGTCCACGCCGACGGCGGCGCGGAGGAGCGGGCCCGCGTCGGCGAGCTGATCCGCCTGGTGGAGCGGCTGCTGGAGGAGCACCGGGCGGAGCTGCCCGACCAGGAGGCGCCGCGGGTGGAGCTGCGCCGGCTGCGGGAGGAGCTGGACGAGGGCGAGCCGGAGCCGGGCGTGGTACGGCGCGCGCTCGGCCGGCTGGCGCGGTTCGCCGAACCGGTGGCGCCGGTCGCGGCGGCGGTCGCGGAGCTGACGCGGGCCGTCGGAGGGATCTGACCGCCGCCGCCCTCACCGTCAACGCGCTTCTGGTCCAGACCTCTTGACGAAAGGTCTGGACCAGAAGACTCTGAGGGTCGCTGATGGTTCCGACCGGCCCCGGGGATGGGAGACGCGGAGATGGCACGTCGCGGAAGAAGGCTGCTGGGCATGGGACTCGCGGTCGCGGGCCTCTCCTCCTTACTGGGCGGGGCGCTCCCCGCGACGGCGGTGCCGCCCTCGACCGCGGAGGCGGCGGCCTCCGCGCCGGGCTGGGCGGCGCGTTCCTCGGCCGCGGAGGCGGCACGCCCCTCCCCCGCCCTGGCGGCGCGCCCCTCCCCCACCGCGGCCGGCCCGGCGGCCGCCACCTGCGCGCTCAGGCCGAAGCCCGCGGGCAAGGTCCTCCAGGGGTACTGGGAGAACTGGGACGGCGCCGCGAACGGCGTCCACCCGCCCTTCGGCTGGACCCCCGTCACCGACCCGAGGATCCGGCAGCACGGCTACAACGTCGTCAACGCCGCCTTCCCCGTGATCCGCTCGGACGGCACGGCCCTGTGGCAGGACGGCATGGACAACACGGTCAAGGTGCCCACGCCCGCCGAGATGTGCGAGGCGAAGGCCGCCGGACTCACCGTGCTGCTGTCCATCGGCGGCGCCACCGCCGGGATCGACCTGAACTCGACGGCCGTCGCCGACCGGTTCGTCGACACGATCGTGCCGATCCTCAAGACGTACAACTTCGACGGGATCGACATCGACATCGAGACCGGCCTGGTCGGCAGCGGCGACATCCGGCGCCCGTCGACCTCGCAGGCGAACCTGATCCGCATCATCGACGGCGTCCTGGAGCGCATGCCGCCCGGCTTCGGCCTGACCATGGCCCCGGAGACGGCGTACGTCACCGGCGGCAGCGTCGTCTACGGCTCCATCTGGGGCGCCTACCTGCCGATCATCAAGAAGTACGCGGACAACGGCCGCCTGTGGTGGCTGAACATGCAGTACTACAACGGCAGCATGTACGGCTGCTCCGGCGACGCGTACGCGGCGGGCACGGTCGCGGGGTTCACCGCGCAGACCGACTGCCTCGACCGGGGGCTCGTCGTGCAGGGCACCACCGTCCGCGTCCCCTACGACAAGCAGGTGCCGGGCCTGCCCGCCCAGCCGGGCGCCGGCGGCGGCCACATGCAGCCCGCCGCGGTCGCCCAGGCGTGGAACGCGTACGGCGGCCGCCTCAAGGGCCTCATGACGTGGTCCATCAACTGGGACGGCTCGCGGAACTGGACCTTCGGCGACAACGTCCGCGCGCTGCAGGGACGTTGACCCGCCATGCCGCCCGGCCGGCGGGAAGGCCGCCGGCCGGGCGGGGCGGGGCCGTACCCGACGGGGCCGTACCCGACGGGGCCGTACGCGGCCGGGCCTTACGCGGCCGGGCCGGGCTCACGCCGGGGAGGGCGCCGCGGGGGTCACCGGGAGGACCACCTCCCAGGTGTCCACCGCGTACCGGGTGCTCATCCCGTGCGCCTCGTACAGACGCAGGGCGCCCGACTCGTTGAGGGTGTCCACGCCGAGCCCGATCGTGTCGCGCCCGAGTGCCGCGTACGTGCCGAAGGCGTGCCGCAGCAGGTACCCGGCGATCCCGCGGCCCCGGTACTCCTTGCGTACGCCGACGCGGCCGATCCACGCCATGCTCTGCCGGTCGTTGCGCGAGTAGAGGACGGCCGCGTCGTCCGCCCCGAGCGAGGCGATCCACACGAGGGACCAGTCGACGCGGTCGCCGCCGATGTCGTCGAGCCACTGCTCGTAGGTGCGCGGCTGGTGGCCGAAGTGCTCGCTGAAGGTCTCCTGGACCAGGGCGTGGGCACGCCGCCGGTCCGCGGGGTCCGCGCAGTCGCGCAGGCCCAGCCCGGCGGGCGGCTCGGGAACGGCCCGGTCTCCGTCCGACAGCGGCCTGGCCATCACATGGTGGCGCCGGACCCGCTCCCAGCCCCGGCGGGCCAGCATGCCGACGTCGGTGGTGGGCCGCGCGTTGAGGTGCAGGTGGAGGACGGCCCGGTCGGCGCCGTTGGCCCGCGCCCGCTCGGCGGCCCGGCGCTCCACCAGCTCGAACAGGTGCTCGCCCGCCGCCTCGTGGCCGGGCAGGACGTAGTGGTCGGTGTCGACGCGCTCGCCCCCGGACTCGTCCCAGACGAGGGCGTAGGCGACGAGCCGCCCGTCCTGGAAGGCAAGCCAGGAGTCCCGGCCGAGGTCCGCCTCGGGGTGGGCGAGGTCGGTCTCGACGTCGTGCAGCTCGGTGTCGGGGGCACCGGTCTCGATGGTGTCGATCTCGTTGAGCAGCCCGCAGATCAGCGGGGCGTCGTCCAGGGTCGCCGGACGTACGGAGAAGGGGTCTTCGGAGTGCATCAGGCAACTGTCGGCCGCCCCGGGGTTCCCCGCAATCGATTTCCGCGGGCCCGGCCGACCCGCGGGACCCGCCCGCCTGGTGCCGCATGACGGGCCAGACGTGCCGCGGCCCGGTCGCCGGGGCCGCCGGGGACCGGCCGTGTACGCGCTGCGCCTCTCGGCGGGCGCCCGCCCGACGCGCGCGGACGCCCCCTGGCACCCGGAGGCGCCGGGCTCCTCGTCGCGGCCGTGAGGCGGCCCCGCCGTCCACCCGCGGGGCCGGGGTGGCCGGGCCGCGGCCTCCGACCGGGTCCGCGCACTGGCGTCCGGCCCCGGCGGGACCGGACGCCGGTGCGGGGTGGCTCAGTCGCCGGTGTTCGTGGCCCACAGGGGCCGGTTGGAGCCGTCGTAGACCACGACGTTGCCGTCGTCCTGTACCGCGAGGACATGGCCGCGGTTCCAGGTGTTGGAGGCCCACAGCGCCTTGCTGCCGCTGTCGTACAGGACGAAGTTGCCGTCCTGCTGGAAGACGGCGCAGTGGCCCTTGGGCCAGGCGCCGGGGGCCTGCCAGGCGGCCCGGCCGTCCTTGTAGAGGACGAAGTTGCCGTCCTCCTGGACACGGAGGACCGCCCGGCCGTTCCCCGAGGTCAGCGCCTGGTTCCGGCAGATCCTGGTGCCCTTGCCGTACCGGGCGTCGGCGAGGGCGCCCGCCGGGCCGGCTCCGCGCGCCGCCGCCTCCTGCCCGGCGGGGGCGGCGGGCGCGGCGGGGGCGGCGGCTGCCCCGGTCACCGTCGTGGCCGCCATGAGCATGGCCGCCGCCACCGCGAGCGACATCCGGCTGAACCTCTTCCGCACGGAAATACCTCCTCGACGTCGTGGAACATCCCTTTCCGGGATGTTCACCGCCAGGTTTTCCAGGCGCCCTCCCCGGCATTCCGAAGGATTGCGGGAAGGATCGGTTCGGGCCAGGTCCGGGTGCCGGTGAAGAAATGTTCCCTCCCTTGACCTGCCACTTCGCGGCTGGTCGGGACGTCCTGCTTCTTCGTCCGGAATTCCGTGGCGCGCGAGTTCATCCGACGAACCGGTCCTATGATCTCGCGACTGCCTCCGACGGAAGGGGACCGCTGGAACTCCCGCTCGGAAATCACCGGCCCGGGACCGCGGGCCGGGCCCGGGACCGTGGCCCGAGACCGCGGGCCGGGAAGTACCGGCATGGGAGTACCGGCACGGCGGTTCAGACCGTGCGGCTCCGGCCGGACGCTGCCGGTCGGGCCCCTCCGCTCCTCCCCGTCAGGAGGCCGCCGCGCACGCCGGGTGGCCCCAGCCGGCATCGTTCCTGGCGATGGTCTCGCCCTTGTCGTACGGGCGCCCGCAGCGGCAGCGGCCGGAGAACTTCGCCCGGATCGTGGCCCCGGTCCGGGCGCCCCGGCTCGCGGTGCGCGCGCGGCGGGGCGCCTGCGGGCGCTCGCGGGTGTCCGGCGGCGGCAGGACCGAGCCGGCGGCCGAGCCCGCGGGCTCCTGGCTGACCGCCGAGTGGCTGGCGGCCGCGTCGGCGGCGGCGTTCAGGGGGTCGCCGTCCACCCGGTGTGCCGGCGTGTACACGAACCGCACGTCCCGGCCGGTCAGCAGCCCGTCGATGGCGACGACCAGGTCCCGGTTGGCCACGGGCGAGCCGGACGCGGTCTTCCAGCCCTTGCGCCGCCACCCCGGCAGCCAGGTGGTGACGGCCTTCATGGCGTACTGGGAGTCCATGCGGACCTCCAGCGGCGTCGCCGGGTCGGTGGCCTCCAGCAGCCGCAGCAGCGCGGTCAGTTCGGCGACGTTGTTCGTGGCCCGGCCCAGCGGCCCGGCCTCCCAGGAGACGACCTGCCCGTCCGCACCGGCGACGACCCACGCCCAGGCCGCGGGTCCGGGATTGCCCTTGCACGCCCCGTCACAGGCGGCGATGATCCGTTCCGTCATTGTTCCGATCCTGCCATGTCCGCGCAGGTGCTCCGTCCGCCTCCGTCCGCCTCCGGCCCCGTCGGCCCCGCCGGTCGGGCCGCCCGCGTCGGTCCCGTCGCCCCGGCCGCCGCGCCACCCCGCCGCCTCACGGCCGGGCCTCCTCCCAGGGCGGCGGCGCGCCGCCGTCGGTCCAGGCCGCCAGGGCCTCACCGTCTACGCAGACGATGCCGAGCGCCGCGGCGTACTCGACGGCCGGGGCGGTGAAGGTGCTCGTGGTCACCACGACGGCGACCTCCGCCTCGTGGACGGCGAAGCAGGTGCCGCCGAACCGCTGCAGGTCCGCCGAGCCCACCGGGTGGCCGGCTCCGTACTGCTTGCACTGCACGACCAGCCGCCGCCCGTCCGGTGTGGTCGCCACCACGTCGGCGCCCAGGTCGCCGGGCCCGCCGGACACCTCGGAGCGGGTGCAGCCGTCCCGTACGCACAGGGCGGCGACCGTGTGCTCGAAGCCCTGCGGGTCCACCGCGTCGTGGTCCACGGCCTCCCCGTCCAGCACGGGCACCGCCGCCACGCCGACGCCGGCCGCCGGTACGGCCCCGGCACCGGCAGTTGCCAGGTGATCGGCCGGGGTGGCGCCCCCGCGGCCCAGGGCGCCGTCCTCCGCCAGGGCGTCCTCCAGCAGGCCGGGCCCCGCCGGGCCGGCCGCGCCGTGTCCGGACGCGGTGGCCGGGCCGGCCGCACCGGCGGAGGCGGCCGCGTCGCCGTCACCGAACCCGGCCGCGCCCCCGCCCGCCCACGCCGCGCCGCCCCTCGCGGACGGCACCGCGCCTCCGTCGCCCCTGGCGGCGGCCACCCGCCGCACCACCACGACGACCACGCCCACCGCGAGAGCGAGCACCACGGAGCCGAAGGCCCCGTACGACCCGGTCCACACCGTCCGGGCCAGCAGGGCCAGGCCGCCCACGGCGGCGCCCACCAGCCCGACCGCCAGCACCACGTCCCGTCCCGTCGCGTGCCCCGCACGCCGCACATGCCTCACACGTCCCGCACGCCCGTCGCCCCGCTCCACCACGGCCACACACGCCCCCCTCCACCGGCCCGACACACCCGCCTCCCCCCGCCTGGCCGCGCTCTCCGCCGCCAAACCTCCCGGCGCCGCCCCCACTTCGCGGGCGGGCGAGCAGCCCGAAGCAGGCGAGCGGCCGGCCGGCAGCCCGGCCGGACCGCCTGCCTGCGGTCCGTCAGACGGCGGCCCGTCAGACGGCGGCCCGTCAGACGGCGTCGAAGCGGCGGCGGGACGCCTCGATGTGGCCGAGGTGGCGGTGGGTCCAGTCGCACAGCCCGGCGATCGTCACGCGCAGGGCCCGGCCCGGACCGGTGAGGGCGTAGTCGACCCGAGGCGGCACGACGGCGTGCACGGTCCGTACGACCAGGCCGTTGCGCTCCAGCATGCGGAGGTTCTGGGTGAGCATCTTGTGGCTGATGCCCTCGACCTCGTCGCGCAGCTCACTGAAGCGCCGGGTGCGCTCTCCCAGCGCCTCGATGATCAGGAGCGCCCACTTGTTGGCGACGTCCGTGAAGATCTCCCGTGCCAGCGAGTCCGCGCGCCGGAGGTCCGCCTCGTCGGGGAGGCCCGTGTACTGCTTGGTCACCCTCAGGTTCCCCCGTCACCGGAAAGTGCGTTCTTCCATGTCGGAGGCGACTCTCCTACGGTTTCCCGGTAACCGCAAGAGAGCACGGCGCACCGCCGGCGAGGAAGCAGGGAACATGGCCATCACACTCGTAGACCCCGCGGGGCTGCCCGCCGTCGACGCCTACCGGCAGGTGTCGGTCGCGACCGGTTCGAAGCTGGTCTTCGTCGCCGGGCAGGTCGCCTGGGACGGCGACGGGGCGACGGTCGGGGAAGGCGACCTCGCCGCCCAGGTCGAGCAGTGCTACCTCAACGTCGGGACCGCCCTGGCCGGAGTCGGCGCCTCCTTCTCCGACGTGGCGAAGCTGACCGTCCACGTCGTCGACTGGTCGCCGGAGAAGATGCCGCTGCTCATGGAGGGGATAGGCCGGGCGGCGGCGAGACTGGGCACCGTCCCCGTGCCCCCGGCCACGCTGATCGGCTGCGCGGCGCTGGACGTGCCCGAGCACCTGGTGGAGGTCGAGGCCACCGCGGTCATCGACTGAGGCCCCCGCGCCACGGCGCGCCCGCCCGCCGCCGGCCCCTCGGACGAGAGGTACCCGCCCAAGGCCGCAGGCCGCACCCGACCCGATCCGTTACGAGGCCGCCGGGCACGGCGTCCGTGCGGTTCGCGTCACGGAGGGGCGGGTGCGGAACGGGGGCCGCGGGCGGGGTGGTCGGATCTCCCTCGCCGCGGAACGGGATGTGGTGGTACCTCTGCGAGGCATGACGACGATCAGCGCGGGAGGCAGTGGTACGGACGGCAACCCGCAGGTGGCCGGGGCATTGGCGGCAGAGCGCACAACCCCGTCCCCCGCGTGCCGGGCGGACGCGGACCGGCTCCGGCGGTTCCTCGCGCCGGACTTCCACGAGTTCGGGGCGTCGGGCGCGGAGGTCCGGTACGAGGGCACGGCGGAGCGGGTCGCGGCATACACCGATCCGGACGGCGAACCGATCAGGACCGAGCACATGCGCGGGACGCGGTTGGCGGACGGGCTGGTGATGGTGAAGTACACCGCGTACATCGGCGGGCGCCGGTCCCACCACACGTCGCTGTGGCGGCGGGTGGGGCCCGGTCACCGGCAGATGTTCCACCACCAGGGCACGCCCACCGGGCCGCCCTGAGGGTCAGGCGGCGGGTGCGGCGGCCGGTGCGGGGCGGGTCGCGGCGGCCCGGCGGGAGGCGGGGCCCATGGCGTACGAGGCCGCCAGGATCATCCCGCCGAGCAGCAGCCAGCCCGTCGTGCCCAGCTCCATCAGCAGCGTGGTGAGCAGCAGCGGTCCGAGCGTACGGGCGACGGTGACGCCCGCGCCGAAGAGGCCCTGGTACTCGCCGACGCGCCCGGCGGGCGCCAGGTCGAAGCCGAGCTGCCAGGAGCCCGCCGACTGGAGCATCTCGGCGGCGACGAGCAGGACCGACCCGCCGGCCAGGGCGGTGACCGCGAGCCAGGCCGGGGTGCCCGCCGAGAGGGCGAAGACCGCGCAGGTGAGCAGCGCGAGGACGCCGGAGCGGCGGATGGCGCGGACGGCGGTGGTGAGTCCGGTGACCGCGCGTGCGGTGCGGACCTGGAAGAGGGTCACGGCGGCGGTGTTGAGGACGAACAGCACGGAGACCAGCCACTCGGGGGCTCCGGTGCGTTCGCTGATCCACAGCGGCAGTGCCAGGCTGAGCAGCGGCATGCGCAGGAGCAGCACGGTGTTGAGGAGCGCCACGAGCGCGTACGGGCGGTCCCGCAGGACCTCGATCCGCGCTCCGGGCGGGGCGCCCGCCGGCGCGACGGGCGGGAGCCGCAGGAGGACGAGCGCGCACAGGAGGAAGCTGAGGGCGTCGACCGCGAAGACCGCGCGGTACGCGGCGCCGGCCTGGGCGGTGAGGGCGATCCCGCCCAAGCCGGCGCCGACGGCAAGGCCGGCGTTGAGGGCGGACTGGAGGTACGCGAGGGCGCCGGTCCGCTCGCCCGGGGCGACCAGTCCGGCGAGCAGGGCCTGCCGGGCGGCGGCGAGGCCCGACTGCGCGGTGGCGTAGCAGCAGGCGGCGGCGAGGAACGGCAGGAAGCCCCGTACCACCAGGAACGACGCGACCGCCGCGCCGGTCGCCAGGGCGAGCAGCACAGCCGTGCCGCGGGGCCCGCGGCGGTCGGCGATCCGGCCGAGCGGCACCCCGACGACGGAGCCGACGGCCCACGCGGCGGTGAGGCCGAGGCCGATTCTGGTGGGGGCGAGGCCGACGACGTGGGTGAAGTAGAGGGCGGAGGTGACGTAGTAGGCGCCGTCGCCCACGGAGTTGGCCAACTGGGCGAGGGCCAGGGCGCGTTGGGGCCCGGGGGGCGGCAGCAGGCGGGACATGACGGCGACGGTACGCGGATACCGGCTCAGAGGTGTGGGCCAATGCGGGGGCTCGCGGGTGGGCCAATCACGGTGTGGGGGCCGATCACGACGCCGCCCGGCGGGCACGGGACACCGGCGAGGGCCGGGACGGGGCGGACCCGGGCCGGGCTCGCGCGGAGCACCGGACCAGGCCGGGCGCGGGCACGTGCGCGGGCGTGGGAGCGGGCGCGGGCTGGGGCGCATGCGGACGCGGGCATCGGCGGGCTCGCCCGGACGCGGGCACGGACCGGGCCGGGTCGGCGGTCCGTGCCCCATGGCGGGATCAACCCGCGTGGCGGAGGCGACGGCGGGGCGAAACGGGGTAGTCGGAGGGCACGTACCGGCCGAGCCCCCGGTGGCCGGAACGCCACCGGGGGCGGCAGGCCCCGCGCCGGGACGGGCACCCGTGCGGCCGAAGCCGGCACCGGGACCACCGTCCGGCGGGGTTCGGCCGGTCCGGACACCGGGAGGCGACGACCATGGACGCACAGCCAGCCGAGAGCCCGGCGGAACTGCTGACCCGGACCGCCGCCGAGGTGTTCGGCTGGAAGACCCTGCGGCCGGGGCAGCTGACCGCCATGGAGGCGGTGCTGGCGGGCCGCGACACGCTGGTGGTCATGCCGACCGGGGCGGGCAAGTCGGCGGTGTACCAGGTGGCCGGGCTGGCGATGGCCGGGCCGACCGTCGTGGTCTCCCCGCTCATCGCCCTGCAGCGGGACCAGATCGCCGGGCTCCTCGGGCACGGCCGCCCGGACGCGGTGGCCGTGAACTCGGCGCAGCGGTCCGGGGAGACGCAGGCCGCCTGGGACGCCGTACGGCACGGGGAGGCCGAGTACCTCTTCCTCTCCCCCGAGCAGCTCGCCAAGGAGGAGGTCCTCGACCGGCTCGCGGAGGCCCGGCCGTCGCTGTTCGTGGTGGACGAGGCGCAGTGCGTCGCCGCGTGGGGCCACGACTTCCGCCCGGACTACCTGCGCCTGGCGCACGCGGTGCGGCGGGTCGGCAGGCCGACCGTGGTCGCGCTGACCGCGACCGCCTCCCCGCCGGTGCGCGCGGAGATCGTGCGGCGGCTGGGGATGGGGGATGACGCCGCGCAGGTCGTGGCGGGGTTCGACCGGCCGGGGATCACCCTGGAGGTCCGCCGCTTCGCCGAGGAGGCGGAGCGGCGCCGGGCGGTGGTGGAGCGGGCGGCGGCGGAGCCCAAGCCGGGCCTGGTGTACACCGCGACGCGCAGGGACGCGGAGGAGTACGCGGCCGAACTCGCCGGGCTGGGCCTGCTCGCCGCCGCCTACCACGCCGGGCTGCGCCCTTCGGAGCGCTCGCGCGTGCACGGCGCGTTCCTGGAGGGGCGGGCGGACGTGGTGGTGGCCACCTCGGCGTTCGGCATGGGCATCGACAAGGAGGACGTGCGGTTCGTGCTGCACGCCTCCCTGCCCGGCTCCCTCGACGCGTACTACCAGGAGATCGGGCGGGCCGGGCGCGACGGCGGGCCGGCGCTGGCGGTCCTGCACTACCGGCCCGGCGACAGCGGGCTGCGGAGGATGTTCGCCGCCCGTACCCCCGGCGAGGAGACGCTGGGCGAGGTCGCGGAGGCCGTCCACGACCAGGAGGGCCCCATGGGGCTGGACGAGGTCGGCGAGGAGACCGACCTGTCCCGGCGCCGGGTGACGGCCGCCGCCAACCTGCTGGAGCAGGCGGGCGCGGTCCGCACCGACGACCGCGGACGGGTGCGCGCCGAACCAGGCGTGTCCGCCGGCGCCGCGACCGAGCGGGCGACGCGGGCCGCCGAGGCGCACAGGCGGCTGGAGGAGTCGCGGCTGGCTATGGTGCGGGCGTACGCGGAGAGCCGGGGGTGCCGCCGCCGCTTCCTGCTCGGGTACTTCGGCGAGGAGTACGAGGCGCCCTGCGGCAACTGCGACGTGTGCCTCGCCGCGAGGTCCCCCGACCCCGCGCGGGGCACCCCGGCGGAGGGCGTGGCCGAGGCGCCCGAGACCGCGGCCGGACCCCCCGCCGCGAGCCCGTACCCGCCGGGCACGCCCGTCCGGCACCGCGAGTGGGGCGACGGCACGGTGATGAGCGAGGAGGGCGACCGGATCACCGTGCTGTTCGACTCCATGGGCTACCGCACCCTGTCCCTCCCCACCGTCACCACCCGGAACCTCCTCACCGTCCGTCCCGGCTGATCCTCCGCCGACGATCGCCGGAGACCGCCGGGGCCGGGGGCGCCTCTTCGTACCGCGCCGCACTCCCTCGCCTTCGGGTCCCCACCTCGCTTCGCCGCCCGGCGGTGGGCGCGGCGCGGCGCGGCGCGGCGCGGAACGCGGGGCGGCGTGGAACGCGGGGCGGCGTGGAACGCGGGGCGGCGTGGAACGCGGGGCGGAACGCGGCGGGAAACGGGGAGGCTTAGGGGGGCGGGGGGCGGGCACGTGGAGGGGGCCCGATGGTCGGGCCGTTGGACGGAAGGAGTCGTCGTGTCGTTCCTGTGGGCCATCGTCGCGGGTCTGGTCATCGGTCTGCTGGCCAAGCTGGTGCTGCCGGGGCGTCAGCCGATTCCGCTGTGGCTGACGGTGCTCCTGGGCATCGGCGGCGCCGTCGTGGGCAACGCGCTCGCCTCCGCGTTCGGCGTGCGGGACACGGGCGGCGTCGACTGGATCCGGCACATCCTCCAGATCGGTGTCGCCGCGGCGCTCATCGCCTTCGTCACCCCTCTGTGGTCGCGGCGCCACGCGTGACGCGCCCGCGCGCCGAAGTCCCGCCGGGGCCCGCACCGAACGGTGCGGGCCCCGGCGGCGTCGGGGGGCCGGGACGGGTCAGCGGGTGAGGGCGTTCTCGATGAGGGCCACCGTGGCGCGGGGGTCGTCGACCTCGATGACGAGGCGGTCGTAGGACTCGTCGTCGGCGAGTTCGATCACCACCGCCTTCTCGGGGTTCTTGACGCTCCAGAAGAAGCGCTCTCCCCCGCGCCGGAAGCGCCCTGCGGTGACGACGCCGGGGAAGTGCGTGCCGGCGACGCGGATGCCCTTCGGCTCGCGGGCCATGCCCGGGTCGTGGGTGGCGCCGCGCACATGGGCGAGCGGGATCTCCAGGCGGCTCTTGACGGCCCAGAGCTTGTCGAGCCCCTCGAACTCGGCGGTCAGCAGGCGGTTCTCGCGGTCGACGGCGATCCTGGCCATGTCAGTGCTCCTTGGAGGCGGTCAGTCCGGCGCGCAGCCGCAGGCGGGCGCCGAGGACGGTGGAGGCGACCTCGGGGGCGGCGTCGCCGTGGGAGGCGCGCAGGGCGTCCTCCAGTGCGGCGAAGCCCTCCGCGACCAGCGCGGCGACCTCGGGGTCGTGGGGGGCTCGTTCGGCGGCGGCGAGCAGGAGGAGTCCGGCGGCCGGGCCGCCGTCGAACGAGGCGACGGCCGCCGCCGTCGCCCGTCCGGGGTGCGTGAGCGCGGCGATGGCGGCGGCCGCCGGGCGGATCTCGTGGTCGAGGTGGCCGCGCAGGGCGGTCAGGTGCAGGTTCCGCTTGGACCCGAACACCTTGTAGAGGCTGCCCCGGTGGATGCCGGTGGCGGCGACCAGGTCGTCCACCGAGGTGCCCTCGTAGCCGTGGGTGGCGAAGAGGGCGGCGGCGGTGCTGACGGCCTGGTCGGCGTCGAAGGCGCGTGGTCGTCCCATGGCCCGACCGTACGCGATTAAGGAACGATCGGTCAAGAACGATCGTTCCTTAATCGGTGGCGGCCGGCTCGGCCGCGGTCGGCGTTCATCTCCGCGGCAGGTCCTTCACGAACAGCAGCCCGTCGCACTCCTCCAGGTGGTGCGGGTCGAGCGGGGCGTACCCGAACCACGGGGAGACCCGGGGCTGTGGCGGCGCGTCCCGCAGTGCGGCGGCCAGCCGCGCGGGGTCGACGACGCAGCGGTCCTCCGGCAGCGCGTACAGGAGCCCCTCGACGCTGTCCGGCGGCGGCGCGTCCACGCCCTGGTGCCGGATGGTGCCGAGGGCCGTCGCGACGAAGGCGTACCCCTCGCCGAGTTCGGCGGCGACCAGGGCGCCGGCGCTCCACCACTCCACGGGCCCCTGCCACATCCGCACCGCGCTCCTCCAGCGCTGGAGGTGGGAGTTGTGGGCATGGACGAGGGTGGGGCCCCGGCGGGCGAGCGCGAGGAGGTTGCCGGCCATCATGTGGTCGCGCACGCCCACCAGCCGGGCCATGCGAGCCGGTGAGCGGTCGGCCATCCAGTGGTGGTAGCGGAGCAGGCCGAGGGCGGTGCGGCCGTGCAGGCGCGCCCGGTCCAGGGCGTCGCGCGAGGTCGCGGCGAGCAGGTGGGGCGTCTGCTCGTCGAGGAGCGCGGCCAGTTCGTCGGCGAGCAGCCGCAGCCGGCCGGCGTCGGCCGTGCGCCCCACGGACCGGGAGGGGTCCGTCATCGCGGCCGGGTCGGTCCACCGGTCGTCGGGGCCGAGCAGGCGGTCGAGGGTCTGCGCGGTGCAGGGCAGCAGGCCGGCGTCGAGGCGCGCCGCGAGGTAGCCGTGGAGCGCGGTGAGGGCCCGGCGGGGGCTCTCGGCGCCGGTGATCTCCAGCGGGCCGTCGATCCCGGCGAAGCGGATCCGCTCGGGCTCGGGCAGGGCGGCGTTGCGGGCGCGCATCCAGCGGACGAGGTCGCGGTTGCCCGCGCAGGCACCCCACTCGTGGCTGAACCCCTGCTCCAGGGCTTCGTCGAGCGTGCCCGTGCCGTGGGTGACGTACTCGTCCACGACGAGCCCCCGCAGGCAGTCGCTCTCGATCGCGAGGGTCCGGTAGCCCTCCTCCTCGACGAGCTGCCGGACGAGGTCGTTACGCAGGTCGAGGAGGGCCTCCTCGCGGTGGGTGGGCTCACCGAGGCCGAGCAGGCGGGGGCGGGAGGGGAGCAGCTCCATGAGGGCGGTGGCCCCGGCGGGACGGGCGAGGTCCTTGGTGTCTGTTGCCATGGCTTCAACGCTATCGTTGAAGCCACGGTGGAGACTTTTGCGCGGTATCGTCGGAAGGATGGGGCGAAACCTTCAAAGCGATCTCGGGGGCAGGGACCGGCTGAGGCCGGTCGACCTGGCTCGCGCGCACGGTCTGTCCACGCAGGCGGTACGGAACTACGAGGAGGCCGGCATCCTCCCCGCCGCGCAGCGCACGGCCTCCGGCTACCGCGTCTACACGCCGCTGCACGCGGCGGCCCTGAGCGCGTTCCTGGCCCTGGTGCCCGGCCACGGCCACGGCACGGCGGCGGCGATCATGCGGGCGGTGAACGGGGGCGCGGACGACGAGGCGTTCCGCCTGGTCGACGGAAGCCACGCCCAGCTCCTCGACGACCGGCGCACCCTCCAGGCCGTGGAGAGCGCCCTGCGCGAACTGGAGCGGACCGCGGGCGGAGGGGCGGGGGGCGGTTCCGGGGCGGGTGTCCCGGAGGGAGGTTCGGGCGCGCGGCCGGGAGGCGGATCGGGGTCGGGTGCTCAGCCGGGGGGCGGGCCGGGCACGGGTGTGGGGCTGCGGCCAGGACGTGGCGCGGGGGCCGGCTCCGGGCCGGGACTGAACACCGGGACGGGCGCCGGGGCCGCGTTCCCGTCCGGCGGCGGTACGTTCATCGGGCCGCTGGCCCGGAAGCTGGGCGTCAGGCCCGCGACGCTGCGCGCGTGGGAGGGCGCCGGGCTGGTGCGCCCGCCGCGCGACCCGCGGACCGGGTACCGCGTCTACGACGAGGCCGCCGTGCGGGACGCCCGGCTGGTCCATCAGCTCCGGCGGGGCGGCTACCCGCTGGAGCGGATCGCGCCGCTGCTCGACCGGGTGCGGGCGGCGGGCGGGCTGGAACCGCTGGAGGGCACGCTGCGCGACTGGCACGCCCGGCTGTCCGCGCGCGGGCGGGCGCTGCTGGCCGGCGCGGCGGAGCTGGAGGCGTACCTCCGCGCCCGCGGGTGAGCCGCCCACGGCGGGACGTCCGCGGCCGAGCCGCCGGGCGGGCACGAGGAGCCGCCGGACTCGCACGGCGAGCCACCCGCCGGCACGCGGGCGCCCAGGCAGGGCGGCAGGGCGGCAGGGCGGCAGGGAACGCGGGGTCGTCGCACCGGGTGCGGGGTCGTCGCACCGGGTGCGGGGTGGTACGGCTCCGGTGCCGCCACCCGTCGGCCCGTGCCGGGCCCGGCCGCGTACCGCTCACTCCACGCGGCAGCCCAGCGCCGCCGCGATGACGGCGGCCTGCCCCAGGTCGATCCGGGCACCCGCCAGGTCGGCGGTGCGCGGGTCGAGGGCGGAGAGGTCGCTGCCCCGCAGGTCCGCCCCGTTCAGCACGCAGCCGCGCAGCGCCGAGCCGGACAGGTCGCAGCCGGTGACCTCCGCCCCGGTCAGGTCGGCGCCCGTCAGGTCGGCCTCGCGCATCCGGACCCGGTCGAAGCCCGCCCGGTTCAGTTTCGCGCCGGGCAGGGCGGTGAAGGACCAGTCGCCGCCGCGTACCGCGAGGAGCGTGAACTCGCACCCCTGGAAGTGGCTGCCGACCAGCTTGCAGTCGGTGAACGCGGTGTCGAAGAGCGTGCACCGCTGGAACGTGCAGTTGGTGAAGGCGGTGCCGGTGTGGCGGGAGGCGTTGAACCGTACGCCGGAGAAGACGCACGCGTCGAAGACGGCGTTCTCGGTGCGGATCTCCGTCCAGTCGGTGTCGACGAACGAGTACCGCGTGTACGTCCGCCCGGTGACCTCCCGGCCGTACCAGTCCTCCTCCGCGATCACCCGCTCCGGGTCGGGGGCGGGCGGCCGGGGCGGCCCGGCGTTCGGGCGGCTGCGCCTGCTGCTCACGGTGACGTGAACCTCTCGTTCGGGCCCCGCGACGGCGGCGGGGGCGGGCCTCCGGTGCGCGGCGCGGACCGGGGCGGACCGGGTAGCACCGACGGTAGGTGGTCCGGGGCGGCGCGGACCGCGAACGCGCCCCCGAACGCACCCGCGAGGCGGTCGGGGCCGGTCGGCGATGCGGGCCGCCCGTGCGCGCCCGGTCCGCGGAAGGTGTGGACCCGGCGCGGCGCGTGAGCGAGAGCGCACAGCGGCTGAACGTCAGCCCTTCCGCCGTTCAGCCCTCAGCGGCGGGCGAACGCCAGGACGGCCATGAGCGTGGTCGGCTGCCGGGTGGAGAGCAGGAGGTACGGCGCGGGGTCGTCCGGGTCGTGCAGTTCGATGCGCAGCGCGGTCGGCACGTAGCTGCGCAGCAGCATCACAGACCGTACGTCGGCCCTCCGGGTGCGCCAGAGGAACGCCTCCTCGGCGTCGAGGATCTCCGCGAGGCCGAGCGAGCCGAGGGGGAAGCGCAGTGTGCCCGCGATGAGGTGAGTACCCGTCACCTCGATGCGGGCGGCTCCGTAGAGACGCAGCCCGAGTGCGGTGAGGGCCAGCGCCGTGCCGAGCCCCGCGGCGGCGACCGCGAGGCCGAGGGGGAGCAGCACGACGGCCGCCATCACACCCAGCAGGACGGCGGGCCCGAACCACCTTCTCGGTACGCCGAGACGTTCTTCGTACAGACGCATGGCCCCACCTTGTCAGCCCCCTCGGTCGCACCGCGCACCACCTCCCGGTCGCGGCGGGAACGCACGGGGCCGCTCGGGTGACGGCCCGTCGGTCCGGGGTGCCGGACCGGCTGCGGGCCGCTCGCCGCGCCCGGCTGATCGGCCGCTCGCCCACCAGCCGGCTCACGATGCCGACTCACGGTGCCGGTGCCGACTCACGACGCCGGCGCCGGCGCCGGGCGGGAGAAGCCGTAGACGGCGAAGTCGGTGACGCGGACGTAGCCGACGCGCTGGTAGAGGGCGTTGCTGGTGGGGTTGGCCGGGTCGGTGAACAGGACGATCTCCGCCGCCCCCTCGGCCGGTGCGGCCCGGGTCACCTCGACCGTCACGGCCCCCGCGTGGCCCCGCCCGCGCAGATGCGCAGGGGTGTAGACGGGATCCACCCGGATCATGCCGCCGACCAGCGACGTCGCCCCCGCCATGGAGACGGGAACGCCGTCCGGGGTCTCCCAGAAGGTGAAGCGCTTGTCCGCGAAGCGCGACTGGCCCCAGGTCGGTGCCGGTTCCTCACCGACGTCCGCGAGGAACCCACCGCACCAGCGGACCACCTGTTCGAGGTCCTCCTCCCCGGCGAGGCGGCCCCGGCCTTCCGGCGCGGGCCGGGGCGGGGTGAGCGTGCCGAGGCGGTAGAGGTGCAGTCGCGTGCCGAGGGCGGGCACCGCGCCGGTGCGGCGCTGCCACGCGCCGGCGAACGCGGCGGCCGAGTCCTGGTCCCCGGTGACGCCGGACAGGCGCAGGCCGGTGCCGTCGAGGCGGGTGGCCAGGGTGTCCGCCTGCTCGCGGGTGAGGGAGGAGACACTCAGCCGGTGGGTGGGCGCACGCCGGTAGCAGACGGCACCGACCGCGCCGTCCCGCTCCCACACGCCGAACAGGGTGCCGTCCGCGGCCGCACCGCTCGTGCGCATCCGCTCGGTGACCGTCAGCAGCATGGTGTGCGACGCGGGGCGCGAACGGAGGAAGTCCCCCGCGCGGGCGAGGAAGCCGTGGACGTCGTCGGTGAGGTGCCAGTGATCCGGGCGCATCCTCCATGGTCCCCGATGGGCCCGCCACGGGGAAGCGTCGGCCGCCGGGGCACGGCCGGTGACGGGCGCTGAGGACGGCTCGGCTCCGCGACGTGGCGCGGCGCCGCGCGGCCCACGGTGATCCCCGTGGGCCGCGCTGCACGGAGAAGAACGCGGTGGCCGACCCCGCGAAGGCGGCTCTACCATCCGGCACATGACAACGGGTGACGCGAACGCGGACTGTGGCGGGGACGAGACGGAGGCCGACCGCGTCGTCTGCGTGCGCGGGCGCTCCGTCGGGCTCGCGGTGGTGGAGGTCGACGACGCCGAGCTGCTGCACCGGTGGCGGTCCGACCCCGTGGCCGCCCACGAGTTGGGGATCTGGCCGCGCTCGCTCGGCGCGCTGCGCGAGCGCGTCGAGCGCGACGCGGAGGACGACTCCCGCGACGACTTCCTCGTCCTCCTCCCCGCCGGCACGCCCGTCGGGTATGCCGCGCTGAGCGACCAGGACATGGTCAACGGCTCGGCGGAGGTCGAACTGATGACGGCCGTCGAGCACCGCGGGCGGGGCTACGGCACCGACGCGCTGGACGCCCTGGTGGACCTGGCGTTCGGCGAGCTGCCGCTCCACCGCCTCGTGGCCGAGACGCACACCTCGAACGCGCCCGCCCTCGCTGCCCTGGCCCGGTCCGGGTTCGTGCGGGAGGGGGTCAGCCGAGCCGCCTGCTTCCACCGTGGCCGCCGCCACGACCTCGCCGTCCACTCGCTGCTCCGCCCCGAGTGGGAGAGGCTGGAGCGCCGTCGCGCCCGGGGGGTCGGGGGCGGCTCGGACGCCTGACGGGGGGCTCGGGCGCCTGACGGAGGGCTCGGGCGCCTGACGGGGGCGGGACGTCAGACAGGGGGCGGGCGTCAGACGGGGGCCGGACGTCCGTCTGGGCGACGGGGGGGGCCGCTAGCGGGTCTGAGGGGGCCCGGCCGCCGGGGGCCGGCTCCCGGACCGGTCGTGGAGGCCCGTACGGACCGGTCACGGCGGTCGGGGCGTCACGGCCGGGGCGTACAGGGCACGGGCCGGGCCGGGCGAGCGGGCCGCCGGGGGCGTCCGGGTGCCGCGCGCCGACTGCCGACTGCCGACTGCCGACTGCCGACGATGAAGATCCGGTACCCGTGGTGGCTGTCCTTCGGCGTGCGCCGCTGGGTGGCGTGGTCGACGTGCCCGAGGCCGAAGCGCTTGCTGTAGCCGTACGTCCACTCGAAGTTGTCGTGCCGGCTCACGGAGAACCGGTACGAGTCGACGCCCAGTCCCCGCAGCAGGGCGACGTCCTCGGGGTAGCGGTGGCAGTGGTCGCAGGCGACCTCACCGCTGTCGCCACCGAGGACCGCTCCGGGGCGCCGCGCGAGCGTGTCCCAGACGGAGGGGCCGCGTCCGCCCTCCCGGACGGCGCCCTCGATCTGGTAGGCGGCGGTGACGGCACCGAAGACGAAGCGGGGAGGGAAGGACGGAGGGGGAGAGAAGGCCGGAAGGACCGGGGTGACCGAGGAGCCGGAGGGGATGGGGGCGGGGTTGGCGGGCACGGGACTCCTGTGCGGAGTGAGGAACGACGTCACGGCGAACGATGCTGGAGCACTGAACCGGTTCTGTACAGGTTTACCGCTGGCTCTGCATAGTTCGTTGCTAAACGACCGCTAAACTCGCCACTTCCGGCTAGACAACGTTGTCAAGCACCGGCAGAGTGGTCCTCCCCCGGGACGCCGAGCCCGGGGAGGGACACTTTGGGGAGGACTGCATCGATGGCCGTGTACGGAGCACTCGACATCGGCGGCACCAAGATCGCCGGCGCGCTCGTGGACCCCGAGGGCCGGGTCGTCACCCGGACGCAGCGCCCCACACCCGCCCGTGAGCCCGCCGAGGTCCTGATGGCCACCGTCACGGCGGTCCTGGACGAGCTCTCCGCGCATCCGGCCTGGCGGTCGCTGAACTGCCTCGGCATCGCGAGCGCGGGCCCCGTCGACACCGCCGCCGGGACCGTGAGCCCCGTCAACCTCCCCGGCTGGCGCGGCTTCCCCCTCGTCGAACGGGTGCGCGCGCATCCCCGGGTGCCGTCCGGTGTGGCCCCGGTCCTGGTCGGGGACGCCGTCGCCATGACGGCGGCCGAGCACTGGCTGGGCGCCGCCCGCGGCGTCGACAGCGCCCTGTGCATGGTCGTCTCCACCGGTGTCGGCGGCGGCCTCGTCCTCGGCGGGCGCCTGCACACGGGGCGCACGGGCAACGCCGGGCACATCGGCCACATCTCGGTCGATCTGAACGGGCCCGTCTGCCCCTGCGGCGCCCGCGGCTGCGTGGAGCGCCTGGCCAGCGGCACGGCGATCGCCGCGTACGCCGCGGCGGCGGGTTGGACGCCGCCCGACGGCGGGCCGGTGACCGCCGCGGCCGTCGCCCGTGCCGCCCGGAGGGGCGACGCGCCGGCGCGGGGCGCGTACGAGCGGGCCGCGCGGGCACTGGCGGCGGCCATCGCCGCGACGGCGGCCCTCGTCGAGCTGGACCTGGTGGTCGTCGGTGGAGGGGTGGCGCAGGCCGGTGACACACTGTTCGGGCCGCTGCGGCGGCGGATGGCGGACTACGCGGTGCTCGACTTCGTACGGGATCTGCCGATCGTCCCGGCCGGACTCGCCCTCGACGCCGGCCTCATCGGCGCGGCAGCGGCAGCGGCGGCGCCCGGCGCGGCGGATACGTCCGGCCCGGCGGGGGCGCGTGGCGCCGTGGCCCCGTCCGGGCCCCGCGGCGTTCCGGGCTCGCACGGCACCCCCTGCGGCATGGGCGGTGCGCGCCACCCGGCCGGGCCGCACCCCGGTACCGCCGGAGGCGGAACCGGCATCGGGGGCGGCGACGGGAACGGGGCGACCGGCAGCGGCGCCCCCTGTCCCGGCACGCACGGGCACCACGCCACGAACGGCACAGCCGCCAAGGGCGCCAAGGCCGCCACGGTGGAACCCTGACGGCTCGCCGTACGGTCCCGCACCGCGCGACCCCGCCCCGGTCGCCGCCCCGCGCACCCACCCCCGCCTCCCCCACCCCATCCCCTCCCTCTCACGGACAGGCGCACCCGAGAGCCGCGGCCGCCGACGGGACCGGCCATGCCGGCCCCCGCGCGGCGCCCCGCACCTCGCTACGCCCCCGCAGGCCCGGGCCCCGCCGCACGCCCCCGCGCCTCCACGCGCCCCCGCGCGCGACCCTCACCCGCTCCCCTCCCCCGCGAGAACCACGCCCCACGCCCACGCCCCGCGACCCGCGACCCGCACCCCGCGACCAAAAGGAAGCCCGCCACGTGGACCGTCTCCACACCTCCGTACGCCGCTACGCCTGGGGCTCGACCACCGCGCTGCCGGACCTGACGGGCGAAGCCCCCGACGGGACCCCGCAGGCCGAGCTGTGGATGGGCGCCCACCCCGTCGCCCCTTCCCTGGTGGAACGGGCGGGGGGCCTGCGGCCCCTCGACGAGGTCATCGCCGCCGACCCGGCCGGCGAGCTGGGCGACGCGCTCCTGCGGCGCTTCGGCCCGCGCCTGCCGTTCCTCGTCAAGCTGCTGGCGGCCGACGCCCCGCTGTCGCTCCAGGTGCACCCCGACGCCGCGCAGGCGGCGGCCGGGTACGCGCGGGAGGACGCCGAGGGCGTCCCGCTCGACGCGCCGCACCGCAACTACCGGGACGCGCAGCACAAGCCGGAGATGGTCGTCGCGCTCGGCCCGTTCGAGGGCCTGTGCGGCTTCCGCCCGCCGCGGCAGTGCGCCGACCTGCTGGACGCCCTCGGAGTGGCGGAGCTGGCCGGTTTCTCGGCCGGGCTGCGCGCCGGCCCCGGAGAGCGGGCGCTGCGGGAGGCGTTCTCGGCGTTCCTGGCGCCGCCGCCGGGCCTGGTGGCCGCCGTCGCCGGCGCGCTGGCGACGGCGGCCGGGCGGCCCGGCCCCTGGCGGGAGGCGTGCGCGGCGTACGACCGGGTCGCCCGCGCCCGTCCGGGCGACCCGGGGGTGCTCGCCGCGCTGATGCTGCGGTATGTGCGGCTGGCGCCCGGTGAGGCCCTGTTCCTCGGCGCCGGGGTGCCGCACGCGTATCTGCGCGGCCTCGGCCTGGAGGTCATGGCGGCCTCCGACAACGTGCTGCGCTGCGGACTGACGGGGAAGCACGTGGACGTGCCCGAGCTGCTGCGTGTGGTCCGGTTCGCGGCCGGCGAGCCCGAGGAGCCGCGTCCGGTGCGGGGCGGGGACGGTGAGCAGGTGTACCCGGTGCCGGTCGACGACTTCCGGCTGTCCCGCCTGGTGCTCGACGGGCGGAGCGGCGCCCGTGCGCTGCGCGGGGACGCCCCGCAGATCTTCGTCTGCACGGAGGGCCGGGTCGACGTGGCCGGGGTGGCGGAGCAGGCGGCGCTCACACCGGGCCGGTCGGTGTACGCGCCCGCCGGAGAGGAGGTGCGGGCATCGGGCCGGGGGACGCTCTTCCGCGTCACCGTCCCCGCCCCGGCCGCCGCCCCCACGCCCGTACCCACACTCCGGCGCAAACTGAACCGCCACTAAACTTAACCGGTTTGGTCCATACGGTTGTCCGGCCGCATCTCTGCTTCTAATCTCTGTCCAAGCCGCCGGCCCGAGGCGCCGCCGCCACTCGCGCGATTTCCCGCCACACCGCCGAATCCTCCGGAGGACCACCGGAAAGCCGGGAAAGCCGGGGAAAGCCGGGGAAAGCGAACGGGAAGGTAGGGGAAAAGGCGGCGCGCCTCCCGGCACGCGTGAGCACGCGTGAGCACGCGTACGCACACGCACGTCCCGCCACCCGGCGCGAGCCGCGCACGCACAGCCGGGCGGCCGGCGGGATGACCCTCCCGGCTCCCGCACTCCCGTTCCGGCCTCCACGGCCCGCCGGGGGTGCGCGGGGTCCGGCCGCGAGGCGGGGCCCCGAGCCGGCCGAGGCGCACGGTCCGTACCGAACAGCGTTCCGGCGCGGGTGGAAAGCGCACCACACCCCCACCCGCGCCGGCCACCACCCTGGGAGCATCGATGAGAAGAAGACTGGCCACCGCGGCGGGAGCGCTGCTGGCCATGGCGGCCTCACTGCTGGCCGCCCCGCCCGCCGCCCAGGCGGACACGCCGACGGCGCCGCGGGCCGCGGCTGGGTTCCACGTGCGGGACGGCCGCCTGCTGGACGCGAACGGCGAGGACTTCGTCCTGCGCGGGGTGAACCACGCCCACGCCTGGTATCCCGCGAGGACGCCGAAGGCCCTCAAGGACATCAAGGCGCTCGGCGCCAACTCGGTGCGGGTCGTCCTGGCGACGGGGGACCGCTGGACGAAGACCGGGACGGCTGACGTCGCCTCGATCGTCGCCCAGTGCCGGCAGAACCGGCTGGTGTGCGTCCTGGAGGCGCACGACACGACCGGCTACGGCGAGCAGGCCGGGGCGGTGCCGCTGTCGCGCGCCGTGGACTACTGGGTGAGTGTCGCGGACGCCCTGCGGGGTCAGGAGAAGTACGTCGTCGTCAACCTGGGCAACGAGCCGCACGGCAATTCCGGTTACGAGGCCTGGACGGCGGACACGCGGAACGCCGTCGCGCGCATGCGGGCGTCCGGGTTCGGCCACACCCTGATGGTCGACGCGCCCAACTGGGGCCAGGACTGGTCGCACACCATGCGGGACAACGCCGCGCAGGTCTTCGCCGCCGATCCGGACCGCAACACCGTGTTCTCCATCCACATGTACGGGGTCTACGACACGGCGGCGGAGGTGAACGACTACCTGAACCGGTTCATATCCCAGCGGCTGCCCATCGTGGTGGGCGAGTTCGGCGACGCCCACTCGGACGGCGACCCGGACGAGAACGCCATCATGGCGGCCGCCCGGCAGCTCGGCGTGGGCTACCTCGGATGGTCCTGGAGCGGCAACGGCGGCGGCGTCGAGTACCTCGACATGGCCACCGGCTTCGACGCCTCCCGGCTCACCGGCTGGGGCAACCGCGTCTTCCACGGCCCCGACGGCATCCGGGAGACCGCGCGTGAGGCGAGCGTCTTCGGTTCCGGCCCGGGCGAGAACCCCGCCGGGGGCTGCGCGGTCGACTACCGCGTCAGCGACTGGGGCGACTGGTTCAACACGGACGTGACCGTACGCAACACCGGCACCGCGGCCGTCGAGGGGTGGCGGCTCGAGTTCGCCTTCACCGGCGAGCAGCGCGTCCACTCCGTCTGGAACGCCCGGGCGACCCAGGAAGGCCGCCAGGTCCGCGCCGTCAACGAGTCGTGGAACGCCACCATCCCGGCCGGCGGCACGGTGAGCTTCGGCTTCAACGGCTCCTCGGCCGGCGCCAACGGCGTGCCGTCGTCCTTCAGCCTCAACGGCGCCGCCTGCGCCGGGAGCTGACACCGCGCGGCGCACCGGCTCCGGAGCACGGGGCACACCCTGCGCGGCACCGCCCCGTCCCCGGCGGGCGGGGCGGTTCCGCGCCCGAGCGCACACCGCAGGGCCGCGTCCCGCCATGGGGCGCGGCCCTGCGCTCGCCGGTCGCTACGCGCCGGCCCCCGGCGCCCTCGCGGTGGAACCGCGGGGGGTGAGCGTGGGCGTCGGCGCCTGGTGGGCACCGCTGTGGGTACCGTTGATCACGTCGAACAGGACGCGTGCCACCTCCGCGCCGAAGTGGTGCACGTCATGGCTCATCGCCGACAGCGTCGGGTGGGTGATGCGGCAGAGCTGGGAGTCGTCCCAGGCGATCAGCGACAGGTCGTCGGGGACGGTGAACCCCATCTCGGCGGCGACCCCCGCGCCCGCCACCGCCATGATGTCGTTGTCGTACACGATGGCGGTGGGGCGGTCGGCCGCGAGCAGCAGGGACCGGGTGGCGCGGGCGCCCTCCTTCTCGTCGAAGCCCGTGGCGACCTGCCGGGCCTCCTCCAGACCGAGCTCGCGGGTCGTCGACGCGAAGGCGCGGGCCCGGATGACGCTGTGGCCGAGGTCGGCCGGGCCGCCCACGCGGGCGATCCTGCGGTGGCCGAGGGCGGCGAGGTAGCGGACGGCCTCGGCGACGGCGGAGGCGTCGTCGGTCCACACCGCCGGGAACGGGCCCGTGAGGGAGGGGTGCCCGACGGCGACGGCGGGCAGCCCGATGCCGTGCAGCGACGGCAGCCGGGGGTCGTCCTCGCGGAAGTCCACCAGGATCGCCCCGGCGATCATCCGGCCGCCCCACCACTCCTTGTAGAGGGCGATCTCCTCGTCCAGGTCGCGGACGAGGCGCAGCAGCAGCGAGCAGGACCGCTCCGCGAGGACGCTCTCGATGCCGGAGATGAAGTCCATGTAGAACGGTTCGAGGCCGAGCAGCCGGGCGGGGCGGCACAGGGCGAGGCCGACGATGTCGACCCGCTGGTTGGAGAGGCTGCGCGCGGTCGCGCTGGGCGACCACCCCAGCTCGCGGGCCGCCTCGAAGATCCTTTCGCGGGTGGCCGCGGAGACGCCGGGCTTGTGGTTGAACGCCAGCGACACCGCCCCCTTCGACACCCCCGCCCGAGCGGCGACGTCCTTGATCGTGACCCGGTCGGGCGCGCCGCTCATGTGGGGTCCACGCAGTACAGGGCGGCCTCGACGGCCCGCTCGTCGACGGGTCCGCAGCCGGTGACCCGGATGCGGGTCCGCTCGCCGGGCAGCAGGGTCCGCAGGCCGCTGTCGCAGACGGCGGCGGGGTCCAGCCGGTCGGCCTGGAGCAGGAGGTCTCGGACGAGGGTACGGGCAGTCACCACGACGTCGACTCTATCCCCCTGTCCGGGCACGGGCTCCACGTCGATGTCGTAGGCGGGCTTCGGGTAGGCGAAGTCCTTGTCGGCGACGGGGAAGTGCAGGGCGCGCAGTCCGTCGGCGTCGGCGACGAGGAACTCCCTCGCGGAGCGCGCCTCCGGCACGAGGTCCGGGGGCACCGGCAGCCGCACGACGGAGCGGGGCGCGGCGGCCACGTCGAGGACGGTCTCGTGGAGGACGGTCCCGTCCGCCTCGCAGCGGCGCAGTGTCACCGCGGTACGCCAGGGCTCGGCGGACTGGTTGACGGCGGCGAGCACCGGGCCGGGGCGGTCCTCCCCCGTACCCGGACCCGGGGCGCCGGCCTCCCCCGTACCCGGACCCCCCGAGCCGACCGCCCCGGCGTCCGGTACCCCGGCGCCGTCGGGCTGGAGGGTGAGGAGCCGGTCCGCGTACACCCGGCGCAGCTCGTGGTAGAGGGGCTTGACGCGGCCCTCGCTGTCGATGGCGGACCACGAGGAGACGGGCCAGCAGTCGTTGAGCTGCCAGACGATGGTGCCGGCGCAGACGGGCCAGTGCGAGCGCCAGTGCTCGATGCCCGCGGCGACCGCCCGCGCCTGCACGAGCTGGGTCAGGTAGTGCCAGCGGTCGAAGTCGCCGCCGGGCGGCGGGAAGTGGCGGGCGACGCCCCGGTCCAGTTTCCCGTTGCCGTCCTCGGCCTTCTGGTGGTGGAGCATGCCCGGCGAGTCGGGCGCCGGCTCCTCGCCGGGCAGGGCGTGGCGGAGGGTGGCCTGCGCGGGCGGCGCCTGCCAGCCGAACTCGGCGACGAAGCGGGGCACGCTCGTCCGGTAGTCGGCGTAGTCGCGGCGGTTCCACACCTCCCAGGAATGGTGGGTGCCGTGCGCCGGGTCGTTCGGGTGGTGGTCCCAGGAGCCGGACCAGGGGCTGCCGGCGGTGTACGGGCGGGTCGGGTCGAGTTCGGCGACGACGCGGGGCAGCAGTCCGAGGTAGTAGCCCTCGCCCCAGGAGTTTCCGGCGAGCGGCTTCTCCCATCCCCAGTCGCGAAAGCCCCACAGGTTCTCGTTGTTGCCGTTCCACAGGACGAGGGAGGGGTGCGGCATCAGCCGGACAACGTTGTCGCGGGCCTCGGCCTCGACCTCGCCGCGCAGCGGCTGCTCCTCGGGATAGGCGGCGCAGGCGAAGAGGAAGTCCTGCCAGACGAGCAGCCCCAGTTCGTCGCAGGCGTCGTAGAAGGCGTCGTCCTCGTAGATGCCGCCGCCCCACACCCGCACCAGGTCGACGTTGGCCTCGGCGGCCTGGGTGAGCCGGGTCCGGTACCGCTCCGGGGTGATCCGGGACGGGAAGGCGTCGTCGGGGATCCAGTTGACGCCGCGGGCGAAGATCCGCACCCCGTTGACGACGAGGGTGAAGCCGGTGCCGTGCTCGTCCGCCGACCGGTCCAGTTCCACCGTGCGGAAGCCGATCCGGCGGTGCCAGGTGTCCAGCGTGCCGCCCTCGTCGTCGGTGAGCGTGAGGCGCAGGTCGTACAGGGGCTGCTCGCCGTGGCCGCGGGGCCACCACAGACGCGGTTCGGGCACCTCCAGGCGCAGCACCGCCTCGTCGCCGGTGAGGACGGCCTCGGCGCGGGCGCCGGCCACCCGCGCCTCGGCGCGCAGGGTGCGGCCCCGGCCCCGTGCGGAGCGCTCGACCTCCAGCCGCACCTCGACCAGGCCGGTGCCCCGGTCCACGGTGACCAGGGGGCGCACGCGGTCGATACGGGCGGTGGACCAGTGCTCCAGGCGGACCGGCCGCCAGATGCCGGCGGTCACCAGCGTGGGGCCCCAGTCCCAGCCGAAGGCGCAGGCCATCTTGCGGATGTACTGGGACGGCTCCGGATAGACGTTGGGACGCTCGCCGGTGAGCGCGCGTACGGCCCCGGCCTCGTCGTACGCCGAGGCGAAGCGGACCTCCAGCCGCCCGGTGCGCCCGGTGACGTCGAAGCGGTACCGGCGGTGCATGTTGCGGGTGGTGCCGACCGCCTCGCCTCCCAGGGTGATGGCGGCGGCGGTGTCCAGGCCGTCGAAGACGAGGTCGGTGCGCTCGTGCGCGCTCTCGTACGCCAGGTCGCGGGCGTAGGTCCAGGCCCGGCGGCCCACCCAGGCCACCTCGGTCTCGTTGAGGCCGAGGAAGGGGTCGGGGATGACGCCTGCGGCCAGCAGGTCGGTGTGGACGCAGCCGGGCACCGCCGCCTCCAGCACCTCCTCTCCGTGGCGCAGGCTCCAGCCCTCGCCGAGCGGGGTGGTGTCCTTCATGGTGCGGCTCCAATCGCCTGACTCAGGCCGGGGGTGCGGGTGACGGCCGCCAACCTAACCCGTCGATCAACGTGTGTTCATAAACCGGTAAAGCTCTACTCGTGGACCGATCCACCCCGGTTCTACGCACGTGGCGTGCGCTACCACGACCGGTCCGGTAACGATTGGGCATCGTGCTGGAAACCGGAGCTTTACCGGTTCACCACCGACTGACATAGTGCCGACATCCCACCCGCGGAGCTGAGCCGCACATCTGAAGGAGCTGGGCGCATGGGGAAGAAGAAGGCGTTCACGGGGGCGCTGCTGGCCGCCGCGATCCTGACCGCCGCGGGGTGCGGCGGCCAGGGCGCGCCCTCCGGCGAGACCGCGAAGGCACCCGCCGACCCCGCCGAGGCGTCGGGCACCATCAAGGTCCTGACCCATCGCACGGACCTCGTCCAGAACGGCACGATGGCGAAGTACGCCGCCGAGTTCAACAGGACCCACCCCAAGGTGAAGGTGGAGTTCGAGGCCCTCACCGACTACGAGGGCGAGGTGAGGATCCGGATGAACACCGAGGACTACGGCGACGTCCTGATGATCCCGGCCGCCGTGGCCAAGAACGACTATCCGAGGTTCTTCGCCCCGCTCGGCACCACCGGGGAGCTGGGCGCCAGATACCGCTTCGGCGACAAGACCTCCGTCGACGGCAAGGTGTACGGCATCGCCATCTTCGGCACGGCCAACGGCTTCGTCTACAACAAGGCGGTCTGGCGGAAGGCAGGCGTCACCGAGTGGCCCACCACCCCCGAGGAGTTCCTGGGCGCCCTGAAGGCGGTCAAGGCGAAGACGGACGCGGTCCCGTACTACACCAACTTCAAGGACGCCTGGCCGCTGACCGCGTGGAGCAACGACATCGGCTCGGTCACCTGCGACGCCACCGCCACCGACAAGCTCGCCGGGCCCGTCTCGCCGTGGCGCGAGGGCGGCGAACTGCACACCATCGACTCGCTGCTGTACCGGATCGTCGACGGCGGCCTGGCCGAGAAGGACCCGAGCACCACCAACTGGGAGGCGTCCAAGGGCATGCTCGCCCAGGGCAGGGTGGCCACCATGCACCTGGGATCCTGGGCCATCACGCAGATGCGGGACGCGGCCCGCAGGAGCGGCGCGGACCCCGACGACATCGGCTTCATGCCCTTCCCCGCACAGCGCGACGGGAAGTTCTGCGCCATGCTCGCCACCGACTACCAGCAGGCCGTCAACGTCCACTCGGGGCAGAAGGCCGCGGCGCGGGCCTGGATCGACTGGTTCACCGAGAAGTCGGGGTTCTCGGCGAAGGAGGGCGCGGTGCCGGCGCTGCGGTCCGCCCCCATGCCCGGCGAGCTCGAGGACTTCGTTGACAACGATGTCACCTTCCTGGAGCGCTCCGAGGCCAGGACCGGCGAGGTGAACACCGTCGACAACGCCGCCGAGATCGGCCTGAACAAGCCCGACTACCGGCAGAAGCTCGTCGACACGGCCCGCGGCGCGCAGGAGGGCGGCCTGGAGGAGTTCCTCGCCGACCTCGACAAGCGGTGGAACGAGGCGGCGAAGGCCGCCGGCTCCTGACACCCGGCCGGGCCCCGGCCAGCCCCTCCTGACGCCCGGCCGGCCCCGCCCAGCCCCTCCCGGCGCGGTGCCGACCCCGCCCAGCCGGCTCCCCGCACCGCCCAGCCGTCACCGGCCCCGCCCCGTCCGTCCCGGACCGGCGGGCGGGGCCGACCGCCTCACCGCCTCACCGCCTCACCGCCCGACCGCCCCACCGCCCGCCGCGTACCAGCGGACGACGAAAGGCCCGACATGACCGAGACGACCGACACGGCGGCGCCCGCGAAGGTGCCGCGACGCACCGCCGCACCGCCGCGCGGCGGGCCGAGGCGCCCCGCCCCGCCCCGCGGCACCCTTCTGCGCCGCCTCACCCCGTGGCTCTTCCTGGCCGCCCCGCTGGCCCTGCTGATCACGTTCACCTACGTGCCGGTGGGCAACATGGTCTACTACAGCTTCACCGACTGGGACGGCGTCAGCCCCGACCGGAGCCTGACGGGCTTCGACAACTACGTGCAGATCGCGACCCGGCCCGAGCTGTTCCGGGTGTTCTTCGTCAGCCTGTACTACCTGGCCGCGTCGGCCGTGCAGATCGTGATCGCCCTGTACTTCGCGACCGTACTCAGCTGGAACCTGCGCTTCCGCAACCTGTTCAAGGGCATCCTGTTCTTCCCGTACCTCGTCAACGGGGTCGCGATCGGCTTCGTGTTCCTCTACTTCTTCCAGGACGGCGGCACGCTCGACTCGATCCTGGCGTGGTTCGGCACCGGCTCCGACCGTGCCTGGCTGGGCGACCCCGCGAGCGCCAACACCTCGCTGGCCGGGGTGTCCGTGTGGCGCTTCACCGGGCTGAACTTCGTCCTGTTCCTCGGTGCGATCCAGTCGATACCCGCCGAGCTGTACGAGGCGGCGGAGCTGGACGGGGCCACCCGGTGGCAGCAGTTCCGGCACATCATCGCCCCCGGCATCCGGCCGGTCGTCGGGCTCAGCGTCATCCTGGCGATCTCCGGCTCGCTGTCCGTGTTCGAGATCCCGTACATCATGACCGGCGGCGCGACCGGCACGACGACCTTCGTCATCCAGACGGTCAAGCTCGCCTTCCAGTTCAACAAGACGGGCCTGGCGTCGGCCGCGGCGGTGGTCCTGCTGCTGATCATCCTGCTGGTCACCTGGATCCAGCGCCGCATCACGCCCGACGAGAGGGTGGACCTCGTATGACCGCTCCCCTGCCCGTACGGCGCAGCCGGCTCGCCCCGGCCCTGACCTACCTGTCGCTGGTCGCCGCGTCGCTGGTCGTCCTGGTCCCGCTGGCCGTCGTCTTCCTCACCTCCCTCAAGACGTCACGGGAGGTCGCCGAGGGAGGCGCCCTGTCGCCGCCGGAGAACTGGCTCAACTTCGCCAACTACGCGACGGCGTTCACCGACGGGAAGATGCTGTCGGCCTTCGGCAACACCGCGTTCATCCTGCTCTTCTCGATCACCGGGACGGTGCTGATCGGCTCGATGACGGCCTACGCCGTCGACCGCTTCGACTTCCGCGCCAAGAGGCCGGTCATGGCGCTCTTCCTCGTCGCCACCCTGGTCCCCGGCGTCACCACCCAGGTCGCCACCTTCCAGGTGGTGAACGGCTTCGGCCTGTTCAACAGCCTGTGGGCACCCGTCCTGCTCTACATGGGGACGGACATCGTCTCCGTCTACGTCTTCCTGCAGTTCATCCGGGGCATTCCGGTGTCCCTCGACGAGGCGGCGCGGCTGGACGGGGCGAACGCCCTCACCGTCTACTGGAGGATCATCCTGCCGCTGCTGAAACCGGCCGTCGCCACCGTCGTGATCATCAAGGGGATCACCGTCTACAACGACTTCTACATCCCCTTCCTCTACATGCCGTCGGAGGAGCTGGGCACCATCTCCACCGCGCTGTTCCGCTTCAAGGGCCCCTTCGGTGCCCACTGGGAGCACATCTCCGCCGGCACCATCCTGGTGATCGTCCCGACCCTGGTCGTGTTCCTCTTCCTCCAGCGCTACATCTACAACGGCTTCGCCCGGGGCGCGACGAAGTGACGCCCCGCCCCGAACGCCTCCGCGGCGGCGGGCGCCTTCCACACCGTCCGGGGGTCCGCGTACCGTCGGGGCCGTGGAGACGACGACGCACCGGCGGGCCGTCCGGTCATCTGCCTGGACGCCGCCGACCGCCTGCTGCTCCTGCACTGGCGCGACCCGGCCACGGGGACGCTGCTGTGGGAGCCGCCCGGCGGCGGGGTGGAACCCGGTGAGACGCCCCTGGAGGCGGCCCGCCGGGAGCTGTTCGAGGAGACCGGGCTGGTCCCCGCGGCGGTCTCGGACCGGTCCGTGCCCGTCGCGCGCGACGTCCGGTGGAACGGCAGGCGGTACACGGGGACCGAGGACTTCTTCCTCGCCCGGTTCACCGGGGAGCGGCCCGCGCCGACGCGGGCCGGGCTGCTCCCCCGCGAACGCGCGCACCTGCGCGGACATGCCTGGCTCACCCGGTCCGAGGTGGCGGAGCTGCGCGACCTGGTCGAGCCGCCGCGCCTGGCGGCGGTGCTCAGCGCCCTCGCACCGGAGACCCCCCGGCCCGGGGGACCGTGACCCCTCCCTTGCCGCCCCCGGGGCGGCGTCCGGCCGAGCCGACCCGGCGGACGGGAGCCCGTGGGACGGGAGCCGTCCGGTGGCGCGTCCGGTCAGGCCCGTACGCCCGGGGCGGCCGGTGGCGCGGCCGGTGCCCCACCGGACCGCCTCGCGGACCGGGCCGCCCGGGACTGGACCCGCGCCGCCGGCGCCGGGCGCCGGGGCGCACCGCCGTGCAGGAGTCACCGGGAGGTGCGCGCCTCCCGGACAACGACTCGGCGGCGGCCCTCCGGCTACCGGCGCGGGCCGCCGCGCAGGGCGCCCAGCAGGGTCGGCAGCGCGTGCCGCAGTTCGCGGTACCCGTAGGTGCCGCTGTGGGTGCCGGGGTAGATGTGGGTGGTCACCGGGGCCCTCAGCGACGTGAGCCGGTCGGCCAGCATGCGGGTCTCCTCCCCGCAGACGGCCTCGGTGACGGAGACGACCCCCGCGTCCGCCAGCGCCACCCACTTCTCGGTGCCGGGGATGTGCGGGTCGGGGTCCCCGCCGTCGAGCGGGCCCGGGGTCCCGTCCCCGGAGGCCAGGTAGACGGGCGTGCGGCGCAGTCCCCCGGCGTGGCGGTAGGGGTCCCAGGCCAGCCAGACGTCCCACTGCTCCCAGGGGTCACCGAAGACCGCGTAGCCGTCCACGCCGACGAACTTCGCGCCGGACAGCCACATCTCGGGGTGCCGGATCGGGTGCACCGGCGCCCCGAAGGCGGCGACCGCGCCGAACAGGCCGGGGATCCGGGCGGCCATCCCGAGGGCGCCGAAGCCGCCCTGCGACTCGCCGGCCGCCGCTCTGCGCGTCCCGGCGCCGTAAGCCCGCTCGACCAGGGGCACGACCTCGCGCAGGAAGTAGGTGCGCACCCTGGGCGGGCCCTGCCTGCCGTGGTTCCACCAGTCGGTCCAGAATCCGAAGAGCGGCATGGCGGGCATGACCACCAGCACGTCGAGCAGTTCGGCGAGCTCCTGCACGCGGAACATCGTGGTCCACGTGGTGTGGTCGCCGTCACCTCCCGCCAGGAGGTAGAGGGTGGGCCAGCGGTCGTCCGGCGCGCGGCGGTCCCATCCGCGCGGGGTGAGCAGGGCGACGCGGCTGGAGCCGCCCAGGGCCGGGGAGTCGACGGTCAGCTCGACGAGCCGCTCGTCCAGGCGCCGTTCGGCGAGGACCCGGCCCGAGGCGTTCGCGGTCGCCGCTGCGGACAGGGCGTGGCCTGCGGTCAGCATGGCCGCGCCGGCGAGCACCGTGCGGCGTCGTGCGTACGGGTTCGGCATACCCCGCATTATCGGCGGGCGGCGCCCGGTCCTTGAGTGGTCTCCCGGCCAGTCCCCGGTCGCGTCGAGGTCTCCGCCGGTCGCCGGGGAAGGCCCGTGCGCCCAAAGGGCGTTGGCCGAATCGGGGCGGCGCGCCGCCGTGTGCTCCTAGGGTGGGCCGATGCATGCGAACCGTATCGAACGCCCCGCCGATCTCGACGTGGTGCGTGACTCCTACGACCGGGTGGCCGACAACTACGTCGACATGGTGCTGACGACGGGGATCGGCGACATCCGGCGCCACCCCTGGTACAAGGCGTCGATCGACGCCTTCGCCGACACGGTGGGCGGGCTCGGGCCCGTCCTCGACGTGGGCTGCGGGCCCGGCACGGTCACCGCCTACCTGGCCGAGCGCGGACTCGACGTGTCCGGGGTGGATCTGTCGCCCCGGATGATCGAGCACGCGCGGCGCCTGCATCCGCGGTGCCGGTTCGAGGTCGCCTCCGCGACCGATCTCGACCTGGCCGAGGCGTCCCTCGGCGGCGTGCTCGGGTGGTGGTCGCTCTTCAACCTCCCCCGGGACGTGCTGCCCCGCGTACTCGCCCTCTTCGCGCGGGCGTTGAAGCCGGGCGGGCATCTCATCACCGCCACCCACGTCGGGGACGGGGACGTGGTGCGCACCGAGGCGTACGGCGGTGTGCCCGTGCGCTGGACGACCCATCGGTGGCGGCCGGAGCAGCTCGTGGACCTGATCGAGCGGGCCGGTCTGCGCCCGGTCGCGGAACTTCGGGTACCGGCGGACGAGCACACCGGGCCGGGGGTGGTCGTCATGGCCGGGCGGACCGGCTGAGGCCCCGGCCGCAGCACCGTGGGCCGGGGCGGGCCGCTGCCGTGGGGACGGCCGCCGCGCGGGGCTTCCCGCCCCGGCCGCCGTGGCACGGCCGTGGCTCCCGGCCGCCGACGGCGAACGGCTGGAAACCACCGCGTCGCGGGTGGCCCGCGCGGGGAGATACCAGCGGTTGCCATCGGAAAGCACTCAGGGGGCCACATGGTGCGCAAACGGGAGTTCGAAGAGTTCGAAAGGCATGTCAGGGGTGAGCTGGCACATGTGCGCGAGCAACTGCGGCGTCTCGACGACCCGGCGGTCGGGCTGTCCGCCCTGCACGGGGAGACGGCGCGGAGCGGGCTGCGGCTCCAGGAGCTCGTCCAGGCCGGCGTCACCGAACTGCGCAAGGAGAACCGGGAGGTACGCAGCCGGCAGGACCGCCTGATCGGCGAACTCCACGAGGCCAGGAGCGAGCTGCGGGACCTCCGCGAGCTCACCGACGCCCTGCGCGCCGCGCTCCCCCGGCCCCGCGCCGCGGCCGAGGACACGGTGGAGGGGCCGGAGGGCGGGGAGTGGCCGGACGGCCGTCCGGAGGGGACACCGGGTCGGCCGCCCGCCCACCCCGGGACGCCGGCCGGCGACGCGTCCGGGCACGGCGGCGACGCGTCCGGGCACGGCCCCGGCGCCGCCACGCCGGACCACCGGGGCGGCGCCGGCACCGCGGCGCCCGAGCCGGCCGCACCCGGCGCCCCGTCACCCGGCGCCGCCGCATCCGACACCGCACCGGCCGGCATCGCGCCGGCCGACACCGCGCCGACCCACGCGAACGCCGACCAGCAGGGGGAGACCATGGAGAGCACCCACCCGCACCCGCACCCGTCCGGCGACGGCGGAGACCTCGACCACCGGGCCCTCAGGAACGCCGTCGAGGCCGCCTACCGGGGCGCGGACACGCCCACGGCCACCGCGCCCGCAGCCCCACCGGCCTCCCCGGACCGGCCCGGCGACCCACGCGTCGCCCACGGCGTCCTGCTGCTGAAGGCGGCCGGCGTCGCCACCGTCGAGCTGCTCGCGCACCGCGACACCTGGGAGTGGCTGGCCGCGCTGGCCGCGGACCACGACCACTTCCGCACCCCGCCGGCCGTGGAGGACGTCAAGGAGGGCCGCGTCCGCACCGTCCTCTCCGGGCGCTCGCTCATCGCGGTCCTCATCAAGCTGTGGGCCACCCGCGCCGACGCCGCCCCGCTGGAGGCGAACTGGGCGATGGCCACGACGGCGTACCACCGCGTCGCGGACGGACTCGCCGACGTCACCGGCCGGGGCCAGACCGTGCGCATCGTCCTCGACGACGGATCCCCGCACTCCGCCGAGGGGTGACCGGGCGCCGGCCGGCCGTGGCCGCTTCTCCGGTGCCGGGCGGGAGCGCCCCCCGGAGGGCCCGCGCGGGTGGTCAGGAGGTGCTCGGCGCGGCTGACGCGGGCTTCGACGAGACGAGGACGCCGATCTTGTCGATGCGGTGCTCCGGGTTGCCGAGGCCGTCGCGCCAGTGGTTGCCCGCGGCGTCGTCCTCGGGCGTCGCACAGGTCGAGAGCGTGATCATGGGCTGGGTCGGTTCCTGCCCCGGACGGCCCGGCACCGCGGCGCGCTGCTCCGCCAGGGAGCGCTCCGACCGGAAGGACGTCGTCCTGGTCCCGGTGATCCGGTACTCGTACACCGTGCCGCCCGCGGTGACGAGCACCCGGTCACCGGCCTCCAGGGACGGCAGGTCGCGCAGCGGGCCGCCCGCGGAGAGCCGGTGCGCGGTGACCAGGTAGTTGCCGACCTCGCCGGGGCCCACGCCGCCCCGCTCTCCGTACGGGCTGGCGGCGAGGCCCTTGTCCTGGATGCGGGTGCCGGGGCGGTCGTCGGTGGTGCCCTCGTACGGCACGACGCGCAGGTCCTCGACGCCGATCTCCGGAATGGCGAGCCGGGCGGGCCGGGTGCGCGCGTCTCCCGGCGGGGGCGACGGCTCGGACGGCCGGTCGGGGGGCGGGGCAGGGGGCTTGGGGGTGCTGCTCGTGCCCTCGGCGGGAGCCGGGGCCGGCGGTGCGGCCGGGGCGGCCCACGCCGGGGGCGGGGTCAGGGTCCTGGCCGTGGCCGGGGCGGGCAGGGCTGCCGGGTCGGCCGCCGTGGGCGGGAAGGGCACGGCGGGCGTGCCTTCGGGGGCGGTCGCCGCGCCGCCGGCGGGGGCGGCCGGGGTGACGGCGACCGCCGCCGGGCCGTCGCCGCCCGGAGGGCCCGCGCCGGCGACACAGCCGGTCAGGGCCACCGCGGCGGCGGCCAGTACCGCGGGAACGGCGGGACGACTCGGCATGGTGTTCCAGGGGGAAGGGGCTGCGGGACGGCGGGGGTCCTCCGGATCGGGACCACGGCGACGGCGTGCGATCGCCCGTCCCTTCCACCATGCCCCCGCGCCGGACCCGGTCGCCACCCCCAGGGCCACGGCCTCCGGGCAGGGAGGGGCGACGGGCGGGCCTCCGCCCCGGGAGCGTTACCGCGCGGCGCGCACCGTGAGGACGTACGCCGCGGTGAGCGCGACGACGCGGTCCTCGTCCTGGGCCAGCTCCGTCAGGGCGCGGGTCGCGGTGTCCCCCGGAATGTCGGCGAGCGCCTGCGTCAGCCTCCGGCGTGCGGAGGGGACGGCGGCGCCGCGGGCGAGGCGGACCACGAGCCCGGTGGCGATCCGCTCGGCGAGCGCGGGATCGCGGGCCAGCGCGCTCAGCGCGTCGGCCGCGTCGGCGTCGCTCCGCGCTTCGACGATCATGGCGATCAGCGGCTCGGCCGCGTCGGCCGCTCCGCGCTCCCCGAGCGCCAGGGCCGCGTACTCCCGGACCGCCGTGTCCGGGTCCGCGAGCGTGTCCCGCAGCAGCGCGGTCGCCCGGTCGTCCGGGATCTCGGCGAGGGACCGCACGGCGCGTACGCGCACCTCCGGTTCGGGTGCGCCGAGCCCGCGCGCCAGCGGCGCGATCGCCTCCCCGCCCGCGCGCGCCAGGGCCCAGCGGAGGGCCCCGGCGACGTGCGGGTCGGACTCGCCGAGGACCGCCTCGGCCAGCGCCGCCACCGGCACGGAGCCCTCGCGCGCGGTGGACAGGGCGGCGCGCTGCCGCGCCCCCGTGCTCCTCGACTCCAGAGCCCGCAGGAGCGCGACGGTCTGGAGGACGTCCTCCCACCCGGCGGGCCGCGCGGCGCCGATCCGCCGGAGCCGGGTGAGCAGCGCGGTCTGGGCCGCGATGCGCTCCCGCGTCCGCCGGACGAGGTCGCCGACGAGCTGCTCGGGCGCGAACCCGGGGTCGTCGAGGGCCCGCCCCACGTCGTGCAGGGAGAGGCCCAGCGACCGCAGGCTCTCGATGTGGAAGATCCGCCGGATGTCGTCGGCGGAGTACTCGCGGTACCCGGCGCCGGTGCGGCCCGTGGGCCGCACCAGGCCGATCGACTCGTAGTGCCTGAGCATGCGGGCCGTGACCCCGGACCGCCGCGCGACCTCGCCGATCAGCACCGCCTACCGCTCCTCCCGGCCGCCTCCGCCGAGGGCGACGACACGTCTGGCCTCCTCGACGGCGTACGCGAACCCGGCGTCCGGGTCGCGCCGCAGCCGTTCCGTGACCACGGCGTGCTCGCGTACGCCGGGGTCGGGGTGGCCGGTCGCGGCGTGCAGCGCCGGCAGCACCGCCTCACCGAGCGCGATCAGCGCCCTGCTGAGGCTGAGCCGGGTCTCGCGCCCGCCGCGCCCCAACTGCCCCGCCAACTCTACGGCCAGCTCGTGCTCCTCGCCCTCGGGTACGAGCACGACCGCGGCCCGCCAGGCGCTGCGCGCCACCTCGTCGTCGGCGTCGGACAGCAGCTCCGGTGTGATCACCGGCCATGCCCGCCGGTCCTGGATCTTGGACAGGGTGTGCAGCGCCTGGCTCCGCGCCTGCGCTCCCCCCGTGCGGACCTCGCGGACGAGCACCGGGACCGTCACCGCCGCCGGGAGGCGGGTGAGCGCCCACGTCAGCATCTCCCGTACGGAGAAGTCCGGTTCCACGGCGCACCGCTCGACGAGCGTGCCGACCGCGGCCGGGTCCGGGGCCGTTCCCACCGCGAGGGCCGCCCGCAGCCGGGCCGACGGGGCGCCGTCCCGCAGGGCCCTGAGCGCCCGCCCGTGGTGCTCTTCTGTCATGGTCATCGGGACCACCTCCGGGACGACAGTGAAGACCTTGCCACCGTGTCAAGGTCAAGCGCTTGCCGGGGGCGCCCCGGCCCGCGCCGGAGACGCGGCCACCAGGAGGCGGGTACCCGACGTGCTGCGGGATGTCGCCGGCGCCTCCGAACGTCCGTGCGGTCCGTGTCCTCGGCACCGCGTGCTCGTTGGGCCGTTCGGGTAACGGCCGGCTCGGGTCCGAGGGGGAGACAGGCGTGGAGGTCAGGGATGTGCGCCATGCCTACCGTCGGCACACGGTCCTGCGCGGTGTCGACCTCCGGCTGCGTCCGGGCACGCTGTGCGGGATCGTCGGGGAGAACGGCGCCGGCAAGTCAACGCTGCTGAAGGTCCTGGCCGGTGAGCTGCGGCCGACGAGCGGCACGGTGCGCCACGGCGGCCGGTTCGGTTACTGCCCGCAGCACGTCATCCTCAACGACGCCCTCACCGTCCGGCAGCACCTGATGTACTTCCGGACGGCCTACCTCCTGGCTGACCTGCGGTACGCCGAGGAGGTCATGGAGGTGCTGGGCCTCACCGGATACGCCGACGAGCGAACCGGCGCGCTCAGCGGCGGCACACGGCAGAAACTGAACCTGACGCTGGCGCTCATGCACGATCCGCGGGTGCTGCTGCTGGACGAGCCGTATCAGGGGTTCGACTGGGACACCTACCAGCGGTTCTGGGACCTGGCCGGACGGCTGCGGGACGCGGGGCGTTCGGTCCTGGTCGTCTCGCACCTGGCGTACGACACCGGGCGCCTGGACGAGCTGTGGCGCCTGGCCCACGGACGGCTCCGCCCGGAAGGGGAGGGGGCCGCGGCATGAGGTCCCACCTGACCTGCTTCGCCGTCGCCACCCGGTTCGCGCTCGTCGAACACGGCCGCAACCGGTTCGCCGTGATCCTGGTGGGCCTGTTCGTCCCGGTGTGGACGACCCTGGCGTACCTGGCGATGCCCGACGCCCCGGCGCGGATGCGGCTTCGCGCCACCGGAGAGGCACTGGCGCCGCACGGCAACGAACTGACCGAGATCAGCGGCGCGCTCAACGCCGTCACGCTGATCACCGGCTTCATGATGTTCTCCGCCACCTTCTCCGGCAGCGGCTTCGACCGCAGGCTGGCCCTGGCCGGCTACCCCCGCGTCCCTCTCGTCCTGGCGAAGGTCACCGCCCTGGCCCTGGCCTCGGCCGCGGTCGCCGCCTACGCCACCGCGGTCACCTGCCTGGCCTGGACACCGCGCCAGCCTCTCCTGCTCGCCGCCGCGCTGTTCTGCGCCGGCCTCACCTACGGTGCGCTCGGAGTCGGCTTCGGCTCCCTGCTGCGCCGCGAGGTCGAGGGCATGTTCGCCATCGTGATGACCAGCATCATCGACCTCGCGCTGCAGAACCCCATCAGCAGCTCCGGGGCCGACAGCGCGATCACGCGCTTCCTGCCTTCGTACGGGGCCATGCAGGCCGCCACCGCCGCCGGGGTCTCCACCTCCCCGGTGCCCGGCCACCTGGCCATCCAGCTCGCCTGGTTCGCGGTGGCGTCCCTGATCGCGCTCGCGGGCTTCCACCGCAGCACCCGCAGCTCCCTGCCGTCGACCGCCCGGCCCCCGCTGCCCGGCCCGGGCAGCGGGGCGGGCCGTTCCGAGGCGGGCCGCCCCGCGGCGCCGCCGGCGGCGGTGTCCGGCACGGAATCACCTTGAGGTCCAGGTCCCCATGCGCACCACACCACGGTCCACGACGCAGGACACCGAGGCCGCCCCGCGCGCACGGTGGCGGCGGCTGGCCGCGCGCTCACGCTCCGGTGAGGACCCGTCCCTGCGGGCCGCGTACCGGGCGTGCCGACTCACCACGCGGCAGCACGATCCCGGGATGTACGCCCTCGTCCAGCTCATGCCGCCGGCGCTGCGCCCGGCCGGGTGGGCGCTGTGGGCGGCGGCGAACGTCCTCGACGACCTCGCCGACCAGGACGGTGCGGAGCCGGCGGAACGCGCGGCCCGCGTCGAGGCGTGGACCAAGGCCCTGCGGCGCGACGTCGCAGCCGGCTCCGGCTCCGACCCGGTCCGGCGCGCCCTGGTCGACACCGCCCTGCGGTGGGGCCTGGACCTGTCCGGACTGTACGGCGCCATGGCCGGCACACGCGACGACGTCCGCGGCCGGCGCTTCGCGGACTGGGCCGAGTGGCGGGCCTGGTGCGACGAGGGGGTCGTGCCCTGGGTCGACCAGGTGGGGCACCTGTTCGAACGGGCCGGAGCGCCCATGGCGCCGCGGTTCGACCGGCGGGGGGACTACGAGCACTTCATCAGCGGTGCCCAGCTCACCGACACCCTCACCGACCTCGGTTCCGACCTCGCCCAAGGGCTTCTGCTCCTGCCGCGGGAGGCCCTGGACGCCTGGCCGGGCGCGGAGGACGACCTGAGGCGCGGGCGCTGGAGCCCGGCCGCGGCGGCTCTGGTCGGCGCGACGACCGACCTGGCGCGCACCTGGGTGGCCAGGCCCGGCCTGACGCGAGGCATGCATCCGGGCGCCGCCAACCTGCTCGACACGGCGGCGCGCCTGCTGCGCGCCCAGCTGGACGCCGTCGACGCGGCCGGCGCCTCCCTGCTCGATCGCACCCCGCGCCCCTCCCTCGCGGCCCGCGCGCGCATCCTCGCCCCCGCGCGCGTCCGCGCCCGCCTGGCCTGGAGCCTGACGCCCCGGGCCGTTCCCGCGCCCCGGCGCCCCGCGGCGGACGCGAGCGGTCCGCGCCCGGCGGTGGCCGCGGACACCGTCCTGCGGCCTCCGCCGCCGCACTCCGGCGGGGCGCGGCCCCCGCGGATCGCCGCCGACCGGATGCCCCGCCACGTGGCGATCGTCATGGACGGCAACGGCCGTTGGGCCCAGCAGCGCGGCCTGCCCCGGTCCGAGGGCCACCGCGCCGGCTCCGTCGCGGCGCACGAGATGGTCTACGGCGCCCTGGAGATCGGTCTGCGCCACCTCACCCTCTACGCGTTCTCCACCGAGAACTGGAAACGCGACACCGGCGAGATCACCGCGATCCTGGAGGGGGTCCGGCGGGACCTCGACGCGGGCCGCATCCGCGATCTCGACGTACGTCAGCGCTGGTCGGGGCGTCCCGGCAGACTGCCCGAGGAACTCGTCCAGGCGTTCGCGCACGAGGAGCGCCGCACCCGCGCCCGCACCGGACTGACCCTCACGGTGTGCCTCGACTACGGCGGGCGCGACGAGATCACCCGGGCCGCCGCGGCCCTCGCCCGGGCCGCGCAGGCGGGCGACGTGGTCCCCGACCTCGTCGACGAGGAGGTCTTCGCCCGCCACCTGCCGCACCCCGACATGCCGGACGTCGACCTGCTGTGGCGCACCGGGGGCGAGCAGCGCACCTCCAACTTCCTCCCCTGGCAGGCCACGTACGCCGAGCTGTACTTCACCCCCGGGCCCTGGCCCGACGTCGACCGGCGCGACCTGTGGCAGGCCGTCGCCGAGTACGGCCGGCGCCGGCGCCGGCACGGCGCCGCCGTCCCCCTCGCCTCCCCGCGGAAGCCGCCGACCGCCCCGTCCGCTCCGCTCTGACGCACCGGGCCCAGGCCGACCGGCCCCGGCCCCCGGCGGCTGCGAGCGCGCGCCGCGCGGCAGCGCACGGTCACCGGCGACTCCACCGCTGCCCGGCCGCGCCCTTCGTCCACCGGCCTCCTCCGCGGTGGCCCGGCCGGCCGTCGTCGGCGGGTCACCGCGTCGGGGCCCGCCGCCGGGTGCCGGGCGCGGCCGGCCGGGCCTCAGCGGGACAGGGCCGGGGACAGCAGGTGCAGGCGCAGCGCCAGCCGGACCTCCAGTGAGCGGTCCGGCGACTGCCAGTCCTCGCCCAGGAGCCTGCCGACGCGCTCCAGTCGCTGCGCGACCGTGTTGACGTGGACGTGCATCAGTTCCCTGGTGCGGGCCGGGCTCATCCCCGTGGCGTAGTACGCGTCGAGGGTGCGCACCAGCTCCGTGCCCCGGCGCCGGTCGTAGGCGACGACGGGGCCGATGGTGCGCTCCACGAAGCCGTCGATGTCCCCCCGGTCGGCGAGCAGCAGCCCCAGGAAGCCCAGGTCGTCGGCGGCGGCGCCCTCGCCCGCGCGGCCCAGCAGTGCCAGGGCGGCCAGGCAGCGGCGGGCCTCCGCGTAGGCGGGGCCGATGGCGGCCGGGTCGGCGGCGGGCGGCTTCGCCGGGGCCGACGCGCCGACGGTGACCGGTTCGCGCAGGGTCCGCCCGAGGTCCAGCGCCGTGCGGCGGGCCACGCCGGCGGCCGTCTCGTCCGGGCCGAGCGGCAGCAGCAGGACCGTGCCGCCGTCGCGGTTCGACGCCAGGCCGCGCCGGGTCGCCGCCAGGTGGGAGGCCGCCGACCACAGCCGCTGCCGGTCCGCGTGGGCCCGCCCCGGTCCGGCGGGCGCGGCGGAGGCCCCGCCGGACGGCCCGCCGGAGGCGGCGGCGGAGGGCGGGCCGGGGGGTGCGCAGGTGCGCGGGTGGGACGCGTCCCCCGGTGCCGTGCCGTCCGCGCCCGCGTCCTCCCGGTCGCGCTCGAGCCGCGCGGCCAGCACCACGTGCCGTACCCCGAAGTCCGCGTGGAGGCGGGCGGCCCGGTCCTTCAGGAGGCGCGGGTCCCGGCCGGGGGCGTCGATCAGGTCGTCCAGCAGCTCGCCCCGTACGCGCTGTTCGGCCTCGCCCGCCGAGCGGTGGGCGAGGAGCAGCAGCGAGGTGACCATCGCGGCGCGCTCCAGGGTCCGCCGGTCGACGGGGTCGAGCCGGTCGCTGCCGCGCAGGACAAGCGCGCCGAACACCTCCCCGCCCGCGGACACGGCAGCGACCCACGCGTCACCGCGCCGGACCGCGCGCCCGTCGGCGGACGCCCTGGGCTGCCGGGCCTCCGTGAACTCGACCGTGCCGCCGAGGACCTCCGACACGGCGTCGGCCACGTCCCGCACGCCGCCGCCGCGCAGCACCAGTTCGGTGAGCCGGTCGTGGACCTCCGAGGCGCGCTCGATCACCCCGCTGCGGTCGCGGATGATGCCGTTGGCCCGCTCCAGCTCGGACAGGGCCGTACGGGTCTCCGCCAGCAGGTTCGCCGTGTCGATGGCGACGGCCGCGTGGGCCGCGAACGAGCCGAGGAGCGCCACCTGTCCGCGCTCGAAGACGCGGGCGCGGCGGTCGGCGGCGAAGAGCACGCCGATGACCTGGCTGCCCAGGGTGAGCGGCACGCCGAGGATGGCGACCAGGCCCTCGTCGCGCACCCCGGCGTCGATGGCGCGCGTGTGCTGGAACCGGTCGTCGCGGAAGTAGTCGTCCGTGACGTACGGGCGGGCCGTCTGGGCGACGAGTCCGCCCAGCCCCTCCCCCATGCCGAGGCGGAGCTGCTGGAAGCGGGCCGAGACCGAGCCGTCCGTGATCCGCATGTACGTGTCGCCCGCCACCGGGTCGTTGAGGCTCAGGTACGCGACCTCGGTGCCGAGCAGGGAGCGTGCGCGCTGCACGATGGCGCGGAGCACCGCGTCCAGGTCGCGCAGGCCCGCGAGGTCGTGGGCGGTCTCGAAGAGGGCGGACAGCTCGGCCTCGCGGCGGCGGCGCCCCTCCAGTTCGGCGCGCACGCGCAGCGCGAGCTGCTTGGCCTGCTCCAGCCCGGCGAGGGCCGCGGCGTCCGCGCCGTCCGCGCGGGCGAGGAGCACCGGCCGGTCGTACGCCTCGACGGCGGCGCCCCGAGCGAGGAGCTCCAGGAAGGGGACCTGGTCGTGCTGGTGGCGGGCCTGCTGTTCTCCGGACATGGTCACAGGGATACCTGCCTGACGTCGGGGTGCACCAGCCCTGTGGACAACCGCACGGGCGGCCTCGGGAGAGGGGACGGCGGACGGTCCTGCCGCCGTCCCCCCTCCCGGGCGGTGTCCGGCCGATCCGTGTCCGGCCCCGGGCGGTGGTCGCCCCGGGGAGGGTGGTCGGCCGGGCGGTGGTCGCCCGGAGGGTGGTCGGCGGCCACATGGGAGGGCCTGGAGGGACATGCGCCCGGCCCATGGGCTGAGGAGACATGGGCAGCGCGCCGTGCGGGGGTGCCGGGCTCAGGCGCGGGCGCGGTCATGCCCCGAACCCTAGGGAGCCGTATGGTCCCCACCCATAGGGCCGCGACCCATACTTCGGCGTCAGGGCATGGTGGCGAACCATGTGGGCTCGTCGGTGCGGGCCTGCTTGATGCGGAACAGCTGGCTCTCGTGGAGGCGCGGCAGCGCGTCGACCGGGAACCAGCCGACCTCCAGCGCCTCGTCGTCGTTGACGCGGGCCTCGCCGCCGGTGGCGCGGCAGCGGAACACGATGTCCATGTACTGGCACCGGTCGCCGTTGGGATAGGTGACGGGCTCCGGCTGGGCCTCGACCATGACGATCCGCTCGGCGACGCACTCCACGGCGGTCTCCTCGTACACCTCGCGCACGGCGGTGACGGCGGGCTGCTCCCCCGGTTCGGCGATGCCGCCGATGAGCGCCCAGCGGCCGTCGTCGGCGCGGCGCATCAGCAGGACGCGGTCGTCGTCGTCCAGGACGACGGCGGTGATGCCCGGCAGCAGGAGCAACTGGTGGCCCGCGGAGGCGCGGATGGCCTTGATGAAGTCCGGTGTCGCCATGTGCCGACCCTACTGGCCGGCGACCCGGCGGCGGTCCGCGCCGGGGGAGGCGGCGGAGCCGGGCACCGGGACGCCCCGGACCGCCCCCTGCGGGGCCTCCGGGCACCCGCCGTCCGGCACCGCGCCGCTCAGGGCTTTCGCGGGCCGGTGCGGCGGGCGCGTACGCCGAGGGCGGCCGCCCCGCCCAGGCCGCCCAGCGCGACCGCGGCCAGCAGCGCCTCGGGCAGGACGCCCATGCGGGTCGCCGGGGTGAGCGAGGAGCGCAGCGGCACCTGTGCGACCAGGGCGTCCGGGGTGAACTGCCCCGACCGCCGCACAATCCGCCCGTCCGGGAGGATGATCGCGCTGACGCCGCTGGTGACCGGCACGACGACAGTGCGGCTGTGCTCGACGGCCCGTACGCGGTCCATGGCGAGCTGCTGGTAGGTCATCTCGCTGCGGCCGAAGGTCGCGTTGTTGCTCGGCACGGAGATCAGCCGGGCGCCGTGCGTGACCGTGTCGCGCGCCGCCCAGTCGAAGGCCGCCTCGAAGCAGGTGACCAGGCCGACGCGGGTGCCCGCCAGGTCGAAGACGCCGACCTCGTCACCGGGGCCGAAGTCCCGGCTGACCCGGTCCACGTCCTTGTTGAAGACCCGCACCACGGACCGCATCGGGATGTACTCGCCGAAGGGCTGGACGTGGCGCTTGTCGTAGGTGGCGACGGGGCCTCGCTCCGGCTCCCACTGCAGGAGCGTGTTGCGCAGGGGGCCCGTCTCCGGGGAGAGGACGGCGCCGACGACCGTCGGCACGCCGATCGCGCGGACCGCCCGGTCGATCGCGTCGCGGGCGTCGGGGTTGCGGTACGGGTCGAGGTCGGAGGAGTTCTCCGGCCACAGGACGAAGTCCGGCTTCGGCTCCCGGCCCGCCGCGACGTCGGCGGCGAGCTGCTCGGTGCGGCGGACGTGGTTGTCGAGGACGGCCCGGCGCTGGGCGTTGAAGTCCAGGCCGAGGCGCGGCACGTTGCCCTGGATCGCGGCGACCGTGGCGGTGCCGTCCTCCGCCTCGGTGGAGACCAGCGGCAGGGCCGCCGCCGCGCCGGTGACCGGGGCGAGGACGGACAGCGCGGCGGCGGCGAGCGGGCCGCGCGGCAGGCCGCCGGTCGCGCGGCGGTCCAGGAGGAGGCGCCCGGCCTCGTACAGGCCGAAACCGCACAGGACGACGGCGAAGCCGAGGACGGGTGTGCCGCCCACGGCGGCCAGGGGCAGGAACACCCCGTCCGCCTGGCCGAAGGCGATCTTGCCCCAGGGGAAGCCGCCGAAGGGGACGCGCGCGCGCAACGCCTCGCCGAGGACCCAGACGGCCGCGGCGAACAGCGGCCAGGCGGGCAGCCGCGACACGGCGGCGACCCCGAGGCAGGTGGCGGCGACGAACAGCGACTCGACGGCGGCCAGCGCCAGCCACGGCACCGCGCCCACCTCCTCGCCGGTCCACACCAGGAGCGGCAGCAGGAACCCGAGCCCGGCGAGGAGGCCCAGCCCGAAGCCCGCCCGCGGACGGCGACCGCGCAGGGTCCAGCCGAGCAGGGCGAACGCGGGGAGGGCCAGCCACCACAGCGGCCGGGGCGGGAAGCTCAGGAAGAGGGCGGCCCCGGACAGCGCGGCGGCGCCGGGCCGTACGAGCCGGTGGAGCGGCCCGCGGATGCGCGGCTCCTGCGGCCGCGGCGGTCCGGGAACGGCGACGGGGGTGGTGGTGGCGCTCACCTGGCGGAGTCTACGGCGCCCCGCCGCACGACGTGGAGCGGGACCGGACCGGCCCGCTCGGCGGAAGGCGGGCCGGGCCGGACGGGGCCGTGCGCCTCACCGCGCGCCGCTCGCGGTTCCGCCCCATGCGCGGAGACCGGCGTCACCCGGCTCACGGTGACCCGCCGGACGAAGCCGCCGGGCCCCCCACGCTGGAGCGGACCGCGCGACCCGCCGGGGGCCGCCGACCTTTGGACGGCGGCGCCGCCCCGACGACACCGGGGGCGAGGCGCCGCCGGAGCGCGGGCGAACCTGCTGGCGGGCCGGATGCCGGGAGGGCGGGGGAACCGCCGGTCCAGCCGGGCCGCACCGGGGACGTCGCCGGCACCCCGGGCGCACGGCCGAAAGGCCGCCGCCCCCGGCCTGGTACCGGGCCGCCGGCAGCCGGTCGGGCGGGCCCCCTGCCGAGGCCGCACGGCCGGGGGCGCCGGTCAGGGCCGGGTGGGCGGTGCTGCGCGACCGAGCAGGTGGAGGCGGTGGCGGATGACGCGGGCCGCCGTCTCGGCGTCGTCCACGGTGACGGTGAGGGTCCGGCCGTCGCCGAGGGTGAGGACGACGCCCTCGCCCCGCCGGACGACGACGGCGGTGCCCTTCCCCGGTCGCCAGCGGCAGCCCCAGCCGCCCCAGGCGCGCGGCGTGACCCCCGGGTCGAACTCGGCGCTCACCACCTGGCCCAGCGGGATGCGCCGGCGGGGCACGCCCATGTGCCCGCACCGCACCTCCAGCGCGTGCCGGTCGACGGTCAGCTCGACGTGGACGAAGGCGAGCGTCCCGAACAGCACGAGCAGCCCGGCGGCGACGCAGCCCACCACCGCCATCAGCGCGGCCGTGACACCGCCCGTCCACACCGCCCCGGCGGCCAGGGCGACCCCGAGCGCGAGGCACCCGGCCCCGGCGGCGGCGAGCAGCCACTGGCACCGGTTCGTCGCGCGCCCCTTCCACGTCTCGGGCACCGCCACGAAGGCGGGGGCGGGGCGGTCGGCTCCCGGCGGGGCGCCGGCGTCGCTGGGCTCCCTCATGTTCGGAGCGTACGCACCGGTCCCCGCCCCGGCTCCCCGGCCGCCGCGACCGGGTGAGACCACCACCGCGCCCGCCGGTGCGACGGGTGCGCGTGCAGCGGGTGGCGGGCCGCCGAGGGCGCCCGGGGCCCAGGCGGTGGGCGCGCCGCCCGCGGGCGCGCCCCATCGGCCGGCGCGGGCCGCCCGGTGGGCGGTCGGCGTTCAGCCCGTGGCGACCGGGCTGCGCAGGAGGCGGCCCTGCGGGTAGCGGAGGGCGGCGGGCGGGAGGGCGGACGGGCGGCCGCTGAGCAGCACCGTGAGAGCGGTGTCGGGGGCCGGGGCGGCGTCCGGGCGGGCGGGTGCTCCGAGGCGGCGCAGGACCTGGGCGGCGACGGCGTCGGCGGAGCCGTACAGCGTGACGTCGCGGCCGGTGACGGGGCGCAGGGCGGCGCGGATGCGCTCCTCGACCAGTTCGTAGTGGGTGCAGCCCAGCACCACGGTGGTCACGGAGGCCGGGGTGAGCGCGGCGGCGGCGGCGACGGCGGCGTCGATCCGGACCTCGTCCGCCTCCTGCACGGCGTCGGCCAGGCCCGGGCAGGGCACCTCCGTGACGTCCACTCCGGCGGCGAACTCGGCGATGAGCCGCCGCTGGTAGGCGCTGCCCGTGGTGGCGGGGGTGGCCCAGATGGCGACGGGGCCGCCGGCCGCGGCAGCGGGCTTGATCGCCGGTACGGTGCCGATGACCGGGATGTCCGGCTCCAGCTCGGCGCGGAGCGCGGGCAGGGTGTGCACGGATGCGGTGTTGCAGGCGACGACGAGGGCGTCCGGCCGGTGCGCGGCGGCAGCGCGGGCCACGGCCAGCGCGCGCGTGGTCAGGTCGTCGGGAGTGCGGGGGCCCCAGGGCATGCCGTCGGGGTCGGAGGAGAGCACGAGCTGGGCGTCCGGCCGCAGCCGGCGCACCGCGGCGGCCGCCGGCAGGAGGCCGATCCCGGAGTCCATGAGCGCGATCTTCACCCGGTCACCCTAGCCGACCGCCCTTCGGCGCGCCCCGTTGTGGGGCAGACTGCGGCGAATGAGCGTGATGGGATGGATCGCCCTCTTCTCGTGTGCCGCGTGGGTGTGGCTGCTCCTCGGGCAGGCCTTGTTCTGGCGGACCGACCAGCGGCTGCCGCCCGGCTCGGCGGAGCCGGAACGGTGGCCGTCGGTCGCGGTCGTGGTGCCGGCGCGGGACGAGGCGGGCGTCCTGCCGGTGAGCCTGCCCTCGCTGCTGGGCCAGGACTATCCGGGCCGGGCGGAGGTGGTCCTGGTGGACGACGGGTCCACGGACGGGACCGGGGACGTGGCCCGCGCGCTGGCCCGCGCCGCGGACCGGGCGCGGCGGCCGGGCGGTGGCGGCCTGCCGCTGACGGTGGTCTCGCCGGGGCCGCCCGAGCCGGGGTGGACGGGGAAGCTGTGGGCGGTCCGGCACGGTGTCGGGGCCGTACGCGCGCGGGAGGGCGGGGCGCCGGAGTTCCTGCTGCTCACGGACGCCGACATCGCGCACGCCCCGGACAGCCTGCGCCGGCTGGTGGCGGCGGCCGAGGCGCACCGCCTGGACCTGGTGTCGCAGATGGCGCGGCTGCGGGTGTCCGGCTGCTGGGAGCGGCTGGTCGTACCGGCGTTCGTCTACTTCTTCTGCCAGCTCTACCCGTTCCGCCGGATCAACCGGGGCGTTGGGCGGACGGCCGCCGCGGCGGGCGGGTGCGTGCTGCTGCGGGCGGAGGCGGCGGGGCGGGCCGGGGTGCCGGAGGCGATCCGGGACGCGGTGATCGACGACGTGGCCCTGGCGCGGGCGGTGCGCCGTGCGGGCGGGCGGATCTGGCTGGGGCTCGCGGAGCACGTGGACAGCGTGCGGCCGTACCCGCGTCTGGCGGACCTGTGGGGGATGGTGGCGCGCAGCGCGTACGCCCAGCTCCGGCACAGCGCCGCCCTGCTGGCGCTGACGGTGGCGGGGCTGGCGCTGGTGTACCTGGCGCCGCCGGTGTGCCTGGCCGCCGGGCTCGCGGGGGCGGGCGGGGCGTCCTCGGCGGGTGGCGGCGGTGCGGCGGCGGTGGCGGCCTGGGCGGGCGGCGCGGCGTGGGCGCTGATGGCGGGTACGTACGCGCCGATGCTCCGCTACTACCGGCAGCCGCTGTGGCAGGCCGCGCTGCTGCCGCTGACGGCGGGTCTGTACCTGCTGATGACGGTCGACTCGGCGGTGCGGCACCACCGGGGGCGGGGCGCGGCCTGGAAGGGGCGCACGTACCCGGCCCCGGCGCCCCGCGCGGCGGCGGACCGGTGACCGCCGCGGCCGTCGCCCGTGCCGCCCGGAGGGGGTGCGGCTGTGCGGCGCGCGGCGCGACGGGGCGGGCTACTTGCGGCCGGGTGTCCACCGCATGCCCCAGCCGTACTCCTGGTCGACGGTCCGCTGGGGGCTGACCCCGCGCGCGGGGACCAGGTAGCGGGCCTCGCGCCGGACGACGAGGTCGTCGCCCTGACGGGTGATCAGGGCGAGGGCGCAGACGGTGGACGGGACGGTGCAGTCGTCGAGGGAGAACTCGACGGGCGCCCCGTGCTCCGGGGTGAGCGTGACGGTGGCGTGCAGGTCGGCGAAGCTGCGGGCGCCCGCGTAGATGGTGACGAAGACGAGGATGCGGCGGAAGTCGGCCTTGTGGTCGAGGTTGACGGTGAGGTTCTCCCCGGTGTCGACGGCGCCCGTGCGGTCGTCCCCGTCGAGGTGGATGTAGGGCGGGTGGTGGAGGGAGCCGAAGGTGCCGCCGAGCGCCTGGACGACGCCCTTGCCGCCGTCCGTCAGCTCGAAGAGGGCGCACAGGTCGAGATCGAACTCGAGGTGGCGGGCGACGGGCATGCCCAGCTTGGCGCCCCAGCCGTGGGCCTGCTCGCGGACGCTCCAGTCGAGGTTGACCCGCAGGGCGCCGGACGTGCCGCCCTGCTTGGCGAGGGACACGGCGGGGGCGTCCTTGGTGAGCGTCACCTTGGACAGCCGCACGGGAACGGGCGCGGGCGCGGAGACCGGGGCCGCCGCGGGCGCGGGCGCGGAGACCGGGGCCGGCGCGGGGGCGGGAGCCGGAGCGGAGACCTGCGCCGGCGCGGGGTCTTGGGCGGGGGCGGGGTCTTGGGCGGGCGCGGGGGCCGGAGCGGAGACCTGCGCCGGCGCGGCGGCCGGTACGGGCGGGGGCGCGGTGCTCGGTGCGGGCGCGGCGGCGGCCGGGGCGGGCCCGCTGCCGGCCCCCACCGGGGACGCGGCCACCGGGGACGCGCCCATCGGGGCGGCGGGCGGCGCGGACACGGGCGGGGAGGCGTGTACGGGCGACGGTTCGGCCTCGGGCGGCGCGGCGGCCGAGGACCCCGGCGCCTGCGGGGCGGCCTGCGAACCGGCCTGCGGTTCGTCGACGACGATGCCGAAGTCCGTCGCCAGGCCCTCCAGTCCGGACCCGTACCCCTGCCCCACCGCGCGGAACCTCCACGCGCCCTGACGCCGGTACAGCTCGCCCATGACGAGGGCGGTCTCCACCGTCGCGCCCCGGCTCTCGAACCGCGCGACCTCCGTGCCGTCCGCCGCGTCCAGCACCCTCACGTACAGCCCGGGCACCTGGCGGAAGGCGCCGCCGTCCGCCGACGCGGCCAGGACGACCTGCTCGACGGCGCTCTCCACACGCGGCAGGTCCACGGTGACGGTGTCCGTGACGGCGGTGCCGGAGGTCCGCCTGCCGTCGAGGCGCACCGCGCCGGAGGGGTGGGCCGGCTGGTTGTAGAAGACGAAGTCCGCGTCGGAACGCACCTTTCCCGACACGAGCAGTAGCGCCGAGACGTCGACGTCCGGTACACCGGGACCCGAACTCCACCCCAATTCGACGCGAAGAGTCCGCGTCGGCACCGGAACATTGGCTCCTTTAAGCATGGACATGCCGCCCCCATCGCGTTCCGCACCCTGGTGACATATGTGCCGACCACGCTAATCCGGCGGCTCCCCGCACGCCCCGCCGACCCGTCGGTAACCCCCTGCCATCTCGGCTTTTACGCGATCTTAAGACGCCGGGAAGACCGATTTTCCCGTGTTGGGCGGCATTGGCGTTCCGTGGGTGCACAAGACGCGGCAAACAACCCGCTTATCAGACTTCCACCCGGCACATCGTGGGCTTAACTTAGGGCCATGACCTCCCCCCGTGCCTCGTACGGCGGTGCGTACTACCACGCGCCGTCGTTCCCGGACACCCCGATCTACGACTCCCTCGTCGCAGAGCGGGGCACGCCTCAGATCGCCCCGATCCGAGTGCCCGCCGCGTACGACACCGGCAGCTCGTACCTGCCGGCGCTCCCCGCGGCCCTCCCGGCGCTCCCGGCGGCGCCCGCGCCGCAGCCCGCCACTCCCTCCTACGGCGGCGGCTACGGCTACCCGGCCCCCGCCCCGCAGCCCGCTCCGGCGGGGTACGCCCCCGCCGCGTACGCCCCGGCACCGGCCGCGCCCGCGCCGTACGTGCCGCAGCAGGCGCACGCCCCGCGCGGCTACCCGGGTCCGCAGGGCCCGCAGCCGATGCGCCCGGTCGCCCCGGCCTCCACCGGCTACGAGGCGATGCGCCCGGCCGCCGCACCGCGTCCCGCCCCGGCGCCCCCGGCCCCGTACGACGACCCGTACCGCAGGCCGTACCAGGGCGGAGGCTACTGACGAGCACCGGACGGGAGGGCAGGGAGCGCCGCTGGCAGGATGGGGCCATGCCGAACGAAGAGGTCACGCCCCGGCCCGCCCTGCGCTCCCTGCACGTCTACCCCGTGAAGGCCCTCGGGGGCTTCGCGCCCGCTCAGGCGGCCGTGGAGCCGTGGGGCCTGGCCGGCGACCGGCGCTGGATGGTGGCCGACCGGGACGGCAAGGCGGTGACCCAGCGTCAGCACGCGGCGCTGGCGCCCGCCTCCGCCGCGCCGCTGCCGGACGGCGGGGTGCGGGTGTCGGCACCCGGCCGCGCCCCGCTGGCCGTCGCCGTGCCCGACCCGGCGTCGTGCGGGACGGTCGCCGTGGACGTGTTCGGCACGAAGGTCGAGGCCGTGCCGGCCGGTGCGGAGGCGGACGCGTGGTTCAGCGCGTACCTCGGCGCCGGCGTACGGCTGGTGCACATGGACGACCCGGCGCGCCGCCGTCCGGTCGACCCCGCCTACGCGCGCGGGGGCGAGACGGTCAGCTTCGCCGACGGCTTCCCCCTGCTGGTCACCACGACCGCCTCGCTCGACGCGCTCAACGCCCTGATCGCGGCGGGCGACCACGCCGACGAGGGACCGCTGCCCATGGAGCGCTTCCGGCCGAGCGTCGTCGTGGACGGCACGGCCGCCTGGGAGGAGGACCGGTGGGCGCGCATCGCCGTCGGCGAGGTGGTCTTCCGCGTCGCCAAGCCGTGCGGCCGCTGCGTCGTGACCACCACCGACCAGCGGACCGGAGTCCGGGGCAAGGAGCCGCTGCGCACGCTCTCGCGGCACCGCAGGTCCGGCTCCAAGGTGATCTTCGGCCAGAACCTCGTCCCGGAGTCCACCGGCACCCTGCGCGTCGGTGACCCGGTGCGCGTCCTCGCCACCCGCGACGACGGCTGACTCCCGGCCGGTCGGTACGGGCGCGTGGCCGGACGGGCGGCGCACGCGGCGGGGCGCGCCGGGCGCGTGGCGGGGCCCGTGGCGGGGCCCGTGTCCCGCCGTGAGGTCCGCACGCCCCGCGCACCGGCCCGCACGCCGACGCCCCGTCAACCGGTCGGCTTCCGCCCGGACGGCCGGTCGACCGGCGGCCTCCGCTCTGCCGCCGACGCCCGTCGACCGGCACCTCGCCCGCGTGCGGGGAGCCACCCGGCGTACACGCGCCCCTGCGGTTCCTCCCGCGCCCCGGGCGCGGTCCCGTGCGCCCCGGGCGCACGGCCCGCGCGGGGTGGGCGAGGGCGCGCCCGCGGCGGGCGGCCGGGACAGGACGGTGCCGGGCCCGAGCGGGCCGCCGGGCCGCGCCGTGCGCGCTACGGTGGGGCGACGGGTTGGTGAGCGGGTCGCCGCGAGCGCACGAGGTGGGGGCAGAGCAGCACCATGGCACAGGGCACGGTCCAGGTCACGCACAGCGGTACGTCGCGGTGGCGGCGCCGCACGGGCGAGTACGCCACCCTCGCGGCGGCCCTGGAGGCCGCGGCGGACGGCGACGTCCTCACCGTCGCCCCCGGCACGTACCGGGAGAACCTGGTGCTGCGGCGCGCCGTGACGCTGCGCGGCGCGGACGGCGCCGTGGGCTCGGTGCGCATCGCCCCGCCCGACGGGGTGCCGCTGACGGTGCGGGCCTCCGCGACCGTACGGGACCTGCACCTGGAGGGGCAGGACGCGGCGGCGCCCGCGCTGCTCGTCGAGGACGGCACGCCGGAGCTGATGGACCTGCGGATCGTGACCCGCTCGGCGGTCGGCGTCGAGGTGCGGGGCGCGGCGCGGCCCACGGTGCGGCGCTGCACGGTCGACAACCCGGCCGGCGTCGGCATCGGCGTACTGGACGGCGCGGGCGGCGTGTTCGAGGAGTGCGAGGTCGTCGCGGCGGGCCAGGCCGGCCTGTCGGTGAGCGGCGGGGCGCATCCGCGGCTGGAGCGGTGCCGCGTCCACCACGCCTCCGGGGCGGGCTTGTCGGTGACCGGCGAGGACAGCGGCCTGGAGGCGATCGGCTGCGAGGTGTACGAGATCCGGGGCAGCGGTGTGCGGGTGAGCGGCCGGGCCGCTGCGCACCTGACGGACACGGTGGTCCACCGCACCTCGGCGGACGGGGTGACGCTGGACACCGACGCGGTGCTGACGCTCTCCGACTGCGACATCCACGACGTCCCGGAGAACGCGGTCGACCTGCGCTCCCGCTCGGTGCTGACGCTGACCCGGTCGAAGGTGCGGCGGTTCGGGCGCAACGGCCTGTCGGTGTGGGACCCGGGCACGCGGGTGGACGCCAACCAGTGCGAGATCCACGACAGCACGGGCGACTACCCGGCGGTGTGGGTGAGCGACGGGGCGACGGCGGTGCTGGAGGCGTGCCGCGTCCACGACGTGCCGGACGCGCTGTTCGTGCTGGACCGCGGATCGCGGGTGGACGTGGTCGACAGCGACCTGGCGCAGGTGCGGAACACCGCCGTGTCCGTGAGCGACGGGGGGACCGCCCAGCTCGACGACTGCCGGATCCGTGAGGCGACGACGGGCGCCTGGTTCCGCGACCACGGCAGCGGCGGCACCCTCGCCAACTGCGCGTTCGACGGGGTGCGGACGGGTGTCATCGTCACCAAGGGCGCCGACCCGGCCGTGGAGCGGTGCACGGTCACCTCGCCCGCCGAGGCCGGGTTCTACGTGTCGGCGGAGGGCCGCGGCACGTTCACCGGCTGCCGGGTCGCGGGCAGCGGCGGATTCGGCTTCCACGTGATGGACGGGTGCCGGACCACGCTGCGGCAGTGCCGTACGGAGCGCTGCGCGCGCGGGGGGTACGAGTTCGGCGAGGACGGGCCGGTCACCGAGGAGTGCACCAGCGACGAGAGCGGGGTCGCCCGTACCGGCTCCGCGCCGGTCGCCGGCCCGTCGTCCACGGCGGCGCCGGGAGGCTCCGCCGTGGCGACCGCGCCCGCGGGGCGGGTGGCCGTCGGCCTGCTGGGCGCCGTGCCCGCGCAGGCGTCCGCCGCCGCGGTGCCCGCCCCGGAGCCGGTACGCGAGGCGCAGGACGTGCTGGGCGAACTGGACGCGCTGGTGGGGCTGGAGAGCGTGAAGCGGGAGGTCCGGACGCTCACCAACATGATCGAGGTGGGGCGCCGGCGGCAGGAGGCCGGGCTGAAGGCGGCGTCCGTCCGCCGCCACCTGGCGTTCACCGGCAACCCGGGCACGGGCAAGACGACGGTGGCCCGCCTGTACGGCGAGATCCTCGCGTCGCTCGGCGTGCTGGAGCGCGGCCACCTCGTGGAGGTGTCGCGGGTGGATCTGGTCGGCGAGCACATCGGGTCCACGGCGATCCGCACGCAGGAGGCGTTCGACCGGGCGCGCGGCGGGGTCCTGTTCATCGACGAGGCGTACGCGCTGTCGCCGGAGGACTCGGGGCGCGACTTCGGGCGTGAGGCGATCGACACGCTGGTGAAGCTGATGGAGGACCACCGGGACGCGGTCGTGGTGATCGTCGCCGGGTACACGGCGGAGATGGAGCGCTTCCTCACCGTCAACCCCGGTGTGGCCTCGCGCTTCTCCCGCACCATCAGTTTCCCCGACTACACGCCGGAGGAGCTGCTGCGGATCGTCGAGCAGCAGGCCGAGGACCACGAGTACCGGCTGGCGGACGGGGCGGCCGAGGCGCTGCTGAAGTACTTCGGGGCGCTGCCCAAGGGCGCCGCCTTCGGCAACGGCCGCACCGCGCGGCAGACGTTCGAGTCGATGGTGGAGCGGCACGCGGGCCGGGTCGCCGCGCTCGCCAGCGCGAGCACGGACGACCTGAGCCTGCTGTACCCGGAGGACCTGCCGGACCTGCCTTGAGGGGCCGGGCCGCCGGGTGGCGCCTGGGCCGCCGGGCCGGTGGGCGCCCCGGGGGCCCGCCGGCCGGTGTCACCGTGGCGTACGCGGGTGGGGCCGGATCCGCCCGTGCCGCCGGGACCGTGGGCGGCGCCTTGTCAGGCGGTGTCGTCGGGCCCGTCGGAGCGCTGCCGGGGCACCGGAAGCGGCAGGGCGGGCGGCAGCCGGTCGAGGAGCGCCGCCCGTTCCCGGGCGAACGCCGGGTCGGCCTGGTAGTCGGCGTGGCCCAGGACCGGTTCGGGCAGCGGATGGTCGGGCGTCCGGCCGTAGACGACCGGGTCGCGCAGCGGCGGGTGGTCCACCTCGGGCCTGCCGCCCTCGGCGGGCAGCCGCACGGGACCGCCGATCGGGTCGGTGCGCCTCCACAGGTTGCGCCAGCAGTGCAGCTCCCGGTCGAGCCCGGAGAGCGGCTCGCGGCCGAAGTAGGCGGGGAACCAGCGCCCGTAGAGCCGCTCCAGCGGTGAGCCGTACGTGAGCAGCGCGACGCGGCGGCGGGTCGTGTGCGGCAGCTGCCAGACGGCGGCGGCGGCCAGGACGCTGCCCTGCGAGTGGCCGGAGATGACGAGGCGCCCGCCCGTGCGGCCCGTCCAGGACGCCATCCGCCACGCCAGGTCGGGCACGGCCCGCTCGGCGTAGCAGGGCGGGGCGAACGGGTGGGCGGCCCGCGGCCAGAACGTGCCGACGTCCCACAGGATCCCGATCGTGCGCCGGGCGGAGGCGTCCCGGTAGGCGCGGCGCCCCCAGGTGACGAAGAGGAGGAAGCCCAGCCCGACCAGCCAGGAGCCGAGCGCCTGGCACGCCTCGGCCAGCCCGTCCACGTACCCGGGCGCCCCGTCGAACGCCCGCGCCGGGACGGTCCCGCTCCCCCACGTCCCAACGACGCCCCCCGCGCCCAGGAGCAGCGTCGCGGCGGCCAGGAGCCCGACGAGGACGGGCGCGGCGTCGGTCAGCCCCGCGGCGGCCCGCACGCGGGCGATGCGGCGGGTGCGGATCCGGTCGGGGGTCTCCCCCGCGTACTCGGCCTCCACGACGGGTGCGAGGCGCCGCGCGGCGAACGCGGTGCGCACGACCAGGAACACGGTGGGCACCAGCAGCAGCACCAGCAGGACGGGGATGGCGGCGGCCTCCCAGCTCAGCAGCAGCGGCGGCCCGACGAGGGGCCCGCCCCCGGCGCCGGGGGCGGCGGGCCCGTCGAGCCAGTCGGCGACGCGCTGGGCGACACCGCCCGCCATCACCCCGCCGAGCGCGCAGGCCAGCACGGCGACGGCGGGCCCGGCCAGGCCGTGCAGGGCGGTGCGCGGATCGGGGTCGCGGCGGTGCAGCCGCAGCGCGACGGCGGCGAGCGGCAGGATGAGGGCGCCCTGGCCGACGAGGAGCACGGAGAACGCCGTGTCGCCGGGCAACGCGCCCGAGGAGCGCCAATCGGGCCGGGGCCAGGAGGCGTACAGCGCGGAGAGGGCCAGCAGGGCGGCGGCGGCGCCCGGCAGCCAGGTGACCAGGGCCCGGTCGAGCCGGCCGTCGAGGCGGCGTTCGCTGCGGCCCCGCCGGCAGACGACGACCACCACGACGGCCGCGGCGGCGGCGAGGGCGGCCTCGACGCACCAGCCGAGCGCGGCGCGCGGCGTGCCCGCGGCGGCGCCCCGGTCGTACCGGGCGGCGGCCCCGGCGACGGCGGCGGCGACGGTGAGCAGCCCGGCGGCGGTGTGCGCGGCGCGCAGCCGGGCGACGAGCCGGCGGCCGTACCAGAATCCGGGCCGGCCGAGCGCGGGGCGGTCCGCGTGCTCGTCCTCGCCGCGCGGCGGGCGCTGCGCCTCGTACGCGCTCCAGGTGCGGTGGGACAGGTACCACAGGAGCGCCACCAGCGCGGTGGGGACGGCGGCGGCGACGGTGAGGCGGCGGCCCGGCTGCGACCACCAGCCGCCCTCGGCGGCGGCGAGGAAGGCGAGCCAGGGGCGGTCGCCGGTGCAGGCGGCGGCGCCCGCGCACTGCCACGCCGCCAGGTCGAGGGCGACCTCGCAGGCGGCGGCGGTCAGCAGCACGGTGAGGCTGAGCGCGACGAGCCGGACGAGGACGCCGTACAGGCGCGCGGAGCGCCCGTGCCGGGTGGCGGGCGGGCGCATCCAGTGGGCGAGGTTGACCACCATGAAGGGCAGCAGCAGTAACCACAGGGCGCGGGTGCCGTTGCCGGAGGTGAGGTTGGACCAGCAGTACGCCTCCGGGACGGGGCCGCCGCGGAAGCGTTCGGGCTCGCTCTCGGCGCGCAGGTCGGCGGTCCTCCGGTACACCGCCGCGGTGCCGTCGCCGGTGACGCGGACGGTGCGGGGGTCGTCCAGCATCTCGTCGGGCGTGGTGCCGCCGACGCCGTGGACGAGGAGTTCGAGCGCGGCTCCGGTGCCGCGCGGATCCGGTGCGGCGCGGTCCGGTGTGATCTGCCGGGCGGGGTGCGGCGCGGGGGCCGGTGCGGCGGACGGGGCGGGGGCCGGCGCGGGGTCCGCTGCGGCCGACTGTGCGGGGGCCGGTGCGGGGGCCGGTGCGGGGGACCGTGCTGGTTCCGGTGCGGGTTCCGGTGCGGCTGGGGACACTTCGGTGCTCGCTTCCTGCGGCAGGGGCGGGCGGCCGGACGGCCCGGCCCCGGTGGTGGGGGCGGCGCGCCGTACGGCTCTCCCGTAATCTCCCCGCCCGCCCCGCGGGCGAAGCGCGTGGCAGGATGTGCCTGTACGGGCCACCTGCACGGACGGCGGCGGACCGCGGCGCCCGATCCACGCACCAGACCACGGAAGGACCGGCCCCAGCGGTGAGCGACAACCAGAACCTCCTCGCGGAGCAGCGGCGCGCCCTGATCCTCGACGAGGTGAGACGGCGCGGCGGGGTGCGGGTCAACGAACTCACCCGCCGGCTGAACGTCTCCGACATGACGGTCCGCCGCGACCTCGACGCGCTGGCCCGGCAGGGCGTGGTGGAGAAGGTGCACGGCGGGGCGGTGCCGGTCGCGGAGGCGCGGACGCACGAGCCGGGTTTCGAGGCGAAGTCGGCGCTGGAGCCGGGTGCGAAGGAGGACATCGCGCGCGTGGCCGCCGCGATGGTGGCGCCGGGCACCGCGATCGCCCTCTCGGGGGGTACGACGACGTACGCGGTGGCACGGCGGCTGCTGGACGTGCCGGGCCTGACGGTGGTGACCAACTCGGTGCGGGTGGCGGACGTGTTCCACACGGCGGCGCCCGCCCGGGAGCCGGGCGCCGGGGCGCGGCCGGGGGCCGCGGCGGTGGTGCTGACGGGCGGGGTGCGCACCCCGTCGGACGCGCTGGTCGGGCCGGTGGCGGACCAGGCGATCGGGTCGCTCCACTTCGACGTGCTCTTCCTCGGGGTGCACGGGGTGTCGGTGGAGGCGGGGCTGTCCACGCCGAACCTGGCGGAGGCGGAGACGAACCGGCGGCTGATCCGGGCGGCGCGGCGGGTGGTGGTCGTCGCGGACCACACCAAGTGGGGCAAGGTGGCGCTGAGTTCGTTCGCCCGGCTGGAGGACGTCGACACCCTGGTGACGGACTCGGGGGTGTCGGACGAGGTGCGGACCGCGATGGCGGAGCACCTGCCGGGGCTCGTCGTCGCGGGCCGGGGGGCGCCGGGCGCGGGCGGCCCGGAGACCGGGAGCGCGACCGTGCCGGAGGCCGGGAACGGGGCCGTGCCGGAGGCCGGTCCGGCGGTCTCGGCGGCGGGTGCCGGGAGGGCAGGCGCGTGAGCGTCTTCCGGCTGGAGCGGCGTACGGACCTGAACCCGGCGGAGGCGTGGCGGCGGGTGACCGACTGGCGGGCGCACGCCGTGGACGTGCCGCTGACCCGCGTACGGGTGCTGACGCCGGGTCCGCCGGGGCGGGGAACCCGGTTCACGGCGCGCACCGGCGTCGGTCCGCTGGGCTTCGACGACCCGATGACCGTGGTCCGCTGGGAGCCGCCGGGCGCCGGGCCGGGCGTGTGCCGTCTGGAGAAGTCCGGGCGCGTGGTGCTCGGCTGGGCGGAGATCGCCGTGCACCCGGAGGGCTCCGGAGCACGGGTGACGTGGGTGGAGGAGCTGCGCGTACGGGGGGTGCCGCGCTGGTGCGATCCGCTGCTGGCCCTGGCCGGCCGCCGGGTCTTCGGCCGCGAACTGGACCGGCTGCTGGGCGGTTCCGTCCGCCGGTGACCGGCCGGGCGGAGACGCCCGGGACCGGGCGACCGGCAGGCCGGGGCGGGGTGACCGGCAGGCCGGGGCGGGCGCGGGGCCGAGGTGAGGCCGGGCGCGGCCGTGCGCGGGCCGGGCACGGCGCCCGCCGGGTGGGCGTGGGGGACGGCCACTGCGGGGCCGCGCGTACGGGGACGGCCCGGCCGCTGCGGGGCCGCGCGTACGGGGACGGCCCGCCGGTCGGGGTGACGGGCCGTCCCCGGCCGTCAGTCCGGCCACACCCCGGAGGCGAGGAACTCGTCGAGCGTCGCCGTGTACGGGGCGATGTCCAGCCCCTGCTCTTCCAGCCACGCGTCCGAGTAGTACTTGTCCAGATAGCGCTCCCCCGGATCGCAGATCAGCGTGACGACGCTGCCGGTGCGGCCCTGCGCCACCATCTCCCCGACGATCTTCAGGGCGCTCCACAGGCCGGTCCCGGTCGAGCCGCCCGCCTTGCGGCCGATGGCGGTCTCCAGGGCGCGCACGGCGGCGACGCTCGCCGCGTCGGGGACCTTCATCATGCGGTCGACGGCGCCCGGCACGAAGCTGGGCTCCATACGGGGGCGGCCGATGCCCTCGATGCGGGAGCCGCAGTCGCTCACCGCGTCCGGGTCCTCGCGCGTCCACCCGTCGAAGAAGCAGGAGTTCTCCGGGTCCGGGACGCAGACGCGGGTGTCGTACTGCATGTAGTGGACGTAGCGGGCGATCGTCGCGGACGTGCCGCCGGTGCCGGCCGTGGCGACGATCCAGGCGGGCTCCGGGTACCGCTCCAGGCGCAGTTGCTGGTAGACGGACTCGGCGATGTTGTTGTTGCCCCGCCAGTCGGTGGCGCGCTCGGCGTAGGTGAACTGGTCCATGTAGTGGCCGCCGGTCTGCGCGGCGAGCGCGGCGGCCTCCTCGTACATGCGCCGCGAGTCGTCGACGAAGTGGCAGCGCCCGCCGTGGAACTCGATGAGGCGGATCTTCTCGGCGCTGGTGGTGCGCGGCATGACGGCGATGAACGGCACGCCGATCAGGCTCGCGAAGTACGCCTCAGAGACGGCGGTCGAGCCGCTGGACGCCTCGATGACGGGCTTGCCGGGGCGGATCCAGCCGTTGCAGAGCCCGTACAGGAACAGGGAGCGGGCGAGGCGGTGCTTGAGGCTGCCGGTGGGGTGGGTCGACTCGTCCTTGAGGTAGAGGTCGATGCCCCAGGACTCGGGGAGCGGGAAGCGCAGGAGGTGGGTGTCCGCCGACCGGTTGGCGTCGGCCTGGACCTTCCGCACGGCGTCTTTCAGCCAGGACCGGTAGGCCGGATCACTGCGGTCGACGTCGATGGTCGCGAGGGGCGTCCGGGTCCTCGCCGCGGCGGTGCCGGGGGCCGCCGCCCCCGCGCCCGGGGCTTGCGCAGGGGCGCCGGCGTCCGGGCCGGCCGGCTCGGGCTGCTCAACGGTCGTCACGGGCCACTCCTCGTCGTTCGCGTCCTGCGCGCCACGGTCCCCTCATGGGTCCCGCGACCGAACATACCTGCCCCACCTGGGCAAACGATGACTTTGACCCCTCATAGGCGCTGCTTGCAGACAGCTCGGCGGGCGGGCTGGTGCACGGCCGGGCGCACGTGCAGACTGGGCGTCCTGGAACGGTGCGAAGGGGGCGGCGGATCCATGACTGAACCCGAATTCAGCGCCACGGGGGTACGCATCGAACGGTGGCCGCGGTCGCTCACGACGGCCGGCGAGGTGCGTATCGAGGGCGGCCGGCTGGCCCTGCTGACCAGCTACGGCCGGGAGATCGACAGCGCGCCGGTGCGGGCGGTCCGGGCGGGCCGGCCCTGGTTCGCGGCGTCCCGCGACGCGGCGGTCGCCACGCTCAACGGCGCCCGCTACCGCCTCACCATGGGGGAGCGCGCGATGCGGCCCGAGTCGGGCGCGACGCTCGCCGGGCGGTTCCTGGAGGCCGTGCGCAGGGCCGGCGGCCGCCGCGACTGACGACACCGCCCACCCCGCGCGCGAGCCGCCGGTTCCGACGAGGCGCCGTCGGGCGCGTGAGGCGCCGGCCCTGGCGCGAGGCCGGGTGCGCGGGCGCGGCTCCCGTCCGCGCGGCGCGTGCGCGGGCGCGTCACGGATTCGCCGACGCACGGGCGCGCGGGGGCGGGGCGGCACGCAGCACGCGGGCCCCGTCAGGACCGCCACGCGGCGTGCCGGGCGCGGGCGGCGGCTTCTCGGCACCCGCTCGTCCGGGCACACCGGGGCGTTCCCCGGCGCGGGGCGGCCGGGTCCCGGACTCGGGGCGGGGGTCCCTGCGAGCGGCCACGACCGGAGCACGCGCCCGCGGGGCCCGAGGGACGGGCCCCGTGAGAGCCCGACCGGGGCGGACCGCCGGACGCCGTGGTCCGCCGAGCCGGACGGACCACCGGACGCCGGGGCAGACGGTCCGCCGGACGCCGGGGCGTGCGGCCCGCCCGGACGCCGGGGTGTGCGGGAGCGGATGGGCTGCCGGGCTTGGTGGCGTGCGGGGCTGACGGTGCGTCTGCTCCGCGAGTTGCGAAGCGGTCCCCTCTGGTCCACGCTGGATTGACATCACCCAGGGTGAGTCGACGGTGACGCTGCGATCCAGCCCGTCGGTCCACGCGCCAGCCCACCCACTCCACTGGATCCGATCCTCGTCTTCTTCCGGACCTACTTCGGGGAGTCGCAGCCGTGATCAGCCAGGCAATCAGCAGGCAGTGCGCGCTTGAACTCCAGGCACTGCCGTCGCGGATCGGTCAGGTCCGCAGAATCGTGTCGGCGCAACTGCGCTACTGGAACCTCGACCCCCTCATCGAGAAGGCGGTGCTCGGGGTCACCGAGCTCCTGACCAACGTGCACCGGCACGCCACACCGGACAAGGTCTGCACGGTCGAGATCGAGTTCCTCCTCGACCGGCTCACGGTCTCCGTCCACGACCACGATCCGCGCCTCCCCGCCGTCGTGCACCTCCAGGAGGGGCCGGACCCGCTCGCCACGTCGGGGCGGGGGCTCGCCCTGATAGAGGCGGTCAGCGAGAGCTGGGGCGCGAGCCCGCGGGGCGACACGGGCAAGGTCGTGTGGTTCACGCTCCCGGCGCCCTCGGCCATGCCCGTGGGCATCCCGGCGGTTCCCGCCTACGGGGCCGCGGGCGGCGCCGCGTTCATGGAACCCGTGCCCTTCGGGGACGGGACCGAGGCGGCGGAGACCGTACGGGGCCAGGCCGCCGCCGCCCGGTCGGCCGTGGCGGGATGACCGCGCGGCGGCCGCGTGACGCACGGCCGCCGGGCGGCCGCGGCACGGATGACCGCGGGAGGACCGCGGCGGGCTGACCGGAGGGCAGGCGGACGGAGCCGTCGCACCGCAGGTGCGGCGCCGGGGCGGGCGGGAGGTGCGGCGGGGCGGACCGGGACGGGCCCGCCCGCCCCGCCGCGTTCCCCGCCGCACACCCCGCCGCGTTCCCCGCCCCGCACCCGTGGACGTCTGTACCTACTGGTATGTACAGTCCTTCCATGACCACTTCCGAACGACTGGTCGACGCGACGCGCGACCTGCTGTGGGAGCGCGGCTACGTGGGCACCAGCCCCAAGGCCATCCAGCAGCGGGCGGGTGCGGGCCAGGGCAGCATGTACCACCACTTCGCCGGGAAGTCCGACCTGGCGCTCGCCGCCATCCGCCGCACCGCCGCGGACCTGCGCGCGGCGGCCGAGCGGGCCCTGGGCGGCGAGGGCACGGCGTACGCGCGCGTGGAGGCGTACCTCCGGCGTGAGCGGGACGTGCTGCGGGGCTGCCCCGTGGGGCGGCTGACGATGGACCCGGACGTCGTCGCGGACGACGCGCTGCGCGCCCCGGTGGACGAGACCCTGGACTGGCTGCGGGGCCGGCTCGCGGACGTCCTGCGGGAGGGCGTCCAGGCGGGCGAGTTGGACCCGGCGCTGGACCCGGAGCGTACGGCCGCGGCGGTCGTGGCCACCGTGCAGGGCGGCTACGTGCTGGCCCGCGCGTCGGGGTCGGCGGCCGCCTTCGACGCGGCGGTCGACGGGCTGCTGGCCCTCCTCGCGGGACGGCGGACCGCCTGATGCACGCGACGCAGTACGAGATCACCCTGCCCGCCGACTACGACATGGGGATCATCCGCCACCGGGTGGCGACGCGCGGGCACCTGCTGGACGACTTCCCCGGCCTCGGCCTGAAGGCGTATCTCGTACGGGAGCGGTCGGCGGGCGCACCGGTGAACCAGTACGCGCCGTTCTACCTGTGGGCGGCGCCCGAGGGCATGAACGCCTTCCTGTGGGGGCCCGGTTTCCAGGGGATCGTGGACGACTTCGGGCGGCCCGAGGTGCTCCACTGGGCGGGCGCGGCGTACGGCGAGGGGCCGGCGGCCGGCGCGGCGCCCCGGTACGCGGTGCGGCTCCGGGAGCGGATCGGCGCGCACGAGCCGCCCGCCGAGGCGGTGGCACGTGCGGTGGAGGCGCACGGGCGGCTCGTACGGGAGGACGGGCTGGTGGCGGCAGCGGTGGCCGTCGACCCCCGCCACTGGGAGCTGCTGGACTTCAGCCTGTGGGCGGGCCCGGCGCCGCGGGGGGCGGGCGACGTGTTCCGGGTGCTGCACCTGTCCCAGCCCGGCCGTGCGTCGCTGCGGCGGGGACGGCACTGGGGCTGAGCGGTCGCCGCGTCCGGGGCGGCCGGTGTGTTCGCGGGGGCGGGGTGGCGCCGTCGGCGGCGGCGCGCCGGGCGGGAAGCGTCCCGGGGGCGGGGCGCGGGGGCCGGGGCGCGGGGGCGGGGCACGGGGCCGGGGCGCGGGGCGCGGGAGCGGCCGGGGCGCCGCCCTGGCGAGCCGGGGGCGCGCGCCGGTGTGGCGCACGCCCGCGCAGGCAATCCCCCGGCAAAAAGCGGGTCAGAAGACCATCAGCTGATCTGTGGATGTGGCCGGATCGGGCATGTATCCGCGGCCGGAAAGGGATCGGGCTGGGGGCGGGCATGCGCGATGGGGAGAAGGGTGCGGGGCGGCGGTGTCAGGTGGCCGACCCGAACGATCCGACCCCCTGTGAAGGGGAGGTCGCGGCCGTGACGGTCGTCACCGGCGACGGGAGGGAGGTCACCGGCTGCGTGCACCACAGCGCCCGCCAGCTGGCCAGCCTCCAGGGCTCCCGGCTGCACCCGATGGCGGCCCTGATGCCGTGGGCGGTGGACGTCTACTGCCGCGCCGCCGCGCTGACCCCGTTCCCCTGGGAGATCGGGCTCTGACGCGCCGTCCCGCGTCCTCCGGGGCGGGGCCGTCCTCGCGGCACGGCCACCGCGCCGCGCGGCCGGCCGGCGGCCGGTTCGCCTTCCGCCGGTCCGTCCTCCGGGGCGGGCAGGGCGCGCGGGACGGGCGGCCGGCGGGACAGGCGGGCGAGCGGGTGTCAGCCGACCGGGACCAGGGTCAGGTACGCCATGCCGAGGATGTCGCGGTAGCCGTCGAGCCAGGAGGAGCGCTGCCGGTCGACGCGCGCACGGGTCTCGGCGGCGGCGGGGTGGTCCGGGTGGGCCGCGAGCCAGACTTCGGCGTCGTAGCGGTACCCCGACTCGAACTGCTCCCACTCGTCCCGGTCGGCCGTCTCGATCCCGGCCGGCCGGAAGCCGGCCCCGACGGCCTCGTCGACGAGCGCGCCCAGGGTGCGGTGGTCGTCCTCGCGGGCGTCCGGCCACATCCGGGCCAGCTCCTCGGCGGTGGGGACGCGGTGCCAGAAACCCTCCCCCAGCAGCACCCGCCCGCCGGGCGCCACCAGGCGCCGCAGCCCGCGCAGGGCCGCCGCCACGTCGTGCGGGCCGTCCGGGTCGCAGAGCGCCTGGCTGGAACCGAGGCACAGCACAAGGTCGGCCGGTCCTCGCGAGGTGGCGAAGGCGGACTCCTCCACGAATCCGGCCCGCCCGTCGAGTCCCCGCCGCGCGGCCAGCTCCCGGCCGCGCGCGAGGTCCCGCGCGTCGACGTCCAGGCCGACCCCGGTCGCGCCGGGCGCGGCTTCGAGGATCCGCAGCAGGAACTCGCCCCAGCCGCACCCGATGTCGAGCACCGTCGCGGGCCGCGCGGCGGCGAGGGTCGCGACGAGCCGCCCGGCCCGCGCCTCGGACATCGGGCCGTGGAAGGCGAGGCGGGTGAGACGGGGCGGAAGATCGTCTGCGGTCATGGCCCGGAACCCTACGCCGGAACACGCCCGGGACAGACGGGGTTTTCCGCCACCGCGGCCGCCTGCGCCAGAGCGGTGCGCGCACCGGAGGCGGGACGAGAGCCGATGACGGCAGCCGGGGCCGATGTGCGCCGCCGTCCCCCGGCGGCTCGGCGGCTCGGCGGCTCGGCGGCTCGGCGGCTCCGGGTGAGCGGCCCCGCCCACGCGGTCCGCCCGCAGGCCGGCGTACGCGCGGAGAGTGCCCGGCAGGCTGGGGACGGAACCGGCTCAGCTGTGGGCCAGGGGTCTGCCGAGCGCCGACAGGGGGTCGTCCAGGACCGGCTGCCAGGCCAGTTCGGCCGCGCCCGCCAGGCTGTTGTGGTCCAGGGTGCACGCCAGGATCGGCACGCCCCCGCTGCGGCCCCACAGGCTGCGGTCGGCGACGACGGCGCGCAGCCGGTCCGGGTCCGCGGCCAGCAGTTCGCGGTGGAGCCCGCCCAGGATGATCCGGTCCGGGTTGAGGATGTTCACCAGGCCCGCGAGGCCCAGGCCCAGCCGGTCGACCAGCTCCTCGGTGGCGGCCCGGACCCCGGGGTCGTCCGGCTCGTCGCGCAGGAGGTCGCGGCACTGCTGGAGCAGGGACACCTCGGGCCCCGGCAGACGTCCGGCGGCCGTCAGGAAGGCGAGCGGGTCGGTCTCCACGTCCAGGCAGCCGCGGCTGCCGCAGTGGCAGGGGCGGCCCGCCGGGTTGACGGTGAGGTGCCCCACCTCCAGGGCGAGGCCGGAGCTGCCGGTGTGGAGCCGTCCGTCGAGGACGAGGGCGCCGCCCACGCCCCGGTGACCGGTGGCGACGCAGAGCAGGTGCTGGGCGCCGCGGCCCGCGCCGTGCCGGTGCTCGGCCAGCGCGGCCAGGTTCACGTCGTTGCCCGCGAAGGCGGGCCCGTCGATCCCGGCGGCGCGGACCAGGTCGGCGAAGACGTCCCGCACGGGCGCCCCCGCGGGCCACGCCAGGTGGAGCGGGTTGAGGGCGGTGCCGTCCGGTTCGGCGACCGCGGAGGGGACGGCGAGGCCCGCGCCCACACAGCGGCGGCCGCTCTCCCGCAGCAGAGCCGCACCGGCCTCCACCACGGCCGCCAGCACCTGGGCCGGGTCGGCGGTGACCTCCAGGCAGCCGGGCGCCGTCGCCACGATCCGGCCGCCGAGGCCCACGAGGGCGGCCCTGAAGCCGTCGGCGTGGACCTGTGCGGCGAGGGCGACCGGGCCGTTCTCGTCGACCGTCAGCCGGTGCGAGGGCCGGCCCTGCGAACCGGCGGCGGCACCGGGGCGCGAGTCCACGCGGATCAGCCCGAGCGCCTCCAGTTCGGCGGCGACGGCGCCCGCCGTGGCCCGCGTGACACCCAGCTCGGCGGTGAGGACGGCGCGGGTCGGCGCCCGTCCCGTGTGCACCAGTTCCAGCGCCGGTCCGAGGGCGCCGCGGCCCCTGTCGAGCCGTGTCCGGGTGGTCGTCGCCTTGCCGTTCATGGGGGCGAGTCTCCCATGATCCGGCGCCCGGGCCCGCCGGGCGGCCCGTTTCGGCCGCCCCGCCGCGGGTACTGCGGGCAGCGGTGGCGTACGGAGCGCCGGGCCCCGGTCACGGGGAACCGGCCACCGCGCGCGCCTGGACGCCGTCCCGGCCGCACGGGGGCCCCGGCCCTGCGGGGGCGGAGCTCCGGCCGCACGGCCGGACCACGGGGCGCACCGACGGCTCGCCACGGGCACAGGGCCGGGACTCCGGCTCGGGGTCGGGCCCGGGGACGAGCTCGCGCCCTGGCCCGGCGGGAACGCCGGCCCGGTCGGTCGTACGGCGACCCGGCAACGGTCGTACGGCGGCCGGGGACAGTACGGCGGTCGTACGGCGGCCGGTGGAACCGGGCCCCGGCGGCCGCGCCGCGGCGCGCCGTCGCCGGTCGCGGGTGGCGCCACCGGGACCGCGCGGTACGCGCGCGGCGCACTCGACACGGGAGGAGGCGCCGATGACACCCTCCGGGGACGACCGGGCGACCGTGCGGGACCTGCTCGGCGAACACGGCCGCACCTACGCCGAGGAGGCGGGCATCCGGCTGAGGGACACCCCGCAGCCGCTCTACGAGCTGCTCGTCCTCGCCCACCTGCTGAGCGCCCGCATCCGGGCGGCGGCGGCCGTCGCCGCGGCCCGCTGCCTGTTCGACGACGGGATGCGCGACGCCCGCGCCATGCGGGACGCCACCTGGCAGCGGCGCGTGGACGCGCTGGGCCGGGGCGGCTACCGGCGCTACGACGAGCGGACGTCCACCCAGCTCGGCGAGGCCGCCGAGCTGGTGCTCGACCGGTACGGCGGCGACCTGCGGCGGATGCGCGACGCGGCCGGGGGCCGGCCGGAGCGCATCGGCGAGCTGCTGCGGGAGGTGCCGGGTATCGGCCCGGCGGGCGCGGCGATCTTCCTGCGCGAGGTCCAGGGCGTGTGGCCCGGTGTGGCGCCGTACCTGGACGGCAGGGCGCTGGACGGGGCGCGCCGCCTCGGGCTGCCCGCCGCTCCGGAGAAGCTGGCCCGGCTGGTGAGGGAGGAGGAACTGCCGTCGCTGGCTGCGGCGCTGGTCCGGGCCGCGCTCGACCGCCATGTGGTGCGGGACGTGGAGGAAGCACGCGCGCGCCACGCCGCCTAGGCGTGGGCCGTCACCTGCGGGGAGGACCCGGATGAGCAGGCCGGAGCGCGGCGCGCTGCCGCTGCCCGACTTCGACGAACTGCCCGTCGGGGCGCTGGAGTCCCGGATCAGGTCGCTCCGGCCAAACGAGCTGGACCGGCTGCTGGAGTACGAGGAGGAGCACGCCGGACGGCCCCGGGTCGTCCGGCTCATCACGTCGCGCAGGCGGCGGCGCGACGAGGACGCCGAGCCGACCGGCGGCGACCCGGCGGCGCTCCGCCCGGAGCGGGCGGGCAGGGCGGCGGGCGGTTCGCCCGTGTCCCCGGCCACCTCCCCGCAACCGTCCAGCCCGCCCCCACACGGCACCCCCGACCGGCGCGGCAAGCCGAAGGGCGACCGGACGGTTCGACGGGGCGCTGTGACCGGACCGTCCAGCCGGACGGTGTGACCGGACCACCTGCCCGGCGCTCCGGCCGGGGCCCGCGGCCGGCACTCGACCGGACCGTGCGTCCGGCCCCCTCCGACCGGACCGTGCGACCGGTCGGACGGGACGGCATCGCCCCGGTCGGCGGCGCCGCTCCCCGGTCGGCGGCGCCGAGGTCCGGGGCCCGATCCGCATCCCCGGGGGTCCGGTGCCACCCCGTCCCCGCCGCCCGCCTCGTACCGCCCCGCCGCCCCCGCCCCGGCGTCCGGCCCGCAGCCCGCCCGGTCTCGCCCCGTCTCCGAGACGTTCACCTCACCGAGGCCGCCCGATTATGAGCAGCCCACCCAAGGGCCCTATCCTGACTTTGTGCCGCTACTGAACAAACTCTCGTCCGCCGCCCCGTCGCGAGCCACCGGCGAAGACCCCGCCGCGCGCTCGCTGTCCCGCCTCCGCACCGCCGTCACCCTCTTCTTCGCGCTCGACGGCTTCCTCTTCGCCGGCTGGGTCGTCCGCATCCCGGCGATCAAGCAGCAGACCGGCTCCTCCGCGAGCGACCTCGGGCTCGCCCTGCTCGGCGTCTCCGCCGGGGCCGTGGCCACGATGACGCTGACCGGCCGGCTGTGCCGGCGCTTCGGCAGCCACGCCGTCACCGTCGGGGCCGCCGTGCTGCTGTCGCTGAGCATCGCCCTGCCCGCGCTCACCCACTCGACCCTCGCACTCGGCCTCGTACTGCTCGTCTTCGGCACCGCGTACGGGGCCATCAACGTGGCCATGAACAGCGCCGCCGTCGACCTGGTCGCGGCGCTGCGCCGACCGGTGATGCCTGCCTTCCACGCCGCGTTCAGCCTGGGCGGGATGGTCGGCGCCGGACTCGGCGGCCTCGTCGCGAGCGGCCTCTCGCCCGCCGCGCACCTCCTCGGGCTCAGCGCCGCCGGACTGCTGCTGACGGCCGCCGCGGGCCCCGTGCTGCTGCGCCACCCCTCCCCCGCGCCGCCCTCCGCCCCGCGCTCGGCGCCCGCCACCGGCCGGCGCCGCATGGACCCCCGCTCGCGCCGCCTGGTGACGCTGTTCGGTGTGATCGCCCTGTGCACGGCGTACGGCGAGGGGGCGCTGGCCGACTGGGGGGCGCTGCACCTGACGCAGGACCTGGGCGCCCACCCGGGCGTCGCCGCGGCCGGGTACGCGCTGTTCGCGCTGACCATGACCGCCGGGCGGCTCTCCGGCACGGCCATGCTGGAGCGGCTGGGCCAGACCAGGACGCTCGTGGCGGGCGGCGCCACGGCCGCCGCCGGAATGCTGCTGGGCTCGCTCGCGCCGACCGTGTGGGCCGCGCTGCTCGGGTTCGCGGTGACCGGCCTGGGCCTGGCCAACATCTTCCCGGTGGCCGTGGACCGCGCGGGCGCGCTGGCGGGGCCGGCCGGGGTGGCGGCGGCGTCGACGCTGGGCTACGGCGGCATGCTGCTCGGCCCGCCCGCGATCGGCTTCCTCGCGGACTGGCTCTCGCTGCCGGCCGCGCTGACGTCGGTCGCGCTGCTCTCCGCCGCGGCGGCGGCCCTCGGGCTCCGCGCACGCAACGCGACGGCCCCCGCGCGGCCGTGAGTAGCCGTACTCAGGCGGGCGCGGCTCCGGCCGCCGAGGATGAGGGCGTCCTTCGACCACGGGAGCCCGTATGACACCGCACCGCACGCTCGGCACACTGCCGCGCACCGCCGCCCGGCTGGCCTTCGGCAACATCGCCTCCGGCGTGTACCTGGCGGTCGTCGCCGTGGTGGGCGCCCTGGTCGCCCACGACCTGCTCCTCACCGAGCACGAGGACGCGTCGTTCGCCGCGGTGTGGCTCGTCCTGGTGGCCGCGCCGGCCATGCCGGCCCTCCTCGCGGGCGGCGCGCTCGCGGGCGACGCGGCGCTGGCCTCACCGTGGTTCTTCTGGGCGGCGTTCGCGGTGGCGGTGTTCCTGCAGTCGCTCGCGGTCGGCGCGCTCGCCCGCCTGGTGACCGGAGCGCCCCGGCGGCAGGCCCGCCCGCAGGGAGGCTGAGACCCGCCCGAGGTCCGGGCCCGCCCGCACGGGGGCTGAGGCCCGCTCCCCCGGTGGTCGGGGCCCGCCCGCACCACGGTTGAGGCGCACGGTGCGATGGCAGAATCCCGGCATGGACACTGCCGAGCACATCAAGCACCTCGCGCGCGAGGGCCGGTTGCTGGCCGACGCCGCCGAAGAGGCCGGCTGCGACGCGGAGGTCCGGCCCTGCCCCGGCTGGGAGGTGCGGCACCTGCTGCGGCACACCGGCATGGTGCACCGCTGGGCGACCGCGTTCGTCGCCGAGGGCCTCACCTCGTACCGGCCCGGCGGCGGTGAGCCGGACCTCGACGGCCCGGCGCTGCTCGACTGGTACCGGGAGGGCCACGAGCGGCTCGTCACCGCGCTGACCGGGGCGCCGGACGCCCTGGAGTGCTGGACCTTCCTGCCCGCCCCGTCCCCGGTGGCCTTCTGGGCACGGCGCCAGGCACACGAGACGACCGTGCACCGCGTGGACGCCGAGTCCGCGCTCGGCCTGGTGGCGGGCCGCTCCGCCGTCGGGGCGGAGCTGGCCGCCGACGGGATCGACGAGCTGCTGCGCGGCTTCCACGGGCGGGCCGGAAGCCGCGTCCGCACCGACCGGCCCGGCGCGCTGCGGGTGCGTACGACGGACACCGGCGACGTGTGGAGGGTCGCGCTGTCCGCCGAGCCGCCCCGCACCGAGCGCACCGCCGGCAGGGCGCCGAAGGCGGTGGCGGTGGCGGTGGCGGGCGGAGCGTCCGACGGGCCGTCGGACGCGGTGGCCGGCGGCCCGGCGGAGTGCGAACTGAGCGGTACCGCCGAGGCCCTGTACCTCTCCCTCTGGAACCGGCTCCCCGCCGGCACCCCGGCCGTCACGGTGACCGGCGACGACCGCCTGGCCCGCCTGTGGCGCGAGACCTCGGCGGTGACGTGGTGAGCCGGTAGGACGCCCCGCGGCACGGCGCCCCTCCGCGGCGTACCGCGTGCCCGTACCCGTGCTCCCGCAGCCCCGGCCGGGGCGGCGGGAGCGCCGATCACCGCTCGGACGCGGGCTGCTCCTCGGCCACCGGCTCCGGCCGCTTCTCCGGGGTCTCCGGCCGCTCGGCCGCCTGCCGGCGGTCCAGCGCCTCCACCGCGCGGCGTGCGACGGCGTTCGTCTGGACGATCCCCGCCAGGGTCGTCGCGCCGCGCGTGATCTCCGTGAACGCCCGCCACGCGGGGCGCAGGCCCGTGATCGCGGCGTGCAGCAGTCCGGGGCGCCGCGCGAAGACGGCGAGCATCCGCCGCCCCACGGCCATCTCCACACCCAGCCCGGCCTTGATCGCGAAGGCGTAGTTCAGCGCCTGGCGGCGCGCGTCCACCGCGTCGTTCGCCTCCGCGATCCGTACCGCCCACTCCCCCGCGAGCCGTCCCGAGCGCAGCGCGAACGAGATGCCCTCGCGGGTCCACGGCTCCAGCAGCCCGGCCGCGTCGCCGCAGACGATGACCCGGCCGCGGGAGAGCGGCGAGTCCTCGCTGCGGCAGCGCGTCAGATGCCCGGAGGAGACGGCCGGCTCGAAACCGGCGAGGCCCATCCGGGCCACGAAGTCGTCCAGGTAGCGCTTGGTCGCGGCGCCCTCGCCGCGCGCGGAGATCACCCCGACCGTCAGCCGGTCGCCCTTGGGGAACACCCAGCCGTAACTGCCCGGCATCGGGCCCCAGTCGATGAGGACCCGGCCCGCCCAGTCCTCCGCCACGGCGGGGGGCACCGGGATCTCCGCCTCCAGGCCGAGGTCCACCTGGTCGGTCCGCACGCCGACGTGGGCGCCTATGCGGCTGGCGCTGCCGTCCGCGCCGACCACCGCCCGCGCCAGCACCGTCTCGCCGTCGGCGAGGACCACGGCGACGGTGCGCCGGTCGGGCACCGCCGCGCCGTGCTGCTCGACGCGGGCCACCGCCGTGCCGGTGCGCACCTCGGCACCGGCCCTGCGGGCGTGCTCCACCAGCTCGTTGTCGAGGTCGGACCGGTCGACCAGCCCGAACAGCATGCGCTTCGAACGGCGGGTGCGCGCGAAGCGGCCGTTCAGCGAGAACGTCACCGCGTGCACCCGGTCCTTCAGCGGCAGCTCGAAGCCCGGCGGCAGCGCGTCGCGCGACGGTCCGATGATCCCGCCGCCGCACGTCTTGTACCGGGGCAGCCCGGCCTTCTCCAGAAGCAGCACCCGACGGCCCGCCACTGCCGCGGCGTACGCCGCGGACGCTCCGGCCGGCCCCGCGCCGACCACGACGACATCCCATACGTTCTCGCTGCTCACGATGTGCTTCCGCTCCCGGTCCCGACCGTGATCCTCGATCTCCACCGCATCCTACGGGGCCGCGCCTCCGGCACCCTGTGCGAGGATCGGACCGGCGTGCGCCGCACACACCGCGGCGCCGCCCCGACGTACCGATGTCGCACCCACCAGGAGCGTGCCCATGACCGCCCAGCCGATCGCCGAGCCGGTCGCCGCCACCGTCGCCTCGCTGATGCCCCGCGCCAAGGCGGAGCTCGCGGAGCTCGTGGCGTTCCGGTCCGTGGCGGACCCGGCGCAGTTCCCCCGGAGCGAGTGCGAGGCCGCCGCCGCGTGGGTGGCGGACGCCCTGCGCGCCGAGGACTTCACCGACGTCGCGGTCTTCGACACCCCCGACGGCAGCCAGTCCGTGTACGGCCACCTGCCCGGTCCGGCCGGGGCGCCGACCGTGCTGCTGTACGCCCACTACGACGTGCAGCCGCCGCTGGAGGTGGCCGCCTGGGACTCGCCGCCGTTCGAGCTGACCGAGCGGGACGGGCGCTGGTACGGGCGCGGCGCCGCGGACTGCAAGGGCGGGTTCATCATGCACCTGCTGGCGCTGCGCGCCCTGAAGGCGAACGGCGGCGTCCCGGTCGGCGTGAAGGTGATCGTCGAGGGCTCCGAGGAGCAGGGCACCGGCGGCCTGGAGCGGTACGCCGAGGCCCATCCCGAACTGCTCGCCGCCGACGCGATCGTCATCGGGGACACCGGCAACTTCCGCGTCGGCCTGCCGACCGTCACCGCGTCGCTGCGCGGCATGACGATGCTGCGGGTGCAGGTGGACACCCTCGCGGGGAACCTGCACTCGGGCCAGTTCGGCGGAGCCGCGCCGGACGCGCTCGCCGCGCTCATCCGCGTCCTGGACTCGCTGCGCGCGGAGGACGGTTCGACCACCGTCGACGGCCTGGCCGCGGACGCCGAGTGGCAGGGCCTGCAGTACCCGGAGGAGGACTTCCGGCGGGACGCCAGGGTGCTGGACGGGGTCGGGCTGATCGGCTCCGGTACGGTCGCCGACCGGCTGTGGGCGCGCCCCGCCGTCACGGTGATCGGCATCGACTGCCCGCCCGTCGTGGGCGCGACGCCGTCCGTGCAGGCCACGGCGCGGGCGCAGATCAGCCTGCGCGTGCCGCCCGGCCAGGACGCCGCCGAGGCGACGAAGCTGCTGACCGCGCACCTCCAGGCGCGCACGCCGTGGGGGGCGCGGGTGACGGTGGAGCAGATCGGGCAGGGCCAGCCGTTCCAGGCGGACGTCTCGAGCCCTGCGTACACGTCGATGGCGCGGGCCCTGGCCACCGCCTACCCGGGCGAGGAGATGCAGGCGGCGGGCATGGGCGGGTCGATCCCGCTGTGCAACACGCTGGGCGCGCTGTACCCGTCCGCGGAGATCCTGCTGATCGGGCTGAGCGAGCCGGAGGCGCAGATCCACGCGGTGAACGAGAGCGTGTCGCCGCGGGAGCTGGAGCGGATGTCGGTCGCCGAGGCGCTGTTCCTGAGCAACTACGCGGCGTCGAAGCGGGGTTGAGCTCGCGGCGTCGGGCTTCCGGCGGCCGGTTCTCCGCGTTGAGCCGTTGGCGGAATCGCGCAGAGCGCAAGCGGGGGCGGTCCGTGCGGGCCGCCCCTACCGTCGTGGCATGACCGCCGAACCGCTCGGACACGCCGCCGCCGGGGAGCCCGCCTCCCCCGCCGCTTCCGCCCCTCCCGCCGCCTCCGCCTCTGCCGCCGCCTCCGCTTCTGCCGCCGTCCCGCCGACCGTGGACGTGGTGCCGGTCGTGCCGGGGCTGCACATGCTCCGCTTCCCCATCGGCCAGGCGTACGTCTGGCGCGATGACGACCGGGGCGGGGGCCCGGCCTCCCTGACCCTGCTGGACGCCGGCTGGGCGGGCGCCGAGGAGGTCCTGGTCCGGGCGCTGCGCGGGATCGGCGGGCCGGGGGCCCGGCTGCGGCGGATCGTCCTCACCCACGCCCACCGCGACCACGTGGGCGCCGCCGGGGCACTGGCCGCGCGGTACGGCTGCGAGGTGCTGGCGCACCGGCTGGACGCGCCCGTGGTGCGCGGGGAGGAGCCGGTACCCGAGCCGGACCTGACGGAGTGGGAGGTCCCGCTGTACGAGCGCGGCATCGCCACCGTGCCCGAGGCGCCGCCCACGCGCGTGGACCGCGAGGTGGAGGACGGCGACGTGCTGGACTTCGGCGGCGGCGCCCGGGTGGTGCACATCCCGGGCCATACGCCCGGCTCGATCGCCGTCCACCTGCCCCGCCACGGTGTGCTGGTCACGGGCGACACCGTGGCGTCGGTGGGCGGGGTGGCCTTCGGCGTCCTCCACGTGGACCGGGCGGCGGCCGTGGAGTCGATGCGCCGCCTGTCCCGCCTGGAACCGCTGCGGGCGGTGTGCTTCGGGCACGGCGACCCGCTGACGGCGGACGCCGCCGCCGTGCTGCGGGCGGCGGCCGAGGCGGCGCGGGCGTAGCCCGCACCGGGAGTGCGGGCGTCATGCGCACGGGGCGCTCGGGCGGGCTCCGCGACCGGCCCGGCGCGCACCGGGACCCCGAGGCCCGCGCACCGGGACCCCCAGGCTCACGCACCGGGGCCGCCGGGTCGCACCGGGGCCGCCGGAGGGGCTGGGCGCGCCCGCCGGTGTGTGGATGCGCCGCTCCCGTCCCGACCGGGTCACCCCGCCAGCCCTCGGGCCCGCCCTCCCCGGCTGGGCCAGGCCACCCCCGGCCGCCTGCCATGGCCCGCGCCCCCGCCGGGCAGGCCCCCGGCACCCTGACCGCGCGCCGCACGCGCCACCCGGCAACGCCCACCCGGGCCACCCGGCGCGCCCGCGTCCGGGCCGGCCCCGGCGACTCGGCGGCCGGCGCACGGCCCACCCGGCGCACGGCCCACCCGGAGGACAGCGCGTCCGTACGCGGACGGCCCGCCCTGCCGGGACGGGTGCCCGTACGCGGACGGCCCGCCCGGCCGGCCGGGAGGCCGTCACCCGACCGGGACGCCGGCCTCCAGGTTGAGCACGGTGCCGCGCTCGCGGGCGCGCAGGGCCCAGCGGAGCCGTTCGAACCGGACCGGGGGCAGCATGTCCTCCGCCTCCGACTCCGTCGCGAAGCGCCAGCCGCGCAGTTCCGAGCACGGCAGCAGGACCCGGTCCGCCTGGCCGCCGGTGAGCCGGCCGCCGTCGAAGAGGAACCGCATCCCGCCGTACGCGGGCGGCTTCGGCGGCTCCCAGTCGACCACGAGGAGCCGGGGCACGGAGGCCAGTTCGAGCCCGGTCTCCTCGGCCACCTCGCGCATCGCCGCGCGCGCGGGCGCCTCGCCCCGCTCGACGACCCCGCCCGGGAACTCCCACCCGGGCTTGTAGGTGGGGTCGACCAGCAGCACCCGGTCCTCGTCGTCGAAGAGGAGCACGCCGGCCGCGAGGGTCTCGCCGGTCGGCTCGGGAGTCTGCACGATCCCGCAGGCGCCCGCCTCTCCGGTGCGCACCGCGTCGGCGATCACCTTGGCGGTGGCCTCGGGGGTGAGGGAGCCGTTGTCGACGGCGTACGCGTCGGCTGCCAGCCATCCGTCGAGCGCGGCCCGGTAGGGGGCGAGGCGGTCGAGGTACCACTGCCGGGACCGTCCGTTCCCGGCCGGGTCGCCGGGGTGCGGCTCCCGGGCCTCGATACGTGCCCGCAGAATCGTTTCGTCAGTGGTGAGGACGATGTGGCGTACGGCGATCCGGCGGGCGGCGAGCAGACCGAAGATCTCGTCGCGGTGCTCCTGGCGCAGCACGGTCATCGGCACGACGAGCACCCCGCCCACCTCGGCGAGCAGCGCCGCCGCCGCGTCGACCACCAGGCGGCGCCAGATCCGCAGGTCCCAAGGGTCGCCGGTACCGGGGAGCCGGTCCGGCGGCAGCAGCAGCGGCACCGCCCCGCCGATCAGCTCCGGGTCGTACAGCGTGCTGTTCGGGATCAGGTCGATCAGCTCGCGCGCGGCACTGCTCTTGCCCGCGCCGAACGCACCGTTGATCCAGACGATCACGGTTCCCCCTCTTCCGTTGGCCCCCAGTGGCTTGCCCGCAACACCCTGCCACGGAAACCCGCGTTCCGGACGGTGGCCGTAACGGGTCCGGGACCGGCGGGGTCTCCCGCCGGGGGCGGAACCGGCACGCGGTGTGACCGGGCGGCCCGCCGGGCCTCCGGTGGCCGGCGGGCTCAGCGGGCGACGAGGACCACCCAGACCTGGCCGGGCGCGAAGGCGAGGGGCTCGCCGGACGGGGTGGTGTAGGAGGTGCCGCCGTCGGCCGCCGGGCGGCTCCAGCGGGCGTCGTACGCCCGTCCGTCGCGCAGGACGAGCGCGGCGCCGGAGCCGACGGTCTCCGTGTACGGGGTGACGCTGCCGCCCCGGTCCTCGTACGCGGACGGGCGGACGGTGACGTACTGGACGACGACCGTGCTCGGTGTGACGGGGCCCGCGTCCGTCGTGCGGGCGGGCGTCCCGTCGAGGGCGACCCGCCAGTGCTCGCCGGAGGCGGACCAGGTGAAGGTGTAGCGGGCGGCGGGGTAGCGCACGGTGTGCTCGGACACCGGCCGCCCGCCGGACGGGGCGGCGCCGAAACGGAAGCCGATGTCCCGGACCTCCTGCGCGTCCGGGGCGGCGGCCAGGGCGCGTTCCGGGCTGAGGTACAGGTTGTGCGGGGCCGGGCGGCCGGGGTCGCGGACGTACGCGGCGGGGGCCCGCTCCGGAGGCACCGCGTACAGCGGCGCGTCCTGGAGGAAGCCCTTCAGGGCGCTGCGCACCCCGGAGTAGGCCAGCGCGGGGCGCCCGAACTGGCGCAGCAGTTCCACGTCGGACTCGCGGGCGCTGCGGACCGGGCCGACGCGGGGCGGCTGCTGCGAGGCGTAGACCGCGAGGAAGCGGGTGAGGCCCGCCTCGACCTGCTCGACGTAGACGACGTCGGCGGCGCCGAGCCCGGTGTGCGGCCGGGCGGCCCGCACGTTGTCGATCTTCACCGCGAGGACGGGTCCGGTGCGGCCGGGCAGTCCGGTGAGCGGAGAGACGGCCGGTCCCGTCGTCCGGTCCGTCGGCGCGGCGGTCGGCGGCGGGCTGGGCGGCGGGGCGGTCGGCGCGGGCCCACCGGTGCCGCAGCCGGACAGCAGGAGGGCGAGGGCGACCGCGGCGGCCGCCACCACGGCGATGGCGATGCCGACCGGTCTGCGCGGTGTCGAAGCGTCCACGGTCAAGCTCCCTGCCCGCTTCCAGTGGACCACGCCCGCCGCCCGGGCGACACCCGTACCGGACACGGCCGGAGCAGCCCGCACCCGCACCGGGGCCTCGGCGGGCGCCGGAGCCGGCGGGCGCACGGCGTGCACACGTCCCGCGGCGTCCGCCGGGACCGCGGGAAACCACCGCCCCGCGGACCGGGGAGCGGATATCGTCGCGCCATGCCCACCTCCCCCGACGACGACACGGCTCTCCCCCCGTGGCGGCCCGGCGACCCGGGTGTGGTCGTCCTCCCCTCCGGGCGGACGGTCCGGGGCCGCGGACTGCGGCGCCCCCTGCCGGACGGCCCGGCCCCGGAGTACGGGGTGTACCTGCTGGGCACGGCGCCGCCGGAGGTGCCGTGGGAGGCGCGGCTGCTGCGGTGGCCGGACTTCCGGCTCCCCGCGGACCGGGAGGAGGCCCGCGCGGTGCTGGCCGGGGTGTGGGAGCGCGCCGCCGGCGAGCGCGTCGAGGTGGCCTGCGGCGGTGGCCGGGGCAGGACGGGCACGGCGCTGGCCTGCCTCGCCGTACTGGACGGCGTCCCACCGGACCGGGCGGTGGCGTGGGTGCGCCGCCACTACCACCCGAGGGCCGTGGAGACCCCTTGGCAGAAGCGGTACGTACGCCGCTTCACCGCCTAGGGCGCTTCTCTTGGATCATCTGACTCGTTGGTTGACATGTGTCGTCGATGTCCAGTGGGCGCGGATCGAGCCGTTGCCGCCGGATCGGACTCCGCAGCGAGGTGGGCGGTGGGGGGATAACCGGCAGGTGATCGACGCGATCGCGTTCAAGTACCGCACCGGCACGCCGTGGATGGGCCTGCACGAGCGCTTCGGCCCGTGGAAGGGAAGGGCACCTACAACCGGCTGCGACGGTGGGCCGCCGATGGTACCTGGGAGAAGGTCTGCACAGCACTGCTCGCCCAAGCCGACGCCGAAGGCGGCCTTGGCTGCGTCGTCTCGGGCGACTCCACCATCGTCCGGGCTCATCAGCACGCCGCCGGGGCCCGTCGGAAGGGGCCCCGGCTGGCAAGCCGGACGACCACGCCTTCGGCCGCTCCCGCGGCGGCCTGACCACGAAGATCCGTCTCGCCGCGGCCAATCGGCCGACCGAGGACCACCCCGGAGGTGGTCCTGGCCGACAAGGACTACTTCTCTCGCTCGATCCGCGTCCATCTCCGCCGACGTGGAATCCGGGCGGTGGTCCGCAACCTTCCGACCAGGCTGCGAACCGCAAGCGGCGCGGCCGGCTCGGCGGCCGTCCGCCGGCCTTCGACCGCGAAGCCTACGGACAGCGCCACACCGTTGAGCGGTGCATCGACAAGATCAAGCAGTGGCGCGGTTCGGCCACTCGTTACGACTAGACCGCCACCGGCTACCTCGCCGGACGCCACATCGCTGCCATCACATGGAGATGACTCGGGAGGAATCGATCTGCGTCTGCGGACGCAGGAGGGCGCGGCGTCCGCCTCAATCCTGCTTCTCGTTGGCCGGGTAAGGCACGGGAGAGCTCTCTTCACTTCGAATCGAACCTGCTCCCACGGTGAAGGACCGGAAGTACTCGCGCAGCTTCAGGACGGCTATCGGAACCCCACCCGACACAGCACAGAAGATCAGAGACGTCGGCTCCTCCATGAACTGACCAACGATCCACCAGAACGTGGTCGTGGCCAGCCACAGTGCACCCCAGAGAAGAGGCGTCGGGATCCTTCTCAACCGGGCATGCATGAAAGGAGGTTACTGGCCAGGCACACTTCCGTCGCCACCTTGACCAGGCCAGTGACATGATCCGAAGGAAACGGCCTGGGCGCGGCCGGTTCACCGCCGGGCCGCTCGTCGGGGGCCTCGCCCGTGCCCGTTCGCCCGGCGGGTGGCGAGATCACGGCCGGAGGTCCCCTCTCCGCGGGGAGTAGCAGGCGCCGGCGGCCCTGGGGGCGAACCAGCACCGGGCGATCCTCCGGTGCCCACCGGCTCGCGGGCGCTCACGCGTACCGCACCCGGTAGCGGAGGTGGGTCACGCGGTCGCCCTCGGCGAGCGAGACGGGCCCCTCCAGTTCGTACGGGGCGCCCCGCAGGCCGGCGAAGAACGGTGTCCCGCCGCCGAGGAGGACGGGCACCAGGTCGACGCCGACCTCGTCGACCAGCCCCGCGTCGAGGCACTGCCGGGCGATGGTCCCGGCGTTGACGGCGACGTCCTTGCCCCCGGCGAGCTCGCGGGCGAGGGCGACCGCCCGTTCCACGCCGCGCGTGCCGCCGTCGGTGACGAAGTGGAAGGGCGCCCCCTCGCGGGGCCAACCGTCCGGCAGCGTGTGGGTGACCACGACGACCGGTACGCCCAGCGGGTGGGTACCGCCCCACCCCTCGGTGAGGTCGAACAGCTTGCGGCCGACGACGAGCGCCCCGGTCTCCGACGCGACCCGCCGCCAGTACGCGGCGCTGACCTCCGTGAGGCGGAGGGCCAGCTCCGGGTGCGCGGTCTCGACGGCGACGTCGCCGTTCCCGTACCAGGCGAACAGTCTGTCGAACCCGGTCTCGCCGGGCCCGGAGACGTATCCGTCGAGGGACATGCTCGCGGTGGTGTAGACCTTGGCCATGGTCGTTCTCCGCTCCTCGTGGTTCCGTGCGGTGCGGTCCGCGTGGTCCGTGCGGTCCGTGTGGAGGGGTGGACGGGCGGCGCGGGCGGAACTCATCGGTGCCGGGCGGTTCCGGCCGCTGCGGCGGCCCGTACCGCTCGCGGGCCGTCGCGAAAGGGCGGTCCGCACGGCGGTGGACCCTCTCCCGCCGTCTCGCCGGGCCTCGCGCAGACGTCCACGACCAGGGGGTTCGATCGGCGGCCCCGGTTCTCCCATCCGCCATCTGACAACGTTGTCCAAGTTCTATGCTCGACGCCACCCCCACACCGCCGATACGCACGCGACAGGACAGGAACCGCACACCGTGGCCGAGACCGCCCGCCGACCCGACCACCGCTACGGCAACCGGCCCACCATGAAGGACGTCGCCGCCCGCGCCGGTGTGGGACTCAAGACCGTCTCGCGGGTGGTGAACGGCGAGCCGGGGGTCACGCCCGACACCGAGCGCAGGGTGCAGGAGGCCATCGAGGCGCTCGGCTTCCGCCGCAACGACAGCGCGCGGGTGCTGCGCAAGGGCCGCACCGCCTCCGTCGGACTGGTCCTGGAGGACCTGGCCGACCCGTTCTACGGGCCGCTGAGCCGGGCCGTCGAGGAGGTGGCCCGCGCCCACGGGGCCCTGCTGATCAACGGGTCGAGCGCGGAGGACCCCGAGCGCGAGCAGGAGCTCGCCCTGGCGCTGTGCGCACGGCGCGTGGACGGGCTGATCGTGATCCCGGCGGGCGACGACCACCGGTACCTGGAGCCGGAGATCCGGGCCGGGGTCGCGACGGTCTTCGTGGACCGCCCGGCGGGCCGGATCGAGGCGGACACGGTCCTGTCGGACAGCTACGGCGGGGCCCGCGCGGGGGTGGCGCACCTGGTGGCGCACGGCCACCGCCGGATCGGGTTCATCGGCGACCGGCCGCGCATCCACACCGCCGCGGAGCGGCTGCGCGGCTACCGGGCGGCGATGGAGGACGCGGGCCTGGCGGTGGACGACGCCTGGGTCTCGCTGGGCTCCACCGACCCCGGGCGGGTCAGGGAGGCGGTCGCCTCGATGCTGGCCCTGCCGGAGCCGGTGACCGCGCTGTTCGCGGGGAACAACCGGGTCACGGTCACCGTCGTACGGGAGCTGGCGGGGCGTGCGCGCGGCGTCGCCCTGGTGGGCTTCGACGACATCGAGCTGGCGGACCTGCTCGGCATCACGGTCATCGCCCAGGACGCCGCCGCCCTGGGCCGCACGGCCGCGGAGCGCCTCTTCCGCCGCCTGGACGGACTGCACGAGGCGCCCGCGCGCGTGGAGCTCGCGACGTCCCTGATCCCGCGCGGCTCGGGCGAGCTCCCGCCCGTGTGACCGCGTGACCGCACGGCACCGGGACCGCGGGCGGTAGGACCGCGTGACCGTACGGCCACGTGACCGCCGTGGCCGTACGGTGCGCTGGTGTCGGCTGCCGGGCGCGGCTCCCGGCGGGAGCCACGAGCCGCCGTGGGTCCCGTGCACGACGGAGCGGGCGTGCGCGCCCCCGGCGCACCCGCCCGCTCGCGTCCCGCCATCCGGCCCCCGGCACCGCCCGGAGCCGCGTCCGCTCCCCCGCTCCTCACCGGACCAGGTCCGGGAAGTTCTCCGTCCGCACCACGCACAGGGCCCAGATGATGAAGCCGGACAGCGCGATCACCACGATCGACCACACCGGGTAGTACGGCAGGGAGAGGAAGTTGGCGATGATGACGATCGCGGCGATGCCGACGCCGGCGACCCGCGCCCAGGTGGCGGGCTTGAACAGGCCGAGGCTCACGATGACCGCGACCACGCCCAGGACGAGGTGGATCCAGCCCCAGGTGGTGAGGTCGAACGAGTAGACGTAGTTCGGCGTCGTGACGAAGATCTCGTCCTCGGCCACGGCCGCGATACCGCGGAAGATGTCGAGCACTCCGACGACGAGGAGCATCACCGCCGCGAAGACGGTCAGGCCGGTGGCCCAGTCCTGCTTCGCCGTGCTTTCCGGCCGGGGTTGTGTCGTGGTCATCTCGTGCCTCTTTCTTAGTGGGGGGTCTGCGTGCGGGGATGCCCTCAGGTGTGGGCGGTGGAGCCGGGGCGGTCCGCCGGGCCGTGGCCGCTCAGGACGAGTTCCTTCGCCCTGCGGTACTCCTCGTCCGTGATGGCGCCCCGGTCCCGGATGTCGGCCAGCCTGGTGAGCTCGTCGACGCTGCTGGGCTTCGCCGGAGCGGACGCGGTGTCGCGGATGTACGCCTTGAACTCCTCCTGCTGCGCCCGGGCCTGCGCGGCCTCGCGGCGTCCCATGCCCTTGCCACGTGCGATGACGTAGACGAACACGCCGAGGAAGGGCAGCAGGATGCAGAAGATCAGCCATCCGGCCTTCGCCCAGCCGCTCAGGTCGTCGTCACGGAAGATGTCCATGATGATCCGGAACAGCAGGACGAACCAGAGGACCCAGAGGAAGAACACGAGGATCGTCCAGAAGGCGCTGAGCAGCGGGTAGTCGTACGCCAGGTTCGTCTGTGGGTTCATGTCCCGTCCCTAAGTCCAGGGCTCTCGCCCGGCAGTGGTTCCGTACGTCCCACCGTGCGGCGGTCGCCTGCGGGCGGCCTCACCCGGCGAGGGTGAGAGCGCGCGGCGGGCGGTGGCGCCGGGGGCGCGGCTCCGCGGACGGCGGGGGCGGTGCGGGACCGGTCGGTACGGCGGGCGCGGTGCGCCAGGGTGCCGGGCGCGGTGCGCGGCCGGCCCGTCGGCGGCGGGCGGTCACACACGGCGGGAGGCGCCGCGCAGGGCGGACCGCCAGGCCAGGGCCATGCCCGCCTCGGCCAGGCCGAGCAGGACCAGCCACAGGCCGACCAGCCGGGTCAGGGCGCGCGCGGACTCCACCGGCAGTGCCAGGACCACGACGCCCGCGACGATGCCGAGCGCCGCGACCCCGATGAGGACGCCGCGGTGCGGCAGGTCCTCGGCCGTGAGGGCCGTGTAGAGGGTGAGGATGCCCGACACGATCCAGACGGCGCCGACGACCAGCGTGAGCGCGGCGATGGTCTGCAGGGGATTGCGCAGGCACAGCACCCCGGCCAGCACGAACAGCACGGCCAGGAGCAGGCCGGGAAGCCGCTCGTGTCCCGGGCGGGCGAAGGCGGAAACGAGGCGGAAGACCCCGGTCGCCAGCAGGTACAGGCCGACGACGACGGCCAGGACGTGCAGGGTCGCCTCCGGCCACACCAGGATCAGGACGCCCGGCACCAGCGTGACCGCGGCCGAGCCGAGCAGCCACGTCCAGGAGCGTCCGAGCCGTGCGAGGACGTCGGCGGGATCGCCGCCCGAACCGGGGGCCGCCCCGGTGGGGCCCCACTCGGGGCCGTTGTGCGGCGCCGTACCGGGTGAGACGGGCATGGCTCCTCCTCCAGGTCGGCCGCGCCCCGGCACGGTCGGCTGGGGCGGACGGGTACGGGCCCCCGTGCCGGGCCCGGACCGCTCCAGGGTGGCGCCCGGGGCCCCGCACGGGATCACCCGCCACGGGTGATCCGCCGGGCCCCGGCGGGGCGGTGGGGTGGAGGGGTGCGCCCCCCCGGCCGCGCGGGCGGACCTCCGCCGCCGGCCGGGGGCACGGACGGACGGCGCCGGACGGGGCCGTCGGGCCGTGGGGGCCACCGCGGGCGGGCCGCGGCGGCCGGACGGGCAGGCCGCGGCGGCCTGACGGGAGGGCCACGGCGGCCGGACGGGCGGGGCGCCCGGCGTGAGGGCATGAGGGCACGCCCGGGCACCTGCGGAACGAGACACGGGACGAAGAGGGGCGACATGGGCGATCCACACACCCCCGGAGGCGGCCCCGGGCGGCCCCCGGAGGAGGGCCCCGGAAGGGGCCGGGCGCCGGCGGGGGCGGCCGGGTCCCGGCGGCGCCACCGCGGGTCGCGCTCCGTCCTCGCCCGCGCCCTCACCCTCGCCCGCGCGGTCTTCGTCGCCACCGCCCTCGTCACCGCCTACTACCTGCTCCCGCTGGACCAGCGCGGGCCGAGCGACATCCCGGTACTGGTGTCCGGTCTGGTACTGGTCCTGCTGGTGTTCGGCTGGGAGGTGCGCGCCATCGCCCGCTCGCCGTTCCCCCGGCTGAAGGCCGCCGAGGCCCTGGGCGCCACGCTGGCCCTCTTCCTGATCCTCTTCGCCAGCGCCTACTACCTGCTGGACCGGTCCGCCCCCGGCTCCTTCAGCGAGTCGCTGACCAGGACGGACGCCCTGTACTTCGCGTTGACGACGTTCAGCACCACCGGCTTCGGGGACATCGCCGCGCTCTCCCAGACCGGACGCGTGCTGGCGATGGCGCAGATGACGGGCGGCCTGCTGCTCGTGGGCGTCGCCGCCAAGGTGCTGGCGAACGCGGTCGAGGCGGGGCTGCGCCGGCAGGGCGGCGGGCCACCGGAGCACCCGCTCCCCGCCGCCCACCACACGGCCGGCCACACGACCGCCCCCGAACCACCCGCGCCCGGCACGGCGACCGGCGCGGACACCAGGCCCGGCACCGGCGGCGGTGCCCCGGAGGAGGAGGCGTGACCATGACCGGCGGCGCGAGCGAGTTCACCGCGTCCCTCACCCCGGCCGAGCGCGTGGCCCGCGGACGGGAGGCCCGCAGGCGGGTGCCGCGCTCGGGCCACGCCGGCTACGAGCCGGCGCGCGGACGGCCGGACCCGATCGACGTCCTGGAGCGCCAGTCCGCCGACCGGGAGGCCGACCTGGTGCCCATCCGGTACGGCCGCATGCTGGAGTCGCCGTTCCGCTTCTACCGGGGCGCCGCCGCGATCATGGCGGCGGACCTGGCGGCGCTGCCCCGCACCGGACTGGGGGTCCAGCTCTGCGGCGACGCGCACCCGCTGAACTTCCGGCTCCTCGCCTCGCCGGAGCGGCGCCTCGTCTTCGACGTCAACGACTTCGACGAGACCCTGACCGGCCCGTTCGAGTGGGACGTGAAGCGGCTGGCCGCCGGTCTCGTGACGGCCGCGCGGGCGAACGGCTTCTCGGCGAGGGAGCAGAACCGCGCCGTACGGGCGTGCGTCGGGGCGTACCGGGCGCGCATGCGGGACTTGGCCGACATGCGCACCCTGGACGTCTGGTACGCCCAGGACGACGCCGGGTGGATCCGGGAGCTGCTGGCCTCGTCGGCGGACCGGGAGGTGCGGCGGCGCGCCGCGCGGGCGGCGGCGCGGGCCCGGACGCGGACGCACCTGCGCGCGTACGAGAAGCTGACCCGTGTCACGGACCGGGGCCGCCGGATCGCCCCCGACCCGCCGCTGATCGTCCCGCTCGACCGCCTGGCGGCCGGGCACCCGGCGGCGGTGGGCCGGGAGGAGCTGCTGCGGGGCCTCCTGGAGGGGTACGCGCGCACCCTGCCCCCGGAGCGCCGGCACCTGCTGCGCCACTACCGCCTGGTGGACATGGCGCGGAAGGTGGTCGGGGTGGGCAGTGTCGGGACGCGCTGCTGGGTGCTGCTCCTGCTCGGCAAGGACGACGACGACCCGCTGCTGCTCCAGGCCAAGGAGGCCCAGGAGTCGGTGCTGGCCGCCCACACGGACGCCGAGCGGTACGGCAACCAGGGCCGCCGCGTGGTGACCGGGCAGCGCCTGATGCAGACCACCGGGGACATCTTCCTGGGCTGGACGCGCGTGACGGGCCTGGACGGGCGCGACCGGGACTTCTACGTGCGGCAGCTGTGGGACTGGAAGGGCGTGGCGCGGCCGGAGACGATGGGCCCGGACCTGTTCTCCCTCTTCGGCCGGCTGTGCGGGGCGTGTCTGGCGCGGGCCCACGCCCGTTCGGGTGATCCCCTCGCCATCGCGGCCTACCTGGGCGGCGGGGACCGCTTCGACCGCGCGCTCGCCGAGTTCGCGCAGGTCTACGCCGACCGGAACGAACGGGACTTCGAGGCGCTCGGCGCCGCCTGGCGCTCCGGCCGGATCACCGCGGAACGGTAGCGGAGCCGGCGCGGTCGGCACGGCCGCACGCACAGCACCGCCCCTGCTGGTCGCAGCGGCGCCGTTCCCCGGCACGCCGGGGTCGCGGCGCGGCGGGGTCGCGGCGCGGCGGGGTCGCGGCGCGGCGGGGTCGCGGCGCGGCGGGGTCGCGGAGTCACAGCAGTCCGAGGTCGTGCGCGCGGCGCACCGCGTCGCCGCGGCGGTTCACCGCGAGTTTCCGGTAGACGCTCTTGAGGTGGGTCTTCACCGTGTTCAGGGAGACGAACAGGTCGGCGGCGATCTCCTCCGTCGACATCATCCGGGCCAGCCGTTCGAGGACGTCGCGCTCGCGTCCGCTCAGCTCCACGGCGGCGAGCGGCGGCGGCGACGGCTCCGGCAGGCCCCGGCGGTCGCGCCCGGGCGGGCCGGGGGCGAGCCAGCCCTCCGCCAGCTCGCGCAGCGGCGCCTCGGCCAGGAGGGGGCCGAGCCAGGCGCCCGCGTCGAGGAACGGGCGCCGCAGCCGTTCGCGCCGCGCGTCGAGGAGTGCCCGCCGTACGAGGGCGCGCGCGGCGGCCTCATCGCCCGCCTCCGCCGCGGCCCCGGCCCGTACCAGCGTGGTGCGGACGTGCACCGCGGGGCCGGTCCGCCCGTCGGCGCGGATGCCGTCGAGCAGGTCGGCGGCGGCCCCGGCGTGCCCGGAGGCGAGCTGGATCGCCGCGGCCTCCGCGACACACGCCGGCTGGTCGGCCGGCACCGCCCGCAGCCCCTCGGCGGCCTCGCCGGGCCGGCCCTCGGCCAGGTGGCGGGCTGCCGTGACGAGCGCCTCGTGGCCCACCGCCCAGGGCGAGGGTTCGACGGTGGACAGGGGCGGGCGCACGGTCTCGGCGGCGTCCCGGACCGCGCCGTCCGCCAGGGCGAGCCGGGCCGCGACGAGCGCCCGCCCGGCCGTCGGCACCGGATCGCGCGGGTCGCATCCGTGCCGCGCCGCCTCGTCGAGGAGGGACCGCGCCCGGTCGAGTTCATGGCGCTCGACGGCGACGGCCGCGAGGACCAGCCGGTCGAGTCCGGAGCCCGCCCGCTGGGGGAGGCCGGCCCGCTCCGCCTCGGAGACGGCCGCGAGCGCCTTGCGTTCGGCCCGGCCGGGCCAGCCGTTGAGGTAGTCGAGCAGGGCGAGGTGGGCGAGCGCCTCCTTGCGGGGCAGCGCGGTGGAGGTCGCGGCGGGGGAACCGGCCGCGGCGGTGAGCGCCGCGTGCGCGTCCTCGACGCGTCCGGCCCACAGCCGGGCCGAACCGAGATGGGTCAGCTGCAGGGCGGTCAGCTCCGGGTGCGCGTCCAGGAGGCGGCCGGGAAGCTCCGGTCGTGTCGCGTCGGCCTCGGCGGCGGCCTCCTCGCCCCGCGCGGGGCACCCGGTGAGCCGGGCGGCGAGCGCCTCCAGCAGGGCGCGGCTCATGCGGGCCGCCGCGTCGTCCGAGCCGCCGCCCGGGGGCTCCCCGGCACGGCGCAGCCGCGCCAGGCCCTGGTCGGTCTCGCGGCCGGCCAGGTCGCGGGCCGCGCGCACCAGGTCCGCCGCCGGGGTGGCGGGCTCGGGTCCCATGCGGGAGAACAGCGCGGCCAGGTCGTCCGCGTGCAGGCCGGTGAAGAACCGGCCGATCGCCAGGTCGGCCACGAGGGCCGAGGCGGCCAGGTCCCAGTCGCCCGCGGCGGCCCCGTGGCCGAGCGTCTCCCCCAGCATCCCGGAGCGGTGGAACCAGGCCGCCGCCCGCCGGTGGAGCTCCGGCTCCAGACCGGGCAGGCGCTCCCGCAGGTGGGCGCGGAGTATCTCGGCGAACAGCGGGTGGAGCCGGTACCAGGTGTGCCCGAGGCGCTCGACGAAGGCGTTGGCGCGGCACAGCCCGGCGAGCAGGGGCCCGGCGTCGGAGCGGAGGGTCAGCGCGTCGGCCAGTTCCGGGCGGAAGCGCTCCAGCACGCTGACGCGCAGCAGGAGGTCCTGGGTCTCCTCGGTCTGCCCCTTGAGGACCTCGGCGAGGAGGAAGTCCGCGATGGTGCTGCTGCCCGCCTCGAACTCCTTCAGGTAGCGCTCCGGGTCGTCGCTCTCCCGCGCGGCCAGGGCGAAGAGGCGCAGTCCGGCGGCCCAGCCGCGGGTGCGGTCCACGAGGGCGCGCACGGCGCGGTCCGGGAGGTCCAGGCCGTGCGACGCCAGCAGGAGGGCGGCCTCGTCGGGGGTGAAGGCGAGCTCGGAGGCGCGGATCTCGGTCAGTTCACCGGCCGCCCGGTAGCGGTGCAGGGGGAGCAGCGGCTCCGTGCGGCCGACGAGGACGAGGCGCAGTCCCGGCCCGGCGTGGTGGAGGACGAACTCCAGCTGCCCGGCGGTCTCCGGATCGGGGAGGCGGTCGTACTCGTCGAGCACGAGGACCGCGGGCCGGGTCTGTTCGCTCAGCTCGGCGGCGAGGGCCGCCAGCAGCCTCCGGTCCACCGCCCCCGGGTCCGCCGGCGTCCCCACCGCCGGGGACAGCGGCACTCCGGAGGCGCGGAGCGCCTGGAGGACGTACGACCAGAACACGCCGGGCCGGCGGTCGGCCGCCTCGGTGGTGAGCCACGCGACCGGCCGGCGCAGCCCGGCGGCCCAGTCGGCGGCGAGCAGGGTCTTCCCGGCCCCGGCCGGGCCGTTGAGCAGGGTCAGCGGTGTCCCGAGCGCCTGGTCGAGATGGCCGGCCAGCCGCTGCCGCCGCAGGAACCCGGCGGGCAGGGAGGGCAGCGAGAACCGCGCCCGCAGGAACGGCTCCCCGAGGGGGTCGGCGCACGGAACGACCGGCTCCGTCGCTTCCCCGGCGGCCGGCTCCGTCGCTTCCCCGGCGTAGGGGACGGTCGGCTCCGTCGCGGCCCCGGCGTAGGGAACGACCGGCTCCGTCGCGGCCCCGGCGTCGGGGACGGCCGGCTCCCCCGCGTCCTCGATGTCGGCCACGGCCCTCACCTCCGCCTGCCAGGGTCACGTCATGGTCGGCCCCGCCCTCCCAGCATCCCAGCCACCGGGCCGCCGCGCGCGGCACTCCGCGTCACCCCGGCTGACCTGCGGTGACGCGACGGCCGGCGCTCCTCCCCCGCGCCGTCCGGGCGGCCCGCGGGCCGCCCTTCGCCCCCTCTGCCCTCTCCGCTCTCCCTTCCGCTTGCGCGTGCCGGAGGAAGCGGTCCGGGAGCGGAGCGGTCCGGCGGGCCGCGCCCCGTCAGCGGTGGCCGAGGCGGCGCAGGTACCCGTCCAGGGCGGCGGACGCGCCGAGCCGTTCCCGGCTGCGCCGGTGGAGGGCGGCGGCCCGGGCGTCCAGCTCGTCGGCGACGCGGTCGGTGCCGCCGCTCGCGCGCACCTCGCGCACCACCGCCTCGATGGCGGCGAGCGGGTGGTGGCCCGTACGCAGGAGCGCCACGATCCGGGCGAGGCGCAGCTCCGCGGGGTCGTAGACCCGGTAACCGGTGACCGGGTCGCGGGCCGGGCGCAGCAGTCCGCGGGCCTCCCACAGCCGCAGGACGGGCGGCTTCACCCCCAGGGCGCGCGCGGCCTCGCCGATGCGCAGCGGGTGCCGGGGCACGCCCTGGGCGGGGAGCCGCCCGGCCGGCAGGGCGCCCATGGCCTCGCGTACGGCGGCGAGTTCGGCGCGCTCCCGGTCCAGCCGGGCGTGTCCGGCGTCCACGGCGGCGAGCGCGGCCTCCACGTCGCCCCGGTGGACGGCGGCCATCACCGTCCGGGCGGTCGCCCAGCCGTGCCCGGCGGCGAGCCGCCGGGCGACGGCGAGGGCGTCGGCGTGGACGTCGGTGAAGACCCGGTAACCGGCGGGGGTGCGCTCCACGGGCGGGAGCAGACCGGTGTCCACGTAGGTCCGCAGCTGCTGTACGGAGATCCCGGCGGACCTGGCGAGGTCCGCCGCCTTCAGCCGGTCGCCCATGTCCGCCCTCCCGACCTCACGCCTGGTTGAGACTTCTCGGGCATGTCGCCCCGCCTTCCTGGCACGACGCCGCGCAAGTGCCTGGTAGCGATTGAATGAAACACTTGATACCAGGTCCGGCGCCGGGGCCGAACGGTTCCGTAATCCTCCCGAGAGGAGAAGCAGTGAGGTTCGTGCTCGAGGTCGCCGTGGACGACGCGCAGCCGAAGGAGACGACCGTGCGTGAGCTGGGTCGCATCCTGCGCTACTGGGGCGGCAATCTTCACCACTACCCCCTGCGGCCCGGCGACACGTCGGCCGTGTACGACTCGGAGTACCGGGAGGTCGGCGCGTGGCGGATCACCGCCGGCGCCGCAACCGCCGCCGACGCCCCGGAAGGCTCCGGGAGCCTCTCCGAGGGGGGCGGGGCCGCGGGCGCAAAGGCCGCCGGGGCGGCCGACGGCGAGGGCTGAGCCCGCCGGGCACCGGGACCGCGAGGCCCCGGGGCCACGGCGACGCGCACGGCCCGCGCGGACGGACAGGACCCGCGCGGACGGACAGGACCCGCGCGGACGGACAGGACCCGCGCGGACGGGCAGGACCCGCGCGGACGGGCAGGACCCGGGGCCGGAACGGCCCGGGTCCTGGACGGCCGAGGGCCGGAACGGCGAAGGCCGGGGGCCGCGCGGTGGTGTGTGCCACCGCGCGGCCCCCGGCCGTGCGCGCCCGAGGCCGGATCAGCCCTTGCGGGACTTGATCTCGTCGGTGAGCTGCGGGACGACCTCGAAGAGGTCGCCGACCACGCCGTAGTCGACCAGGTCGAAGATCGGGGCCTCGGGGTCCTTGTTGATGGCCACGATGGTCTTCGAGGTCTGCATGCCGGCGCGGTGCTGGATCGCGCCGGAGATGCCGGTGGCGACGTACAGCTGCGGCGACACCGACTTGCCGGTCTGGCCGACCTGGCTGGTGTGCGGGTACCAGCCGGCGTCGACGGCGGCGCGGGAGGCGCCGACGGCGGCACCGAGCGAGTCGGCCAGGCCCTCGATGAGCGCGAAGTTCTCGGCGCCGTTGACGCCGCGGCCGCCGGAGACCACGATCGCGGCCTCGGTCAGCTCGGGGCGGCCGGTCGACTCGCGCGGCGTGCGGGAGACGACCTTGGTGCCGGTGGCCTTGTCGGAGAAGGAGACCGCGAGGGCCTCGACGGCGCCCGCGGCGGGGGCGGCCTCGACGGGGGCCGAGTTCGGCTTGACCGTGATGACCGGGGTGCCCTTGGAGACGCGGGACTTGGTGGTGAACGCGGCGGCGAACACGGACTGCGTCGCGACCGGGCCCTCGTCGCCGGCCTCGATGTCGATGGCGTCCGTGATGATGCCGGAGCCGATGCGGACCGCGAGGCGGGCGGCGATCTCCTTGCCCTCGGCGGAGGACGGGACGAGCACGGCGGCCGGGGACACCGACTCGTACGCGGCCTGGAGGGCGTCGACCTTCGGGACGACGAGGTAGTCCGCGAACTCGGCGGCGTCGGCCGTCAGGACGCGGGTCGCGCCGTGCTCGGCCAGGGTGGCGGCGGTGGCCTCGGCGCCGGGGCCGAGGGCCACGGCGACGGGCTCGCCGACGCGGCGGGCCAGCGTCAGCAGCTCCAGGGTGGGCTTGCGGACGGCGCCGTCCACGTGGTCGACGTAGACGAGAACTTCAGCCATGGGAATGCTCTCCTGCGAATGCGAAGTCTTAAGCGGGCTGTCAGGTGGCTCTGCGCTGCGCGAGCCCTAGATGAACTTCTGGCTCGCGAGGAACTGGGCCAGCTGCTTGCCGCCCTCGCCCTCGTCCTTGACGATCGTTCCGGCCGTGCGGGCCGGGCGCTCCGCCGCGGAGTCGACCTTCGTCCAGGCGCCCTCGAGGCCGACCTCGTCGGCGTCGATGTCCAGGTCGTCGAGGTCCAGGGACTCCACCGGCTTCTTCTTCGCCGCCATGATGCCCTTGAAGGACGGGTAGCGGGCCTCGCCGGACTGGTCGGTCACGGAGACGACGGCCGGGAGGGACGCCTCGAGCTGCTCGGTCGCGGCGTCGCCGTCGCGGCGGCCCTTGACCACGCCGTCCTCGACGGAGACCTCGGAGAGGAGGGTGACCTGCGGGACGCCGAGGCGCTCGGCGAGGATCGCCGGCAGGACGCCCATGACGCCGTCGGTGGACGCCATGCCGCAGATGACCAGGTCGTAGCCGGTCTTCTCGATGGCCTTGGCGAGCACCAGGGAGGTGCCCATGACGTCGGTGCCGTGGAGGTCGTCGTCCTCGACGTGGACGGCCTTGTCGGCGCCCATGGACAGCGCCTTGCGCAGCGCGTCCTTGGCGTCCTCGGGGCCGACGGTCAGCACGGTGATCTCCGCGTCGTCCGCCTCGTCGGCGATCTGCAGCGCCTGCTCGACCGCGTACTCGTCCAGCTCCGACAGCAGGCCGTCGACGTCGTCGCGGTCGACGGTCAGGTCATCGGCGAAGTGCCGGTCGCCGGTGGCGTCGGGCACGTACTTCACACAGACAACGATCCTCAAGCTCACGCCGGCTCTCCTACTGCATCGTCATTACTGGCTGCCTTGTTGCACGCAGCATAGGCGCCTGATGGGGCGGTTTCCGCCCGGGGCGGCGGACGCCCCGCGACGAAATATTACTCGTCAGTACACCGGGAGCCTTCCCGGTGGGCAACCGCTTTGCACTGTGACCTTGCCAACGCTGAGTAACCGGGACTTCTCAGTCCCTCAGCGCGTTGAAGCGCCCGTGGTGGTACAGCAGCGGCCGGCCCTCCCGCGCGGCGGCGTCGCCCGCGACGACCTCGGCGATCACGATGCGGTGGTCGCCCGCCGGGACGCGGCCCACGACGCGGCAGACCAGCCAGGCGAGGACCCCGTCGAGGACGGGGACACCCTCGGGCCCCGCGGTCCAGCGGGTCGGCGGGGCGAAGCGGTCGGCGCCGCTGCGGGCGAAGGTGGCGGCCAGCGCGCTCTGCTCCTCCCCCAGGAGGTGGACGCCGATGTGGGCGGCCTCGGCGACGGCCGGCCAGCTCGACGAGCCGGTGCCTATGCCGAAGGAGACCAGCGGCGGGTCGGCGGAGACGGAGGTGAGGGAGCTCGCCGTGAACCCGGCGGGCCGGCCGCCGCGGGCGGCGGGGCCGGGGGCGGTGATGACCGCGACGCCCGCGGCGTGCCTGCGGAACGCGGAGCGCAGCAGCTCGGGGCCGGCGACGACCGGGGCGCCGGGCGCGCCCGCGCCGAGATCGTGGGTGACCGTCATGGAGTTGTCCTTCTGCCGGAGGTGCGTGCGGGGGTCTGGGGGCCTTGGCTGCTCAGGCACCCGGACAGAGCGCGCTCGCGTGGCGGGCGAGGTCGACGTGGACCCGCCCGTGGAGAAGGAGTTCGTACGGCACGGGCGTCAGCCTGACGAGGCGCGGCACCCCGCGTCAAGGCCGCGCCGGACAATGCGATCAGTGTCACGGCCGGTCAGCGGGGGTTTCGAGGGCCCGGCCGAGCGCGGCGACCACGTCCGCCGTGCGGGGCTGCCCGGTGGCGCGGCGGACCTCGCGGCCGGCCGCGTCGAGGATCAGCACGGTGGGCGTGGCGGTGACGCCGAGGTCCCGCACGAGCGCCAGGTTCCGCTCGGCGTCGACCTCGACGTGGGCGACGCCCTCGACCATGTCCGCCACACCCGCCAGGACCCGGCGGGTGGCCCGGCAGGGCTGGCAGAACGCGGTGGAGAAGTGCACGAGGGTGGCCCGCCGCCCGAGCGCGGCCCCCAGCTCGCCGGGGCCGACTACCCGCTCCCCGTGCCCCGCGCCCCCGGCGTCCGCACTCTCCCGCACCGCCATGCCCCGCTCTCCTCGCGTCCGTTGGGTCCCGCCCGTGCAGCGCCGCGAGGGCCCCGCGGCATTCCCGTGGGTGGGGGGCGCCCGGCGACGTGACGAGTATCTCGCCGTGTTCGCGCCCTTCGGCGAGGGTTCGGACTGGCCAGGGCGCGGTACATGGGGCAGCATCGGGCAGGCCGCATACCTACGGCTGCGTAACTTCGCCGGGAGGACCCTCCCCAGGCAGAGAAGAAGAAGGGTGTTCTCCAGATGGCAGAACTCGTCTATCGGCCGGTCATCGGCGCCGCGCTCACGATGTTCAAGGCGCTCGACCTCAAGATCGACATTCAGGGTTCGGAGAACGTCCCGCGCACCGGTGGCGCGGTTCTGGTCAGCAACCACATCAGCTACCTCGACTTCATCTTCACCGGGCTCGCCGCGCGCCCGCAGAAGCGGCTCGTGCGCTTCATGGCCAAGGACTCCGTCTTCCGCCACAAGATCTCCGGGCCCCTCATGCGGGGCATGAAGCACATCCCGGTGGACCGCGCGCAGGGCGAGGCGGCGTACCGCCACGCGCTGGAGTCGCTGCGCTCCGGCGAGGTCATCGGAGTCTTCCCGGAGGCGACGATCTCCCAGTCGTTCACCCTCAAGGGCTTCAAGTCCGGAGCGGCGCGGCTGGCCCAGGAGGCCGGTGTGCCGCTGGTCCCGATGGCGCTGTGGGGCACGCAGCGGCTGTGGACCAAGGGCCGCCCCCGCAACTTCCGGCGCAGCCACATCCCGGTCACGATCCGGGTCGGCGAGCCGCTGGAGGCGCCGACGGACCAGTACGCGGGCGCCATCACGCGCCGGCTGCGCGAGCGGGTCCAGGAGCTGCTGGAGGCCGCTCAGCGGGCCTACCCGGTGCGCCCCAAGGACGGCGACGACACCTGGTGGATCCCGGCCCACCTGGGCGGCACGGCGCCGACCCCGGCCGAGCTGCGCTGATCTCCTTTCTGGCTCGTTGCGCCTCCGGGGCGCTGTGAGCGGGTCCCGGGAGTCCGAACGTGCTCAGCGCTTCGCGCCTCCGCGCGATCGGCCTCCCGGCACCCGCGCGCCCCTTCGGCTCCACTCGCACGCCAGGTGCACGCCCACCCCCTCCCGGGCGCAGGCGGCTCCCCTCCCGAAGCCGGCGCGCGCTCCTTCGGCTCCACTCGCACGCCAGGTGCGCGGCCATCCCCTCCCGGGCGCAGGCGGCTCCGCTGCCCTGATCCCCCCGGACCACGCGTGAAGTCCCGTCCGCCGGGTGGGCGGACGGGACTTCACGTGGGGAGACGGCGGGGCTAGCGGGCCATCTCCTCCTTGAGCGCGAGCAGGAAGGCGTCCACGTCGTCCTCCGTCGTGTCGAAGGAGCACATCCAGCGGACGTCCCCGGCGGCCTCGTCCCAGAAGTAGAAGCGGAACCGCTTCTGCAGGCGCAGGCTCACGTCGTGCGGGAGGCGGGCGAAGACGGCGTTGGCCTGCACCGGGTACAGGATCTCCACGCCGTCGACCGACCGGACGCCGTCGGCGAGGCGCCGGGCCATCGCGTTGGCGTGCCGGGCGCTGCGCAGCCACAGGTCCTTGGCGAGCAGCGCCTCGAACTGCACGGAGACGAACCGCATCTTCGACGCGAGCTGCATGGACATCTTGCGCAGGTGCCGCATGTGGCGGCCGACCTCGGGGTTGAGGACGACCAGCGCCTCGCCGAACAGCAGGCCGTTCTTGGTGCCGCCCAGCGACACCACGTCCACGCCCACCGCGTTGGTGAAGGCGCGCATGGGCACGTCCAGCGACGCGGCGGCGTTGGCGAGCCGGGCGCCGTCGAGGTGGACCTTCATGCCCAGCCCGTGGGCGTGGTCGACGATGGCCCGGATCTCGTCCGGGGTGTAGACCGTGCCCAGCTCGGTGTTCTGCGCGAGGGAGACGACCTGCGGCATGGCGCGGTGCTCGTCGTCCCAGCCGAACGCCTGCCGGTCGATCAGCTCGGGGGTGAGCTTGCCGTCCGGGGTGGGCACGGTGAGCAGCTTGAGCCCGGCCATGCGCTCGGGGGCTCCGCCCTCGTCCACGTTGATGTGCGCGGACTCGGCGCAGATCACCGCGCCCCACCGGTCGGCGAGGGCCTGCAGCGCGGTGACGTTGGCCCCGGTGCCGTTGAACACCGGGAACGCCTCGGCGGTCGGGCCGAAGTGGCTGTGCATCACCCGCTGGAGGTGGTCGGTGTAGTCGTCCTCGCCGTAGGCGATCTGGTGGCCGCCGTTGGCGAGCGCCAGCGCGGCGAGGACCTCCGGGTGGGCTCCCGCGTAGTTGTCGCTGGCGAAGCCCCGTACCGACGGGTCGTGGTGACGGCGCGCGTCGGTACGGGTGGGGTACGCCGCGGTCACGGCTTGGGGGTCAGCCACAGGCGCTGTCCATTCACTTCCTGGGCGGGCCGGTCCCAGACGCCGGCGATGGCGTCGGCCAGGTCCTTGACGTCGGTGAAGCCCGCGAACTTCGCATCGGGGCGCTCGGCGCGCATGGCGTCGTGCACCAGTGCCTTGATCACCAGGATGGCAGCAGCGGCGTTCGGGCCGTCCTCGCCCCCCGCCTTGCGGAAGGCGTCGCCGAGCGCGAGGGTCCACGCCTCGGCGGCGGACTTGGCCGCGGCGTAGGCGGCGTTGCCCTCGGTGGGCTTGCTCGCGCCGGACTGGCTGACCAGGACGTACCGGCCGCGGTCGCTGCGGGCGAGACCCGGCTGGAAGGCGAGCGAGGTGTGCTGGACGGTGCGGACGAGCAGCCGCTCCAGGACCTCCCAGTCGGCCAGGTCGGTGCCGGCGAAGGTCTTGCCGCCGCGCCAGCCGCCGACGAGGTGGACGAGGCCGTCGATCCGGCCGAACTCCTGCTCGGTCCGCTCGGCCCAGTCGCGGGTGGCGGCCAGGTCGAGCAGGTCCACCGTCTCGCCCGTGACGGTGGCGCCGCCGTGGGCGAAGCGGGCGGCGTCGACGGCCTCCGCGAGGCGCTCGGGGTCGGCGTCGGCGGCGACGACAGTCGCGCCGGCCTCGGCCAGCCGCAGCAGGGCGGCACGGCCCGCGGGGCCCGCCGCTCCGGCGACCGCGATGACGGCGCCGTCCAGTGCCCCGCCGTTCCCGTTGCTGGTCATGGTGTTCGTTCCCTCCGTAGGGGTACCGGCCGTGCCGGGAGCTTCGGGCGTCCCGGCCGTACCGGTCGTGCCCGCGGTGTCCCGCTCGCTCACGCGGCGGCCTTCTCGACGTCCTGCGCGGTGATGCCCTTGGTGGAGGCGATCACGGACTTCAGCTTCTTCGAGAGGGCCTCGAAGAACATGCTCAGCGGGAACTCGTCGGCGAGCACGTCGTCGACGAGCTTGCGCGGCGGCTGGTGGACGTCCAGCGCCTCGGCGCCCTTGGCCCAGCGCGAGCCGGGGTGGGGGGCGAGGTAGGTGGAGACGAGGTCGTAGGCGGCGAGCCAGTGCACCAGCTTGGGGCGGTCGATGCCGTCGCGGTAGAGCTTCTCGATCTCCGCGCAGAGCTGGTTGGTGACCTCGGGGGCCCGCTGCCAGTCGATGAACAGGGTGTTGTCGGTCCAGCGCACCACGTCGTGCTTGTGGAGGTACGCGAAGAGGAGCTGACCGCCGAGGCCGTCGTAGTTGCGGACCCGGTCACCGGTCAGGGGGAAGCGGAACATCCGGTCGAACAGCACGGCGTACTGGACGTCGCGGCCGTGCGGGTTGCCCTCGGCCTCCAGGCGGACGGCCTCCTTGAAGGCGGTCAGGTCGCACCGCAGCTCCTCCAGGCCGTACATCCAGAACGGCTGGCGCTGCTTGATCATGAACGGGTCGAAGGGCAGGTCGCCGTGGCTGTGGGCGCGGTCGTGGACCATGTCCCACAGGACGAACGCCTCCTGGCAGCGCTGCTGGTCGCCGAGCATCTCCTTGATGTCCGCGGGCAGCTCGACGCCGAGCACGTCGACGGCGGCCTCGGTCACCCGGCGGAAGCGGGCGGCCTCGCGGTCGCAGAAGATGCCGCCCCAGGTGAAGTTCGCCGGGACCTCGCGGACCGCGACGGTCTCGGGGAAGAGGACGGCCGAGTTGGTGTCGTAGCCCGAGGTGAAGTCCTCGAAGGTGATGCCGCAGAAGAGCGGGTTGTCGTAGCGGGTCGCCTCCAGGTCGGCGAGCCATTCCGGCCACACCATGCGCAGGACGACGGCCTCCAGGTTGCGGTCCGGGTTGCCGTTCTGCGTGTACATGGGGAAGACGACCAGGTGCTGGCGGCCGTCGACGCGCTCGGCGGCGGGGTGGAACGCCATCAGCGAGTCGAGGAAGTCGGGCACGCCGTAGCCCTCGGCGGCCCACTTGCGCAGGTCGGCGACGAGCGCGCGGTGGTAGTCGGTGCCGTGCGGCAGCAGCGGGGAGAGCTGCTCGACGGCCGCGGCGATCCGGTCCAGCACGGCGTCGGCGTCCGTGCGGGCCGGGGCGTCCTCCGCCGTGAAGTCGATCGAGCCGTCGGCGGACTGCCAGACGCGGATCTCCTCCACGGCATTCTTGAGCTGCGGCCATGCGGGGTGGTCGACCACCCGGACATCAGTGGACAGCTCGCCACCGACTGCATCCTGCACAAGAATTTCCGTCATCTCACTTCCTCCACAGGAGAACCTCGCGTCAAGGCACCGTAACCATTTGCGGTTCTTCACCACAAGAGGGTCTGGCGGAAAATATCCTGCGCGACCCCCGTCGCGACCGCCGATTTTCCCGTCTCGTCCGGACGGGACGGCCGGTTCCGCCGCACTTCGGAGCCCGCCACCCCGAGGCGGGGTGTAACGCGCCTCCCCCTGGGAACCCGCGTGGCTGGATTGCATCGAGATCACGAGATCGCCGTGAGCGCTGGACGAACAGTGACGTACTGGGACACAGCGACGTACTGGGACAACTGGGACGGTCATCTATGAGCAACGGATTCGTCGGCCCCGAGGGCTTCGGCCCCGACCCGTTCAGCGAGTTCCTGGGCCGCCTGTTCGGGGGCACGCCCGCCTCCTCCGCGGCCCGGCGCGGGCCCCGGTACATCGACATCGCCCGCATGATGAGCGAACCGGCCCGCCGCATGGTGGACGACGCCGCGACCTACGCCGCCGAGCACGGCAGCGCGGACCTGGAGACCGAGCACCTGCTGCGCGCCGCGCTCGACACGGAGCCCACCCGCGACCTGGTCGTCCGGGCCGGAGCCGACCCCGACGAGCTGGCGGCCGAGATCGACCGCACGGCCGGCGAGGGCCCCCCGCAGTCCCGCATCGCCGTCACCCCGGCCGTCAAGCGCGCCCTCCTGGACGCGCACGACCTGGCCCGGCACATCGGCGCCTCCTACATCGGGCCGGAGCACGTGCTCGCCGCCCTGGCCGCCAACCCGGACTCGGCGGCCGGCCGCATCCTGCGCGCCGCCCGGTTCGACCCCGACTCCGTCCCGGGCCCTCCGTCCCGCACGCCCACCCCGCGCGGCGGCCCCTCCGGCGGCTGGGAGAACACCGCGGCCGACCAGCGCCCGGCGCCCCAGCGCGGCACGCCCACCCTCGACAAGTACGGGCGGGACCTCACCGACATCGCCCGCGCGGGCCGGATCGACCCGGTCATCGGCCGCGAGCAGGAGATCGAGCAGACCGTCGAGGTGCTGTCCCGGCGCGGCAAGAACAACCCGGTCCTCATCGGCGACGCCGGCGTCGGCAAGACCGCCGTCGTGGAGGGCCTGGCCCAGCGCATCGCCGACGGCGACGTGCCCGACACGCTCCTCGGCCGGCGCCTGGTCGCCCTCGACATGACCGGCGTCGTCGCCGGCACCCGCTACCGGGGCGACTTCGAGGAGCGGATGAACGCCATCATCCAGGAGGTCCGCGACCACGCGGGCGAGCTCGTCCTCTTCATCGACGAGCTCCACACCGTCGTCGGCGCGGGCGGCGGCGGAGGCGGCGGCGAGGGCGGCTCCATGGACGCCGGCAACATCCTCAAGCCCGCCCTCGCCCGCGGCGAGCTGCACGTCATCGGCGCCACCACCCTGGAGGAGTACCGCCGGTACGTCGAGAAGGACGCCGCCCTCGCCCGCCGCTTCCAGCCCATCCTCGTCCCCGAGCCCAGCCCCGAGGACGCGCTGGAGATCCTGCGCGGCCTGCGCGACCGGTACGAGGCGCACCACCAGGTCCGCTACACCGAGGACGCGCTGCGGGCCGCCGTCGAGCTGTCCGACCGGTACCTCACCGAGCGGTTCCTCCCCGACAAGGCCATCGACCTGATCGACCAGGCGGGCGCCCGCGTGCGGCTGCGCTCCCGCTCCCAGGACACCGACGTGCGGGCCCTGGAGCGGGAGGCCGAGCAGCTGGCCCGCGACAAGGACCAGGCCGTCGCCGCCGAGCAGTACGAGCGGGCCACGGAGCTGCGCGACCGCATCCAGGCCCTCCAGGACCGCATCAAGGCGGGGCGCGGCGAGCCGGTCATGCGCGACGACCGCGTGCTGGAGGTCACCGGCGAGGACATCGCGCAGGTCGTCAGCCGGCAGACCGGCATCCCCGTCAGCCGCCTCACCCAGGAGGAGAAGGAGCGCCTGCTCGGCCTGGAGCGGCATTTGCGGGAGCGGGTCATCGGCCAGGACGAGGCGGTCGCGGCCGTCTCCGAGGCCGTGCTGCGCTCCCGCGCCGGCCTCGCCGACCCGCGCCGCCCCATCGGCAGCTTCCTCTTCCTCGGCCCGACCGGCGTCGGCAAGACCGAGCTGGCCCGCGCCCTCGCCGACGCGCTGTTCGGCAGCGAGGAGCGCATGGTGCGGCTCGACATGAGCGAGTTCCAGGAGCGGCACACCGTCAGCCGCCTCGTCGGCGCCCCGCCCGGCTACGTCGGCCACGAGGAGGCCGGGCAGCTCACCGAGGCGGTGCGCAGGCACCCGTACTCGCTGCTCCTGCTGGACGAGGTCGAGAAGGCCCACCCGGACGTCTTCAACATCCTGCTCCAGGTGCTGGACGACGGACGCCTCACCGACGCGCAGGGACGCACGGTCGACTTCAAGAACACCGTGATCGTCATGACCAGCAACCTCGGCTCCGAGGCCATCGGCAGCGGGCGGGGCGTGCTCGGCTTCGGCGCGGAGGCGGCGGGCGACGAGCAGGCCGCCCGCGACCGGATGCTGCGCCCGCTGCGCGAGCACTTCCGCCCCGAGTTCCTCAACCGCATCGACGAGATCGTCATCTTCCGGCGCCTCGCCGAGGCCCAGCTGCGGCAGATCACCGACCTGCTGCTGGAGGAGACCCGGCGCCGGATGCGCGCCCAGCACGTGGCCGTGGAGTTCACCCCCGAGGCCGTGGACTGGCTGGCCCGGCGCGGCTACGAGCCGGAGTACGGCGCCCGGCCGCTGCGCCGCACCATCCAGCGCGAGGTCGACAACGAGCTGTCGCGGCTGCTGCTGGACGGGCGGCTCACCGCGGGCGGCACGGTCCGCGTGGCCGCGGCCGACGGCCGCCTGGACTTCCGCACGGAGGGGGGAGCCGGCACCGGCACGGACGCGGGCGCGCCGCCCGAGGCTCCGGGCGGGCCCGGCCCGGCGCCGTCCGGCGGGCCCGGCCCGGCGCCCGCCCCCGGTTCGCCCGGAGGGGTCAGCCCAGCGCCTTGACGAGCAGCTCGAACCGCAGGTCCTCGCGGCGCGGCACGCCGAAGCGCTCGTCGCCGTACGGGAACGGCGACGTCCGCCCCGTGCGGCGGTAGCCGCGCCGCTCGTACCAGGCGATCAGCTCGTCCCGTACGGAGATCACCGTCATGTGCATCTCGCGGGCGCCCCACTCCTCGCGGGCCAGGCGCTCCGCCTCCGCGAGGACGCGCCGGCCGAGCCCGCCGCCCTGGAGGCCGGGGCGGACGGCGAACATGCCGAAGTACGCGGCGTCACCGCGCCGCTCCAGCTGGCAGCAGGCGACGAGCTCGCCGTCCCGCTCGACGGCGAGCAGCCGGGAGCCCGGGGCGCCGATGACCTCCCGGACGCCCTGCGGGTCGGTGCGCTGCCCGTCGAGGAGGTCGGCCTCGGTGGTCCAGCCCGCGCGGCTGGCGTCGCCCCGGTACGCCGACTCGACGAGGGCGACGAGCGCGGGGACGTCCGCCTCCACTGCGTCGCGGTAGGTCTCCCGTGCGTCCTGGAGCGGTGCGGTGTCCATCGTGAGCGTTCTCCCCTCGCGCGTGCGTTCGCCCCGACCCTAACGCCGGGCCCCGCGGGCGCATCGCCCGGCCGGTGCCCGCGGCGGGCGGACGCCACCCGGCGTCCGCGGGCGGCGATCCGGCGGGGCGGCCGGGCGGCCGGGCGCGGGCGGGGAGTGTTCCGGGGCGGACGGGAGGTCCCGGCGGGCGGGGTGCCGCCGGGCCGTGCGGGAAGGTGCCGGCCCGGGCGGGGTCGCGGGCGGGCGGGGTCGCGGGCGGGCGGGGTGCCGTGAGGCGGGCGGAAAGGTGCCGGCCGGCGGACGGGGAGGTGTCGGCGCCGGGCGCGGCCGGTTCCCGGCGGGACCCCGGGCGTGGCGTGCGTCACTTCCTTCGGCAGTCTCTGCCTATGAGCGGCCGCGCGCTCATAGGCTGAGACCATGTGGGTCTCCCTCGCGCTGCTCGCGCTCGGCGTGTCGCTCGCCGTCGTGGCCCCGCGGCTGCTCGCGCGGGCCGACTGGCCGGAGCGCGAACCGATCGTCGCCCTGTGGGTCTGGCAGTGCGTCGTGGCCGCGGTGCTGCTGAGCTTCGCGCTGTCGATGACGTTCAGCGCCGCCGCCGCCTGGCAGGAGGTGCGCGGCCGGGTGTTCGCCACGGCCCCGGCGGGGGTCGTGGAGGCGTACGCGCTGGCCGCGCTCGGCCCCTGGTCGGCCACGCTCGCCGTGCTGCTGGCCTGCGGCGGGCTGTGGACCGGGGCGATGCTCACCCGCGAGGTGCGGGCCTCCCGCGCGCGGCGGCGCCGGCAGCGCGCCGAGCTGCTGGTGCGCGTCCCGCAGCTGCCCGGCGAGGAGGCCGAGGCCGCTCCGCTGGTGCTGCTGGAGGGCGACCGGCCGGGCGCCTGGTGGCTGCCGGGCCCGCGGCCCCAGCTCATCATCACCACGGCCGCGCTGCGGCGGCTCAAGGGGCGCCAGCTCGACGCGGTGCTGGCCCACGAGCAGGGGCACGCGCGGGCGCGGCACGACTGGCTGCTGTACTGCGCGGCGGCGCTGGCGTCCGGCTTCCCGCGCGTACCGGTGTTCGCGGCGTTCCGGGAGGAGATGCACCGGCTGGTGGAGCTGGCGGCGGACGACTCCGCGTCGAAGCGGTTCGGGCGGCTGACGATCGCGCTCGCACTCGTCGGGCTGAACGAGGACCGGGGCGTGTTCGGCCCGTGCCCGACACCCCACACGGAGGTGCCGCGGCGGGTGACCCGGCTGCTGACCGCGGAGCCCCGGCTCACTCCGGGCCACCGCCTGCGGCTGACGGCGGCTGCCGCCCTCATGCCGGCGGCGCCGCTGCTCCTGGCCCTGGCACCGGGCCTGACCGCTTTGGGCTGAGAAGCCGTTGCCGTACCCCTCACGGGGTCTGCCGATCGAAGGGCGTCCCCGACCGGGTGATCGTGGGCCCTGCCCGGCAGGAGAGCAGGGCCTGGCGGTTCGCGGCGAAATCCAGGGGGAGCGGACGGCCGCGCGCTGCTACGTTCGGGCGCCATGAGCTGGCTTCCCGATGACTTCGTCCACCCCGTCCTGGTACCGCTGCCGGGCGGTGGCCATCACCTGCGGCCGATCCGGGAGGCGGACGCCCCGCTCGACTACCCGGCTGTGATGGGGTCGCGCGAGCGGCTGTGGACCCTCTTCGGCCCGGCCTGGGGCTGGCCCGCGGCCACCATGACCTACGAGGCCGACCGGGCCGACCTGTTGCGGCACGAGAAGGAGATCGCCGCACACCGGTCCTTCAACTACGCGCTGTTCGACGCGGCGGAGGCGGCTCTGCTCGGCTGTGTCTACATCGACCCACCGGAGAGGGCCGGCGCGGACGGCGAGATCTCCTGGTGGGTGGTGGACGAACTGGTGGGCAGCGAGGTCGAGCAGGCCCTCGACGCGCTGGTGCCGCGGTGGATCGCCGCCGACTGGCCGTTCGAGCAGCCGCGCTTCCCCGGCCGCGAGATCTCCTGGTCGGACTGGCTCGCCCTGCCGGAGCATCCCGGCACGCTTCTGAGGCCGCCGCCGGGCTGAGGCCGCCGCCGGGCTGAGGGCGCGCCCGGGTCGAGGCGCCGCTGCGCCGGGGGTGCGCCGGGGCCGGTGGCGGGGCTCGGCCGGTGGCGGGGCCCGGCCGGTGGGCGGAGCTCGGCCGGTCGGGGCCGCGGTCCGTGGCGGGAGCCGGGGCGGGGCCCCTACGGGTGAACGGCGGCTTCGTACGTCTGCCCAGGGGTTCTCCGGGCACCCTCCCGATATGTCGTCACCCCCCGCACGCCTCCGCTCCCCCCTGCTCCCCGCCGTGGCCGTCGGCTGCGGCGCGGCCGCCGTCCTCCTGCTGGTCCTCGTGGCCGCCGGCTGGGCGCCGCTGCTCGCCTTCGACCGGGCGGTCGCGGACGAGCTGCACGCCGCGGCGGTGCGCCGGAGCGCGCTGACGGAGGCCATGCGGGTGCTCACCGACTGGGTGTGGGACCCCGTGACCCTGCGCCTCCTGCTCGCCGCGGCCGTCGTGGCGCTGTGGCGGACCGGGCGGCCGGGCATGGCGGGGCTCCTGGTGGCGGCCGGCCTGGTGGCGGCCGGGGTGCAGCACCTGCTGAAGGCGCTGGTGGGGCGGGACAGGCCGCGCTGGCCGGACCCCGTCGACACGGCCGACTTCGCGGCGTTCCCGTCGGGGCACGCCATGACGGCCGCCGTAGTGTGCGGACTGCTGTGGTGGGTGGCGGCCCGGCTCGGTCCCCGCGCCCTGGCGCGCCCGGTGCTGGTGGCGGGGGCGGTGTCGACGGCCGGGGTGGGCCTGACCCGCGTGTACCTGGGCGTGCACTGGCCGTCCGACGTGCTGGGCGGCTGGCTGCTGGGCGCCTGCCTGGTGGCGGTCGCCGTGGGGGCGTACGAGCGGCGCGCGACGGCGGCGCCGCGGCGGCCGGCCGCCCTGCTCGGGCCGGGAGCCCGCTGAGGGCCCGCAATCGGCCGGCGGCGGTGCGGGGCGCGCTCCGGCGTGCCGCCGCCTGCCCGGCCGGATCCGTGCCGACGCGGACCGGACGATCCCCCGCGTCGCCCGGTCCGCGTGACACTCCTCCCCTTCCGACACGGCGGTGCCGGTCGGCGGGGACGTCCTGAGTATATTGGCTGGGAGCCAGTCAACGCAGGAGTAAGCATGTCCCCGCGAAGCCCATCGGTCAATGCGGAGTTGCGGCGGCGATCCCGCGAGCGGCTTCTCCAGGCGACGGTCGAACTGGTGGCCGAGCGCGGTTACGAGGCGACGACGCTCGGCGACATCGCCGACCGGGCGGGCTCGGCGCGCGGTCTCGTCTCGTACTACTTCCCCGGCAAGCGCCAGCTGCTGCAGTCCGCCGTCCACCGCCTGATGCACATGACGCTGGCCTCCGCGCTGGAGCGGGAGCCGCGCACGGACGACGGGCGGGAGCGGCTGGCACGCGCGATCGACGCGGTCCTCACGCTGGCCGTGGAGCAGCCGCTGCTGATGCGCACCCACATGGCGGGCATCCTCCAGGCGGAGGGTTTCGTGCGCTGCCCCGAGCAGCAGCGGCTCGCCGCGATCCTGCGGGACACGATGGCGCGGTACGGCTCGCCGGACGTGGACGCCGACTACCCGCTGCTGCGGGCGCTGCTGATGGGCGCGGTCTTCGCCGTGCTGCTGCCGGGCGCCCCGATGTCGCCCGCGCGGCTGCGGGCGGAGCTGTTCCAGCGGTACGGCCTCGACTGGGAGTCGGGCAGGCCCCCGGCGGAGGACGGCCGGCGGTAGGGCGGGCCCGGCGGCCGCGGGCCCGGCGGACCGGTGCTCTCCGGACCGGGAGGCGCACGCCGGGGGCGGCCGGGGCCGCCCGAGGCGCACGCCGGGGGCGGCCGGGGCCGCGCCGACGGCGCACGCCGGGGCGGCGCAGGCGGGCCGCGGCGGGTCGGCGGCACGCGGCCTGGCCTGCGGGAACGGCGCTCCGGCGGCCGTCGTCCGCGAGCGGGTGCAGACTGGCCCGTGACGGCCCGTACCGCGGCGGAGGCGTCCTGGAGGTGGCGGCCATGACCGACGTACTGCTCACCGTAGGCACCCGCAAGGGGCTGTTCACCGCGCGGCGGCGGGGCGGCGACTGGACCTTCGACGGCCCGCACTTCCCCGCGCAGGCCGTGTACGCGATCGGCATCGACCTGCGGCGGCCCGCGCCCCGGCTGCTGGTCGGCGCGGACAGCGCGCACTGGGGGCCGTCCGTGTTCCACTCCGACGACCTCGGGGCGACGTGGACCGAGCCGGGCGAGGCGCCGGTGAGGTTCCCGAAGGAGACGGGCGCCTCGCTGGAGCGGCTGTGGCAGCTCCACCCGGCGGGCCCCGCGGCGCCCGGTGTGGTGTACGCGGGCACGGAGCCGGCGGCGCTGTTCAGGTCGGAGGACGAGGGCGAGACGTTCGAGCTGGTCAGGCCGTTGTGGGAGCACCCCACGCGGTCCCGCTGGCAGCCGGGCGGCGGCGGCGAGGCGGTGCACACGGTCGTGACGGACCCGCGTGACCCGGACGCGGTGACGGTCGCCGTGTCGGCGGCCGGGGTGTTCCGCACCCGCGACGGCGGCGCGTCCTGGGCGCCGTCGAACGAGGGGGTGTCGGCGGTGTTCCTGCCCGACCCGCACCCGAGGTTCGGCCAGTGCGTGCACAAGATCGCCCAGGACTCCGGGGACCCGGACAGGCTGTACCTGCAGAACCACTGGGGCGTGTACCGCAGCGACGACTCGGGGAGCACCTGGACCGGCATCGGGGCCGGGCTGCCGTCCGACTTCGGCTTCGCGGCCGTCGCGCACCCGAAGCACTCCGGCACCGCGTACGTCTTCCCCATCGAGGCCGACACCGACCGGGTGCCCGCCGGACGCCGGTGCCGGGTGTACCGGACGAGTGACGCGGGCGGCAGCTGGGAGGCGCTGTCGCGGGGCCTGCCGGAGGAGGACCACTACGGCACCGTGCTGCGGGACGCGATGTGCACGGACGGCGCCGACCCGGCGGGGCTGTACTTCGGCAACCGCAACGGCGAGCTGTACGCCAGCGCCGACGACGGCGAGAGCTGGCGCCGACTGGCCGCGCACCTGCCGGACGTGCTCTGCGTGCGGGCCGCCGTCGTCGGGTGACGGACGGGCCCGGCTGCGCCAGTAGAGTGACGGCCGTGGCAGCGCGACCGTTGAAAGAAATCGTCGAGCCCGGCTGGGCCGACGCCCTCGCTCCCGTGGCGGAACGCATCGCGGCGATGGGGGACTTCCTCCGCGCCGAGATCGCCGCCGGGCGCACGTACGTCCCGTCGGGCGCGAACGTCCTGCGGGCCTTCCAGCAGCCGTTCGACGAGGTGAAGGTCCTCGTCGTCGGCCAGGACCCGTACCCGACACCGGGGCACGCGGTGGGACTGAGCTTCTCGGTCGCGCCGGACGTGCGCCCGCTGCCGGGCAGCCTGGAGAACATCTTCCGCGAACTCCACTCCGACCTGGGCCTGCCCCGGCCGTCCAACGGCGATCTGACGCCCTGGACGCGGCAGGGGGTCCTGCTGCTCAACAGGGCCCTGACGACGGCGCCCCGCAAACCGGGCGCCCACCGCGGCAAGGGCTGGGAGGAGGTCACCGAACAGGCCATCAGGGCCCTCGTGGCGCGCGGCAAGCCGCTCGTGTCGGTGCTGTGGGGGCGCGACGCCCGCAATCTGCGCCCGCTCCTGGGCGACCTGCCCGCCGTCGAGTCGGCGCACCCCTCCCCCATGTCGGCGGACCGCGGCTTCTTCGGCTCGCGCCCCTTCAGCCGCACCAACGACCTGCTGCTGCGTCAGGGGGCCGAGCCGGTCGACTGGCGCCTGCCGTGAGCCCGCCGCCGGGCGGCACCTGGGTCCTGGGCGCCGACTCCGGCGGCTCGGGCCTCCGCGTCGCCCTGGCGGAGCTGGGCGGCGCCGCGGGCACGGCCGGGAGCGGGGCCGCGTGCGGGAGCGGGGCCGCGCCGGGGTGCGCGACCGGCGCGGGGGCCGGTCCCGACGGCGGGGCGGGTCCTGACGGCGGGGCGGGGGCCGGTACCGGGGCGGGGGCCGGCGCGCCCGTCGTGGTGCGGGCCGTCGGGACGCGGGTCTTTGGGACCCCGGTGCCCACCGGGGCCAAGGGCGTCGACGCCGGCCGGATGGCGGAACGGCTGGTGGGGGCGGCGCGGGACCTGCTCGCGGGCGCCGGCGCGACCGGACGGCCGCTCGCCGCGGTCGCCGTCGGCGCCGCCGGGATGGCGGGGCTGGGCGGAGAGCTGCGGGCCGTGCTGCCGGGCGCCCTGCGGGACGCCCTGGGGGTACGGCGCCTCGCGCTGGCCTCCGACGCCGTGACCGCCCACGCGGGGGCCCTGACCGGTGCTCCCGGCACGGTCGTCGCGGCCGGCACCGGGCTGGTCGCGCTCGGCACGGACCTGCTGCGCTGGCGCCGCGCCGACGGCTGGGGCCACCTGCTGGGCGACTGCGGCGGCGGCGCCTGGATCGGCCGTGCGGGGCTGGAGGCGGCGCTGCGCGCCCACGACGGGCGGCGCGGTGGCTCCGGCGCCCTGCTGGCCCGCGCCGAGGCGCTGTTCGGCCCCGTGGCCGGGCTGCCGGGGCTGCTGTACCCGCGCCCGGACCGGGCCGCCGTCCTCGCGTCGTTCGCGCCGGAGGTGGCCGCCTGCGCGGACGGCGACCCGGTGGCGGCGGACGTCCTCGCCCGTGCCGCACGGCACATCGCGGAGGCCGCGGCAGCGGTCCACCCGGAGGTGAGCGGCGGCGCCCTGGCCCTGACGGGGGGCCTGCTCCGGCTCGGAGACCCCCTGCTCGTACCGCTGCGCGAGGAGCTGGCGCGGCAACTCCCGGGCGTGCGGCGGGTGTCGGCGGCGGGCGACCCGCTGTCCGGGGCGCTCCACGTCGCCGCGACGCTCGCCGCGGGCGCGCCCGGCCTGCCCCGTGAGCCCGGTCTGCTGGACACATACGGCGACTGACCGACTCTTCCGACAAACTGCCCAATGGGGGCGTCAACGCCCCCTCCCCGAACAGCGGGGCGGGCAAAACCAGTAGCATGCGGCGCCATGAGCTCCCCCACTGGGCCCGCTGGCCTGCCTGTACGAATGCCACGCCCCCGCCAGGCCGGGCGGCACCGTCGCCCCGAACCCCTGGCGGCGCCCGAGGGCGCGCCCGCACTCGTCCTCGCCGTCCCCGGTGAGCCTTCCGCCGCCGTGCGCGGTCTCGCGGAAGAACTCGTGAGCATCGCGCGCTCCGAGCTGCCCGGCCTGGAGGCCGCGATCGGCTTCCTCGACGGGGACGACGCCGAGTTCGTGTCGCTGGCCGGTGTCCTGCGGCGGGCGGTGGCGCTCCGCGTGGAGCGGTACGAGCTGGCCAGGGCCGCCGGCCGCGAGGTGGCCGAGCCCGAGGGCCCGGCCGCCGTCGTGGTGCCGCTGCTGGTCGGCCCGGACGCCGAGCTGATGGGCCGGATACGGCAGGCCGTCGCCGACAGCGGCGCGCCGGCCGAGCTGACCGACGTCCTGGGCCCGCACCCGCTGCTCGCCGAGGCGCTGCACGTGCGGCTCTCGGAGGCCGGGCTGGCGCGCGCCGACCGGGCGCGGCTGTTCACGGTCACGACGGCGGCGGACGGCATCGTCCTGGCGACGACCGGCGGCACGGAGGCCGTCCAGGCGGCCGGGATCACGGGCATGCTGCTCGCGGCGCGGCTGGCCGTGCCGGTCATGGCGGCGGCCCTGGACCAGGAGGGCTCCGTGGCCGCGGTGGCCGAGCAGCTGCGCAACGCCGGTTCGGCGCAGCTCGCGGTGGCCCCCTACCTGGTGGGCCCCGAGCTGGCCGAGGGGCTGCTGGACGACGCCGGCAAGGCCGCGGACTGCCCGGTCGCCGAGCCGCTGGGCGCGTACCCGGCCGTCGGCAAGCTGGTGCTGTCCGGCTACATGGCCCTGCTGGGCATCACCCCGCAGCAGGCGGCCCCGGTGCGCTGACCGGCGCGGCCGGGAGACGACCGTACGGGAAGGGCCCGCACCGCGGCGTGAGCGCCGGTGCGGGCCCTCCCGCGTTCCCGCCCGTGCCGTGCCGCCGTGCCCGCCGTGCCGTGCCCGCCCGCGCCCGCGTGGCCCTCGCGTCTCCCGTGCGTTCCTCGCGTTCCCGTGGCCCCCGCGCCTCCGGCGGGACGTCCGCGTACGGCGGCGGCCGGTTCGGGCGCGGGCGGGGCCCTACGGGCCCTCCGGGCCGGCGGGCCCGTGGTCGCGGGCCGCCGGCGTGGGAGGGGGCCGGAAGGGCACGGCCCCCGCGCGGACCGTCACTGCGCCGGCTCAGGCCAGGACCACGCAGGAGGCGGCCGGGGCGGCCACCGCGCCCGTGCGGGACGGGACTCCGGTCTCGGGGTCCACGTCGAACCAGGTCACGTCCCCCGACCGCTCATTGGCCACGTACAGCCGGCGCCCCTCCGGGTCGGCCGCCAGGTCCCGCGGCCAGCGGCCTCCGGACGGCACCGCGGCGACCAGGCGCGGGCGCTCGCCGCCCTCGTCCAGTTCGAGCACCGCGATGGTGTCGTCGCCCCGTACGGCGGCCCACACGAACCGCCCGTCGGGGCTGACGGCCAGCGCGGAGGGGTAGCCGGGGCCCGCCGCGCCCGCGGGGCGGACCGGCACCTCGGCGACGGGCTCCAGGGTGCCCGCGCGGCCGTCCCAGCGGCACACGGTGAGCGTCGGCGCCAGCTCGCCGAGGACGTACGCATGGCCGCCCGACGGATGGAAGGCCAGGTGGCGCGGGCCGCTGCCGGGGCGCAGCGCGGTCTCCGCGCGGACGGTGAGCGCCCCGGTGCCCGCGTCGAGGGCGCAGACCCGCACGGAGTCGGTGCCGAGGTCCACGGTGAGCAGGAAGCGGCCGTCCGGGGCGGGCCGCACCTGGTGCGCGTGGGGAGCGGCCTGCCGGTCGGGGTCGGGGCCGCCGCCCCGGTGGCGGACGAGCCCGGTGACCGGTCCGGGGGCGCCGTCGGGGCGGACGGGCTGGGCGCTCACGGCACCGGAGCCGTAGTGGGCGGCGACGACATGGCCCGCGGTGTACGCGAGGTGGGTGGGGGCGGAGCCCCGTACGGGCTCGGGGGCGCCGATGAGGCGGGGCGCCGGGCCCGTGACGTCGAACGCGGCGACGGCCCCGTCGTCGGTCTCGGACACCGCGTACAGCACGGCGGCGTCGGGACGCAGGGCGAGGAAGGACGGGTCGGCGACGGCGCCGGTGGAGCCCGTGGGCGTCAGGGCGCCGGTCCGGGCGTCGACGTCCGCGGCGGTCACGCCGCGCCCCCCGGCGGAGGTGAACGACCCGATGTACGCCCGCCGGGCGCCCGGCCGTGCCGGGCCCGGCGCGGGGGCGGCGGCTCCGGCACGGCCGGGCGCCGGGGCGGCGGCGCCGGGCGCGGCCCCGCCGGGCGCGGGGCCGCTTCGTGCGGCGCGGGCGGGCGCCGGGGCGGCGGGGCGGGCGCCGCCCGTACCGGGGCCCCGCCTGCCGCCTTCCTCCGCACCGGCCGCCGGGCCGCCGGGCCCGCAGCGGCCTCCCCCGCCCGCCCGGCCGTCCCGGCCGTCCTGGCCGTCCAGGTCCGCCGTCCGCCCGTTCCCGTACCGCTCCACCGCTGCCCCTCCCGCATGGCCGTTCTGGCGTTGCGGGGACGACGCTAGCAGCCGCGGTCTAGACCAACGGAGGGGCAGGTGCGCCGCGCGGCCGCGCGCTCAGGAGCGGACCAGGAGCGAGCGGGGCGCCGTCCGCAGCGGGCCGTCCAGCTCGGCCAGCAGCCGCTCCAGTCCGCGCAGGTGCGCCAGGGCCGGCGCTCCGTCCGGCGCCGTGGCCCGCGGGGCGCCGGGTACGGCCGCGCGGGCGCACGGCCCGGACGCCTCGGCCCCCGCCCCGGCCGTCTCGGCGCCCCGGGCGGCGCTCCCGAGCGACCCGGCCGCCTCCGGGCCCGCCCCCTCCAGGACCCGCTCGCGGCCCCGCAGCAGGGCCTCCACGGCGGCCTCCACCCGCCAGCAGGCCGCCGCCAGCCGGGCGTCGCGGCCGGCGTCCGGGTCGGCCGCCACGACCGTCAGCCCGCGCAGCTCGCGGGCGCAGTCGTCCAGCAGGGCGAGGACCTGGCGGGCGCGGGCCTTGCGGTCCCGGAACGGGCTCAGCGGGTGGACCAGCGGCGCCAGCGCCATCCGTACGCGTCCCAGCAGCACCTCCAGTTCGGCGGCGTGCGGGGCCGGGTCCGCGGTGGGCGAACCGGCCAGCCGCTCCGCGGCCTCGGCGGTGCAGCGGCGCACGGCGAGCAGGGCGCGCTGGATCCAGGCGTCGTTGGTCGCGTGCGTGGTCACCGGCAGCACGAAGGTGACCGCCAGCGCGGCGAACAGCGCGCCGACGCCCGTCTCGGCGGCCCGCAGGACCAGCAGCCCCGGCGTCAGGACACCGAGGAGCCCGTACAGCAGTCCCGCCATCACCGTCACCGCCAGCATCATCCAGCTGTACGAGACGGGCGCCGTGTAGAAGATCCCGAAGACGCAGACCGCGACGAGGACGGCGGTCGGGCCGGGCGCGCCGTGCAGCGGGAGCGCCAGCACGAGGCCGGCGAGGATGCCGAGGACGGTGCCCAGGACGCGCCGGAAGCCGCGGACGAGGGTCTCGCCGCGCGACGCGGTGTTCACGAAGATCCACCAGGCGGTGCCCACGGCCCAGTACCAGCGCTCCTCCGACAGCAGCTGACCGACCGCCAGGGCGAAGGCGCAGGCCGCGGTGGTCTGGAAGGCCTGCCGGGTGGTGGGCCTGGCCAGGCCGCGGCCGGGCAGCGGCGCGGGCACGGCGGCCGGCGGGGTGCGCCGTTCGATGGGCCACACGACGAAGCGGACGGCGCCCGCGGCGGCCAGGGCGACGCCGACGGCGAGGTACAGCTCGGGCAGGTCCGCCGGGGCGGCGTGCAGGAACTGCACCACGAAGAACTGCATGAACGCGAAGATCCCGAGCGCGTGGCCGCGCGGCCCCCAGCGGCGGGCGTAGACCCCGCAGAAGACGACCGCGAGGAAGGCGGCGTCCCGGCCGAGGGGGACGTCCTGCAGGGTGGTGGCGAGGGTGAGGACCGGCAGGCCGGCGGCGGGCAGGAGCGCGGTGGTGATCCGCTGGGCGCGCACCGTGGCGTCGGCGACCGTGAACAGCGCCAGCAGCGCGGCGAGCCCGCCGGTGATGGACGCGGTCAGGGACAGGCCGGCCAGTTCGGCGAGCGCGACGGCGAGCGCGATGCCGAGCACGGCCCGGCTCGCGTTCCGCAGCCTGAGGTGCCCCGGGTCCGGGGCCACGAAGATCCTCTTCATGACGGTGGTACCGCCCCCCTTGTCTTGCTCTCGCCGGCCGCGGAGGTGCCCGGGGGTGGTGGGCGTGTGCCGCGGGCACGACGAAGGCGCCGCGGTCCGGATCCGGCCTCGTCGCCGTCCGGCGCTGCGCGGCGCCGCTGATACGTGGATGGGACAAGGAAAGCATCCCGGTGGGGGTGGCTCAAATCGTGACCGTGCGACTGGTCCGATGGCCCAGTCGTACGGGACTTCCCTCGGCCACCGGGGGGCCAGTGGACCAGATCGTCCGGAACCGGTCCCTCCCCTTCGCCGTCCGGTCCCCGGACCGCCCGGGTCGGCGACCGGCCCCGCCGGCGCGGGAGGACCGGCGGCCGCGAGTCCGGGCGGGCACGCGGCCCGGGGGCCGGCGGCGGGAAGGCCCGGCGCCCCGCGTCACCGGCCGCCCGGCACCCCGCGTACGGCGTCGCCGGGCAGTTCCGCCAGCCGGTGCCCGAGGCCGGGGGCGTCCGGCAGGGCGACCACACCGGTGTCCCGTGCGCCCGCGAAGGCGGCGGGGGCGAGCGGCTCGGCCTCGACCAGCAGCGGGCCGACGAGGTCGGCGGGCACGGTGGCGTGCGGCAGCGCCGCGGCGAGGTGGGCCGCCGCCAGGGTGGCGACCCCCAGCTCCGGCATGGTGCCGATCTTCACCACGAGGCCGGCGGCCTCCGCCAGGGCCGCGACCTGCCGCGCCGGGTGCAGCCCGCCCACCTTCAGGATCTTGATGTTGAGCACGTCGGCGGCGCCGCGCCGCACGATCTCCAGGGCGTCGTGGAGGGACTGCAGCGACTCGTCGGCCATCACCCGGGGCCCGCCGCGCCCGCGCAGCGCGGCCATGCCCGCGAGGTCCCACCGGGGCAGCGGCTGCTCGACGAGGTCCAGGCCCGCGTCGCCCAGGCGCGCCACGGTGCGGGCGGCGGTCGACGGGTCGTAGCCCTCGTTGGCGTCGAGCGACAGCTCGGTCCCCTCCGGTACGGCGGCGCGGACGGCCCGTACCAGCTCCACGTCCCGGTCCGGGTCCGCGCCGCCCTTGACCTTGACGTGGGTGAAGCCGCGGGCCGCGTACGCGGCGGCCTCCTCGGTCATCTCCCCCACCGTGCCGAGCCCGACGACCCAGGCGGTGGGCACCGCGTCCCGCACCCGCCCCCCGAGCAGCAGGTGGGCGGGCCAGCCCGCGGCGCGCCCGGCGAGGTCGTGGAGGGCCAGGTCGAGGGCGGCCTTGGCGAGGCGCTGGCCCCGGATCGCCGCGTCCATGGCGGCATGTGCGCCCGCCAGGTCGCGGGGGTCGCGGCCCACGAGGGCGGGCGCGACGTGGCCGGTGAGCGCGGCGCGCAGCCCTTCCAGGGTCTCCCCCGTGTACGCGGTCATGGGCGAGGCCTCGCCGTAGCCGGTCGTGCCGTCGTCGGCGCGCACCTCGACGACGAGGGTGACGAGGTCGGGGCTGGCCCCGCTGCTGATGGCGAAGGGGCGCCGGTAGGGGGCCCGGACGACCTGGCTGCGAATCGAGACGATCTTCACTCGGCTCCTCCTGGACGCGGCCCCGCCGTCGGCGTCGGGCCTAGAGACGTACGCGGTAGACGATCGGCGGCCGGCCGGTGCGGCCCTCCTGGAGGCTGCCGAGGGGGACGGCGACCCCGGCGCGCTCCAGGCGCTTGAGGATGCGGCGGGCGGTGCGCTGCTGGACGGCCAGGTGCTCGGCGACGCGGTGGGCGGTGACGCCGGCCTCGTCCTGCGCCGCGACCAGCTCCCGCAGCCGCTCCACCGTCCGCGGGTCGAGCCCGGCGCGGCGGGCGAGCAGTCCGGCGCCGTCCGGCCCGGCGGCGGGCCGCGGGGCGCCCCCGGTGCCGTGGGCGATGACGATGTCGGTGTCGTCCTTCAGGGAGACGACGCCCGCGACCGGCCCGACCGCGCGGGCCCGGTTGACGGCCCGCCGGGCCAGGACCTCCGCCTCGGCGGCGGTGCGGCCGAGGCCGAAGCCGACGTGGGCGGTGCCGTGCCGGGCGGCGAGCCCGTCGAGGAACGGCAGGCGGGTGTAGTGGTCGGTGGCCTGCTCCAGCGCGCCGCGCGTGGTCACCGCGAGGCGGCTGCCGTCCGGGAGCCCGGCGAGACTGCCGCCGAGGACGGCGAGGTCCGCGGCGAGCTCCTCGTCGGCGGCGGGCAGGTCGACGATGCCGAGGGCGATCTGGGCGTCGCCGCTGTGGGCGCCGGCGGTGGCGAGGACGAGGGCCCGCAGGGTCGCCCGTATGGAGTGGCGGGACGGGGCGAGCCGGACGGCGGGGACGCGGTGCTCCAGCTGGTGGTAGGCGGAGCCCAGACAGGTGAGCGCGGCGGTGGCGCCGTGCCGCTCGTGCGCGTCGAGGTGGAAGTCGACCAGGTCGCGGGAGGTGAGGCCGGGCCGGTGGGGCAGCACGCGGACGTGCTCGGTGGGCAGCCGGGCCTCGGTGAGGGTCTCCGCCACCTCGGCGCGGCCGATGGTGTCGATGGAGACGCGGGAGACGTCGTGGCCGAGCCTGAGCAGCTCCACGAGCGCCCGCAGCAGGGTGGCGCCGCTGTACGGGACGTACATGGCGGGCCGGTCGAGCAGGCCGGCGTCGGCGGCGAGGGTGTGGGGGACGACCCCGGTGAACAGCAGCGCGTCCACGTGGGGGCCCGCCGCGCGGACGACGTCGGGCGTCTCGTCCTCGTGCCGGTAGGGCAGGGCGCGCAGCCGGGCGCCCCCGGTGTCGCCGCCGACGGCGAGCACCTTGTCCACCAGGTCCTCGGGACCTGTCACGCCGACCGTGAGGGCCATCGGCCGGTCTCCGTTCGTCCGGGGCGGCGTCCGCGGGGCCGGTTGACGCCGGTCCACCGGCGCCCTAGTTTCGGCCCAGGCCGTAACCGCGTGTCTGGCGGAAGGATAGTAGCCCGATGCCCGAACGGGAAATCCCCCTGCCGACCGTGCTGGAGCCGGCCGGCAGGACGCTCGGCGAGGAGGAGCGCGCGGCGGTGCTGCGGGTCCTCGACTCCGGGGTGCTGTGCAGCGCGTTCGGCGGCGAGGCGCGCGCGCTGGAGGCGGAGATGGCGCGGCTGTACGGCCGCCCGCACGCGGTGGCGTGCTCGTCCGGTACGGCGGCGCTACACCTGGCGGTCGCGGCGTGCGGGGTCGGGCCGGGCGACGAGGTGGTGACGACGCCGATCTCCGACTTCGGCACGGTGGCACCGGTACTGGCGCAGGGGGCGCGGCCGGTGTTCGCGGACGTGCGCGCCGGGGACGGCAACCTGGACCCGGAGGCCGTGGCCGCCGCGATCACCCCGCGGACGCGGGCGGTCGTCGCCGTGCACCTGTTCGGCGGAGCGGCGGACGCGGCGCGGCTGCGGGAGGTGTGCGACCGGCACGGGCTGCCGCTGGTCGAGGACTGCGCGCAGGCGTGGCTGGGCGAGGACGCCTCGGGGCGGCGGCTCGGCACGGTGGGCGACATCGCCTGCTTCAGCCTGCAGCAGTTCAAGCACGTCACGGCGGGCGACGGCGGTCTGGCCGTCGCGGACGACCCGGAGCTGGCCCGGCGGATGCGGCTGTTCATGGACAAGGGCTGGGACCGCTCCGAGGGCCGGATCCACCGCGAGATGGGCCTCAACTACCGCATGCCGGAGCTGGTCGCGGCGGTGGCGCGGGCACAGCTCGCCAAGGTCGAGGGGGTCGTGCGGGCCCGGCGCGCGTCGGCGGCGCTGCTGCTCGCCGCGCTGGACGGCCTGGACGGGGTGGCGCTCGCCGGGGACCCGGCCGGGCACGCGTGGTGGATGTTCCCGCTGCTCGTCGGGGAGAACGGGCGCTGGGCCCGCGAGCTGGCGGCCGAGGGCGTCCCGGCGCTGCCCGGCTACCTGGAGCGGCCCCTGTACGCCAATCCGGCGGTGCCCGGCGGCCGTGCGGGGCTGTGCCCGCGCGCGGAGGAGCTGATCGGCCGGACGCTGCTGGCGCTGCCGTGGAACGAGGCGTACGGGGAGGAGCACGTCGACCGGATCGCGGGCGCCCTGCGCCGCGCCCACCGGCGCGCGGCGGCCGGCTGATCCCGGCGGCGACCGCCGCCGTCCAGGCGTCCGGGACGGCGCCGACGCGCCCCGCGCGGGCGGCGGCGGTGCCCACCGGGGCCGTGCCGGCCCCCGTCCGGCCACCGGGCCGCGGGCCTCCGCCGCCGGGGACTCAGGCGGCGGCGCCGTCCTCCTTGGCGAGCCGTTCCAGGCAGGCGACGACGGCGCGCCGCTCGGCGTCGGGCAGCGGCGGCCCGTACGGGTCGAAGGCGGCCTCCTCGGGGATGGCGCCCTCCCACACCGCGGCCCACAGCATCCGCTGCACGTATCCCTCGATGGGCGCGAGGAACGTGGCCTCGGCGAACCGGTCGAGCCGCCCCGACGCCCGCAGGAACCCGGCGGCGTCCCCGGCCGTCCAGGCGTCCAGCACGGCGCCGGTGAGCCCCGCGCGGGCGGCGGCGATGCCCACCAGGGCCGTGTCGGCGCCCCACATCAGCGACGGGCCGAACATCCGGTCCTCGCCGGTGACCAGCAGCGCCCCGGTGCCCTCCGCCGCCCTGAGGGCGTCCTGGCAGTCCACCGCCCGGTCCAGGGTGGCGATCTTGATGCCGGCCGTCGAGGGCTGCTCCAGCAGCCGCCGGACCAGCCCCGGCGCGTACGGGTAGCCGCCCGCCTCGCCGTGCAGGAGGAAGCCCAGCACGGGCAGTCCGCTCGCCTCGGCGACCCGCTCGTGGAGCCGCGCCGCCCGCTCCTCGCCGTCGGGCAGCGCGTGGTGGCGGGCCACCGGGTAGACCATCACGGCGTCGGCGCCCAGCTCCGCGGCGCGCGCCGCCATGGCCACCGCCGCGTCCTCGGCCTCGTCGAGCGGCGCGCCGCGCAGCGCGCGCGGCACGCCCGCCCCGGCGACGACCGGCAGGTCCACGGCGTCCCGCCACACCTCCAGCACGCGCCGCCGGTCGGCCTCGGCCAGGTGCAGCCCGCGCCCCGTGTGCGCCCACACGGCGACGCCGCCGATCCGCTCGGCGACCATCCGTTCGGCGTACCGGCGCAGCGCCGCGAAGTCGACGGCTCCGGAGGCGTCCATGGGGGTCAGCACGGCGGGCAGGACGGTGCCGCGCAGCCGCCCGGCGAGTTCCTCGGTAGCGGACATGTACGACTCCCTGTAGGACGGTGGTGTCTGACGGTCTGTCGTCCGGTCTCGCGGTCTGTCGCCCCGGCGCGCGTTCACGCTAGCCTTTGCGGCCCGGACCGTAAAGCAAGGCCGCGAGGGGAAGGAAGCGGTGCCATGCGCCTGGGCCTCTACGTCAACCTGTACGCCGACAAGGCGGACCGGCCGCGCCTCGCCGACGCGGTGGAGCAGGTGCGCCTCGCCGAGCAGGCGGGCTTCGCGTGGGTGGTGCTCGGGGAGCGGCATCTGCACCGCCCCGGCTACCACGAGGCGGTGACGTCGCTGGCGTACCTGGCAGCGCACACGGAGCGGATCGGGCTGGCGACGGCGGGGCTGATCGCACCCGTGTACCACCCGGTGTGGCTCGCGGAGACGCTCGCCCACGTCGACGTGCTGTCGGGCGGCCGGCTGACGGCCGGTTTCGTCCTCGGCTACCGGCCGGAGGAGTTCACGCTGTACGGCACGCACCCGCGCGAGCGGGTGGCCCGCTTCGAGGAGTGCCTGGAGCTGGTGACGCGGCTGTGGACCGAGGACGAGGTGAGCCACGAGGGCCGGTTCACCTCGCTGGACGGGGCGTTCCTGTCGCCGCGCCCGGTGCAGAGCCCGCGTCCGCGCCTGTGGAACGGCGGGCGGGTGCCGGCGGCGCTGGAGCGGACGGCGCGGATGTGCGACGGCTGGACGACCTCGTTCAACGAGCTGGACGCGGACCTGCCCGGCAAGATCGCCGAGTACCTCTCGTACCCGCGGGGCGCCGGCAGTCTCGGCGCGGAGGTCATCGTCTGCCGCGAGGGCTACTGCGCGCCCACCACGCAGGCGGCGCGGGCCGCGCTGGAGGAGCCGCTTCGCGGGCTGTACGACGCGTACGGCGGCTGGAAGCGGACCTCGCAGGACGCCGCGCGGTACGCGCAGGAGTGGGACGACATCGCGGCCCGCTCGGTGATCGGCTCGCCCGGGGAGTGCGCCGACCGCCTCGGCCGCTACGCGGCGATGGGCGCCGACGGCGTGGTCCTGCGCGTCCAGCCGCCCGGCATGCCGCAGGCGGACGCGCTGCGCGCCATCGAGGCGTACGGCACGGACGTGCTGCCGCGGCTGCGCGCCGCCTGACCCCGGCGCGCGGGCCCGGTCCGCGGGCCGGGAGCCGGGGGCCGGGGCGTGGGGCCCGGTCGGGGCCGGGGGCCGGGGGCCCGGTCGGGGCCGGGGGCCGGGGGTCAGTTCTTCAGGCCCGTCGTGGCGATGGAGTCGGTCAGGTAGCGCTGGAGGAGGCCGAAGACCAGCAGGCAGGGCAGGACCGTGATGGTCGCCCCGGCCATGATCTGGTTGACGGCGACGTTCTCCCCCTCCAGCGTGGCCAGGCCGACGGTGAGGGTGTGCATCCGCGAGGACTGGCCGATGACGAGCGGCCACAGGAAGTCGTTCCAGTGCCACAGGAAGACGAAGACGCCGAGCGTCGCCAGGACGGGGGTGATGAGCGGGACGACCACGGTGGTGTAGATCCGCCACTCCGAGGCCCCGTCGATCCTCGCCGCCTCGAACAGCTCGTCGGGGAGCTGCGCGATGAACTGCCGCATCAGGAAGACGGCCTGCGAGTTGGCGAGGGTCGGCACGATCAGGCCCCAGTACGTGTCCACGCCGCCGAGCCGCGAGACGAGGACGAAGTACGGGACGAGGGTCGCCTGGAAGGGCACCATCAGGGTCGCCAGGAACGACCAGAACAGCACCTCGCGCCCGGGGAACCGCTTCTTCGCGAAGGCGTACCCGGCCATGGAGGAGAACAGCAGGATCAGCACGACCGACACCAGCGAGTACACGAGGGAGTTCGCGGCCCAGCGGGTGATGTCGGCGCCGGACAGGACGGCGGAGAAGTTCTCCCACGTGGCGCGGGTCAGGTCGAAGGCGCCCGGCAGGGTCCTGCCGCCCGGCGGCGCGAACGCGACCAGCACCATCACCGCGAAGGGCGTCATGGTCACCAGCCCCACCAGGGCCAGCAGGACCGGCAGCCGCAGTCTCGCCATCAGTCGTCCCGTCCGATCAGCCGGCGCTGGATCAGCGAGAACACCAGGACCACCAGGAACAGGACCAGTCCCAGCGCGCTCGCGTAGCCGAAGTCGAAGAACTTGAAGCCCGTGTCGTACAGCAGGTAGACGAGGGAGTAGCTGGCGCGCACCGGACCGCCCGCCGTCATCACGTACATCGCGTCGAAGACCTGGAACGCGCCGATCGCCTCGACGACCAGGACGAAGAAGAGGACGGGGCGCAGCAGCGGCAGCGTCACCCAGCGCAGCCGCCGCCAGCCGGTGGCGCCGTCGATGACGGCGGCCTCGGAGACCTCGCGCGGGATGGACTGGAGCCCGGCGAGGAGGATCAGCATGGAGTAGCCGAAGCCCTTCCAGGCGGAGGTGGCGGCGATGGCCGGCAGGACGAGCCGCTCGTCGCCGAGGAAGTCGACGGGGCCCAGGGAGAGGACGCCGAGCGCCGCGTTGAGCAGGCCGTCCTCCACGTCGTAGATCCACTTCCAGATGACGGCGGCGAGCACGATGCTGGTGACGTACGGGAGGAAGAACACGCCCCGGAAGAATCCGCGCAGCCACAGGGTGCGGTGCAGCAGCAGGGCCGTGCCGAGCGAGAGCCCGACGGTCAGCGGGACGAAGAAGAGGGTGTAGAGGGCGGTCACGCCGAGGCTGGACCAGAACAGGTCGTCGTCCAGGAGCCGGGCGTAGTTCTCGACGCCGATGAACCGCCAGTCGCCGCTGAGCCGGTAGTCGGTGAGCGAGAGGAACGCGGCGCCGATCGTCGGGCCGAAGCGGAAGACCGTGAAGAGCAGCAGCATCGGCGCGACGAACAGCAGGCCGACGCGTGCCTCGCGGCGGCGGACCGGGCGCGGCGGGCGGCCCGCCGGGCGGGCCGGGCCGGGTACGGCGACCGGCTCGGGGGTGGGCGCGGTCCGCTCGCCGGCCGTACCCGCCGTCAACGCTGCCGCGCCAGGAGGTCGTCGGCCTGCGCGGCGGCCGCGTCCAGGGCCTCCTTGGGGCTCTTGCGCCCGGTGAGGGCCGCCTGGATCTCGGGGGCGATCAGGGACATCACCTGGCGGGCCACGGGGCTCGGCTCTCCGGGGTAGGCGTAGGGCAGCGCCTCCTGGAACTGCTTGGCGTACGGGGCGTCGCTGGGCACCGTCACGTCGGTGCGCGGCGAGAGGAAGCCGCTCGCCTCGCCGAGGCTGCGGATGCGCTCCGGCGCCGCCATGTAGGCGAGGAACTTCTGCGCGCCGGCCGTGTTGCGGGCCTTGGCGCTGAGGCCGAGGCCGCCGGGGACGCCGAAGGAGACCTGTTCGGCGTCGCGGAGGGGCTTGCCGACGACGACGTTCCCGGCGCCCCACGTCTTGCGGGCCAGGTCGGCGTCGGCCGAGGTGCTGGAGAAGGCCATGGCGACCTGCTGCTCGCCCATGGGGTGGTCGGCGAAGATGTTGGTGTTGGTGAGGGCCGACTTGGGGACGGCGCCGGCCTTGTAGAGGTCGGTGACGAAGGTGAGGGCGGCGACGCCCTCGGGCCCGTTGAAGGCGGCCTTCTTCCCGTCCTCGGAGAAGACCGAGCCGCCCGCCTGCCACAGCAGGGGGTAGAAGTTGAGGTTGAGGGTGGCCTCGTTGCTCGCCGAGTAGTCCAGGGTGGCGACGCCGGCCGCCTTCAGCTTGGGCGCCGCCGCCCTGACCTCGTCCCAGGTGGCGGGGGGCTTGTCGATGCCGGCCCGGTCGAGGAGTCGCTTGTTGTAGAGCGTCGTGGTGACGGTGTGGTAGATGGGCACCGCGTAGAGCCTGCCGTCGTGGGTGAGGGCGTCGAGGGCGTTCGGCAGGAACGATTCCTTGATGCTCTCGACCGCCTTGTCGACGGGCTGGAGGGCGCCGCCCGCGAGGTACTGCGGGACCTGGTCGGGGTTGAGCAGGACCACGTCGGGGCCCTTGCCGCTGCCGAAGGCGGTGGCGAGCTTCTCGTCGCGGTTCTCCCAGGGCTGCTCCTCGATGGTGACCGTGGTGCCGGGGGTGGCCGCCTCGAAGTCCTTCTCGATCCGCTCCCAGTAGGCGGAGTTGGCCTTCGGGTCCGCGATGACGGGGTACATCCACACGGTGACGTCGTTCGGCCCGTTCCCGCCGTCGCCGCCGCAGCCGGCCAGCAGGGCGGCCGCGGCGAGGAGGGCGAGCGGGGTGGTGGCGCGCTTGAAGCCTGTCGTCATGGAGGGCCTCCGCAAGGCCTGAGAAGGATACGCGTGCCCGGTCACTTACGGTCTGGGCCGAAAGTAACCGGGCACAAATCGGGCTGTCAATGGCACGGGAAGACACGCGACGACACGGAACAACACCGGAGGAACTCCGGTCGAAACCGGCCGACACGGTGCGGTCCGACGCCGGCCGGGGTCAGCGCCGCACGTCCACCTTGTAGAGCTCGGGGCCGCGGCTGAGGTACAGCCACCCCTCGTGGGCGGTCAGGCGCCGGTGGGGGAAGTTGACCAGCAGGTGCGGGTCCCGCTGCGGGAAGAACGGGTCGACCCGGAAGATCAGCGCGCCGTCGACGGAGACGTACAGCTTGCGGCGGCTGACCACTATCGCCCCGTCGTTGCTGCGGGTGCCCAGTTCCAGGCGCCGCAGGACGCGCGGCTCCTCCGGGTCGATCGCGAACAGCGAGTGCCCGGCGAGGGCCCAGACGACGCCGGCGGCCACCTCGACCGCGCTGACCGAGGCGATCCCCTCGGCCGGCTCCAGCTCCCACAGCTTGCGCGCGCGGGCCACGTCCCAGGCGAAGACGGCGCCGGCCGTCCGGGTGGGCGGGGTGGTGCCGAGGCCGCCGAAGATGGAGGCGCCTCCGTAGACGACACCGTCGTCGGCGGTGAGGGCGATGATCGACATGTCCTGGACGACGTTGCGCGTGAACGTCGACTCGCCGGTCGCCTTGTCGTACACCGCGAGTCCGCCACCGAGGCGGTTGCCGTCCGGGACCGTGCCGACCGCGATCCTCCCGTCCGTCTCGGCCAGGCACCGGGCGCGCGCCTGGAGTTCGGGCTTGAGGGTGAGGACGACCTCGGGGTTGGCGGGGGTGCCGGGCGGGCCCTCCGGGGAGTACTCGGGGCTGTTCCACGGCTGTCCGGGGCGGTAGCGGAACAGCCGGGCGTCCGGGTACTGGCCGATCCACACGGTGCCCTCGGAGTCGCGCAGGATGGCCTCGATCTGGCCGAAGCGGTGGAACGAGGGCAGGCCCGTGGTGGTGTCGACGGCCGACAGGCCGCCGTTGAGGAAGCCTCCCGCGTAGACCGTGCGGCGGCCGCCGGCCGCGAGGGCCTGGACGTCGATCGGCTCCTTGCGCACCTTCGTCCCGAGGACGGCGTGCGCACCGGTGGCCGGGTTGTACCGGAACATGTCGCCGCGCCACAGGGTGCCGACGACGCTCCGGCCGGGGTAGTCGGGCAGGCCCAGCTCGGCCCAGCCGAAGGAGCGGGCGTTCTGCACCTTGCCGGACAGGACGAGGCCCGTGCCGGTGTTGGCGCCGGTGGCGGGGTCGTAGCGGCGCAGCTCGCCGTGCTGGAAGAAGTAGACGGCCCCGTCCTCGCCGGGCGGGCAGACGCTCAGGCCGTGGACCTCCGGGATGGGGTCCGACCAGGTGCGGGTGGCGAGGTCGAAGACGTACAGCGGGTTGGGGGCGTCGGAGCCGATGCGGGCGTACAGCCGGCCGTCGTACGCGTTGAGGTCGTAGACCGGCTTGCCGGTGACCGTGCCCAGCCCCGGCGGGGCGGGCAGCTGGGTGAAGGTGCGGGTGGCGGGGTCGAGTTCGGCGATGTGGGCGGCGGCGTAGGAGCCGCTGTACACCTTGCCGCCGGCGCAGGCGATGCTGCGCACGTACGTCTGGCCGGGGACGGCCTGCCCGAAGTCGGTGAAGGCGCGGGTGGCGGGGTCGAAGCGGAAGACCTTGCCGCCGGGGAACGTCCCGCCCCAGACCTTGCCGTCGGCGTCGGTGGCCAGCGCCCAGATGAAGGTCTGCCCGGCGGCGGGGAGGCCCAGGTCCTCGGCGGTGTCGCCGGAGCCCGGTGCCCAGCGGTAGAGGTGCGCGTTTCCGTAGGTGCCCGCGTAGACGCCGCTCGGCGCGGCGGTCACGGCCCAGGCGCCGTCACCGCCCGTCAGGGGGGCGCTGACCAGCAGGTCGCCGGTCGTGGGGTCCATGGCGTTGAGGCGGGCGGGCTTGCCCGTCGACGCGTTCCACAGGGCCTGCCTCCCGGACGGTCCGGGGGCGACGGCGCCACCGAGCAGGAGGACGTCGCTGAGCGGGATTCCGATGTACTGGGGTTCACGCATGAGCTGGCTCCCGGCCTCGGCGTGTGCTTCGGGAGAAGGGGGCAGGAGGGTGGCGGAGATTACTGCGGTCGAGCCGGCGAGGAACGCGCGTCGCGTCGCCACAGAGGGAACACCTCCCTGGAAGGAGAGAGTTACGGCACTAGCCGAAAGTGATACGCCGCAGCTCATGGGCCGTCAACGGTACGCGTCGCCCTGCGGTGTGCTCATCCGACACACGGCCGCCTCCCGCACGTCACCGGGGAGGGCGACCCCGTGGTCACGGGCCGTATGGCGCGGTCCGGGCCTTGTTTCGGCGATTTCCGGCCAAGCCGGCGGGCGGGCGCGGGGAACCGGCCCTCGGCCATTCGGCCCCCGCCGGGCCGTCGGCCGGCCTCGGCGGCCCGTGCGGGGCCATTGGTACAGTCGACCTACGGACTGCCCGGCCGACGAGGGGGCGACGGACCATGCCGGTCGACGAACTGGACACACGCATCCTCCGGCTGCTGATCGAACAGCCCCGCACGAGCGTGCGGGAGTACGCGCGGATCCTCGGCATCGCCCGCGGCACGCTCCAGGCGCGGCTCGACCGGCTGGAGCGGGACGGCGTGGTCACGGGTACGGGTCCCTTCCTCTCCCCCGCCGCGCTCGGGCACCCGGTGCTCGCCTTCGTCCACGTCGAGGTGACCCAGGGCCACCTGGACGAGGTGGGCGACGCGCTCGCCGCCGTACCGGAGATCGTCGAGGCGTTCTCCATCACCGGCGGAGGCGACCTGCTCACCCGCGTGGTCGCGCGGGACAACGCACATCTGGAGGACGTCATCCAACAGCTCATCAGACTGCCGGGCGTCGTACGGACGCGGACCGAGGTGGCGCTGCGGGAGCGGGTCCCGTTCCGGCTCCTGCCGCTGGTGGAGTCGGTGGGCCGGGAGGCCCGCGCCGCCCGCGCGAGCGGAGGGGGGAGCAGGTGACCGCCGTCCTCTTCGACCTCGACGGCACGCTGGTCGACAGCGAGCCGAACTACTACGAGGCCGGCCGCCGGGTCCTCGCCGCCCACGGCGTCACCGGCTTCACCTGGGAGCGCCACACCGACTTCATCGGCATCGGCACCCTGGAGACGCTGCGGGCCCTGAAGGCGGAGCACGGGATCGACGCGCCGCTGGAGGACCTGCTCGCCGGGAAGAACCGGCACTACCTGGAGCTGGCGTCCGCCGGGACCGAGGTCTTCCCCGAGATGCGGCTCCTCGTCGAGCGGCTGCACGCCGACGGGGTGCCCATGGCGGTGGCGTCCGGCTCGTCGCGCGCGGCCATCGAGACGGTCCTCGCGGGCGCCGGGCTCTCCGGCCGCTTCGGCGCCCTGGTCTCCGCCGAGGAGGTCCCGCACGGCAAGCCGGCGCCGGACGTGTTCCTGGAGGCCGCGCGCCGCCTGGGCGCCGACCCGTCCGCGTGCGTCGTCGTGGAGGACGCCCCGCCGGGCGCGGAGGCCGCCCACGCGGCGGGCATGCGCTGCGTGGCGGTGCCGTACGTGCCGTCGACGGCGCGGGCCCCGGCGTTCCTGGAGGCGGGCCTCCTCTTCCCCGGCGGCCAGGGCGCCTTCCGCGCGGCGGAGGCGTACGACTTCATACGGGGCCGCGAGGGGGCGTGGGACGCGGGGTGAGGGGGGTGCCGCCGGGCCCTCAGGCGGTGTGCGGGTGGAGGGTGGCCTCGCCGGTGAGGCGGATGCCGACCCTGCGGCCCGGTACCTGCCCCGGCGGGCCGGGGGTGCGGACGTCCACCGGCCGGTCCAGGCCGTCCACCGCCACGGTGACCATGGCGTCGTGCCCGAAGAAGCGCACGTCGGTCACCACGCCCGAGGCGCCCGCGCCCGCCGCGTCCGGCTCGGCCAGCCGGAGCTGCTCGGGGCGCAGGAGGACCAGGCCGTCGCGGAGCCCGTCCGGGGCGCTCGCCAGGGGGACGCGTCCGAGGGCGGTCGTCGCCGTCCCCTTCTCGGCCGTGCCCGGCACGAGGACGGCGTCGCCGACGAACGAGGCCAGCCACGGGTCGGCGGGCCGGTGGTAGAGCGCTTCCGGCGTCCCGCACTGCACGACGCGCCCGGCGCGGAGCACGGCGACGAGGTCGGCGGTGGACAGGGCCTCCTGCTGGTCGTGGGTGACCAGCAGGCCGGTGGCGCCGCTCTCCCGCAGCACGGCGCGGACCTCCGCCCGTACGGCCCCGCGCAGCCCGCTGTCGAGCGCGCTGAACGGCTCGTCGAGCAGCACGAGGTGGGGCCGGGGCGCGAGCGCGCGGGCGAGGGCCACGCGCTGCTGCTGGCCGCCGGAGAGTTCGTGCGGCATGCGCTCGCCGTGGCCGGGCAGGCCGACCAGGTCGAGCATCTCACCCACGCGGGCGCGCCGGTCGGCCCGGCCGAGGTCGCGGAGCCCGAAGGCGATGTTCCGGGCCACGGTGAGGTGCGGGAAGAGGGCGCCCTCCTGGGGGACGATCCCGATGCGGCGCCGCTCGGGCGGCAGGTGGACGCCGGGGCCGCCGAGGAGCCGCCCGGCGACGCTGACGCTGCCGGAGTCGGCCTTCAGGAAGCCGGCGATCACCCGCAGCAGGGTGGTCTTGCCGCAGCCGGACGGGCCGAGGACGGCAGCGAGCGCGCCTCCGGGGACGCTCAGGTCGAGCCCGTCGAGGACGGGCGCCCCCGGTCCGTACGCCTTGACGACCCGGCGGACGTCGAGCTCGTTCATGTGCGGTGCCTTCCGAGGAGGTAGGAGGGGATCGCGGCCAGCAGGATCAGCGCCATCGCGTAGGGGGCCGCCGCCGCGAAGGACCCCGTGCCGGTCTCCGTCCACAGCCGGGTGGCGAGGGTGTCCATGCCGGTGGGCCGCAGGAGCAGGGTGGCGGGGAGCTCCTTCATGCAGACGACGAAGGTGAGGGCCGCCCCGGCCGCGATGCCGGGAGCCGCCAGCGGCACGGTGACCTCGCGCAGCACGCCGAAGGGGCCGCGCCCCAGCGAGCGGGCCACGTCGTCGAGGACGGGCGGCGCCTGGAGCACGGCGGCGCGGGTGGCGCCCACCGCGACCGGCAGGAAGAGCACCGCGTACGCGCAGACCAGCAGCGGCGTCTCCTGGTAGACCGGGCGGGCGTAGCGGACGGCGAAGAAGACCAGCGCGAGGGCGACGGTGATGCCGGGCACGGCGTGGCCCGCGTACGCGGCCTGTTCCAGGAGGCGGGCGAGCCGGCCGCGCCCCCGCGCGGCGATGACGCCGACGGGCAGCGCGAGCAGGGTGGTGAGCGCGGCGCCCCCGGCGGCCACGCCGAGCGTGGTGAGCGCGGTGGCGGTGAGCGCGGCCGGGTCCCAGGTGGCGGAGGTGCCGACGGCCAGCCAGTAGCCGAGCGTGGCGAGCGGGAAGCCGACCGCCAGGGCGACGACGGTCCCGCACCAGGCGAGGGCGAGCGGCCGCAGCCGCCCCAGCGGCGCCGGCACGGCCGGGCGCGCGGCCCCCTTGCCGGTGCGGGCGTAGGCGGCGCGGCCCCGGCTGCGGGTCTCGGCGGCGACGAGGAGCACGGTCATGACGACGAGCACGGCGCTGAGGGCGGCGGCCGGGGTGCGGTCGAAGCTGGCCCGGTAGGAGGTGTAGATGCCCCGGGTGAAGGTGTCGTACCGCATGAGCGAGACGGCGCCGAAGTCGGAGAGCACGTACAGCGCGACGAGCAGGGCGCCGCCGGCCGCGGCGGGGCGCAGCTGGGGCAGGGTGACGCGCAGGAAGGTGCGCAGCGGCCCGTGGCCGAGGGAGCGGGCCGCCTCCTCGTGCCCGGGGTCGGTGCCGCGCAGCGCGGCGGCGACCGGGAGGTACACGTACGGGAAGCAGGCCAGGGTCAGGGCGACGGCCGAGCCGGTGAAGCCGGCCAGCGAGGGCGCGGCGGACAGCCAGGCGAAGGCGGTGACGTAACTGGGCACGGCCAGCGGCAGGGTGACGAGCACGGACCAGGCGCGGGCGCCGGGCAGGGCGGTGCGGACGGTCAGCCAGGCGAGCGGGACGCCGATGAGCAGGCAGGCCGCGACGACGGCGGCGGTCAGGCCGAGGCTGCGCAGGAGCAGTTCGCCGGTGCGCGCGTCGGCGACGACGTCCCAGGCGTAGGCCGGGCCGCGTTCGAGGGCGCGCACGGCGAGGTAGCCCAGCGGCAGGACGGCGAGCAGGGCGGCCGCGAGGGCGGGTACGACGAGGAGCGGGGAGAGCCGGCCGCCGGCGCGCACCCGCCCCCGCACCCGCCCGCCGCGGCCCGGCCGAGGCTGGACCGCGCCGGGCGCGGGGGCGCGCGGCGGGCGGGCGGTGTCGGCGGGCCGGGCGGCGTCGCCGGGCGGCGCGTCGTCGGCGGGCCGGGCCGGGGCGTCCGGTGCGGTCACCTCAGACCAGTCCGGTGTCCTGGAGCATGGCCAGGGTCTGCTTGAGGGAGTCGAGCCTGCCGAGGTCGATCTTCGGGGGCTGGAGGCTGTCCAGCGGCGGGACGCCCTCGGCCGTCTTCACGCCCGCGACCAGGGGGTACTCCTTGGTCTCCGCGGCGAAGTACTCCTGGGACTCGGTGGAGAGGAGGAAGTCGACGGCCTTGCGGGCGTACGCGGCCTGCTTCTCGTCGGCGCCCTTCAGGACGCCGGCCCCGGCGACGTTGACGAGGCCGCCCGGGTCGCCCGCGGGCAGGTAGTGCACCTTCGCCTTCAGCTTGCCGGCGCCCGTCTCGGCGGCCTTCTCGTACCAGTAGTAGTGGTTGATCAGGCCGATCGGGACCTCGCCCTTGTCGACGGCCTCCAGGATCTTGAGGTTGTTGTCGTACGCCTTGGGCTCGTTGGCCTTCAGGCCCTTGAGCCAGGCGCGGGTGGCGTCGTCGCCCTCCAGGACGCGCATGCCGGTGACGAAGGCCTGGAAGGAGGCGTTCGTGGGGGCGAAGCCGATCTTGCCCTTCCACTCGGGCTTGACCAGGTCGTGGACGCTGCTGGGCGGGGTGGGGACCTGCGCCGGGTTGTAGCCGAGGACGCGGACCCGGCCGCTGACGCCGGTCCAGTCGCCGGCGGAGCCGCGGTAGGCCGGGGCGACCTTGTCGAGGGTGGCCTGCGGGAGCGGCGCGAGGCGCCCCTCCTTGGAGAGCGCGCCGAGGGCGCCCGCGTCCTGGGAGAGGAAGAGCCCCGCCTCGGTGGTGTCGCCCTCCTCCAGGAGCTGGGCGGAGAGCTCGGCGCTGTCGCCGTAGCGGACCTCGACCTCGGCGCCGAGGTGCTTCTCCAGCTTCTCGATGAGCGGCTTCACCAGGTTCTCGTTGCGCCCGGAGTAGATGACGAGGTCGGCCGGTTCGTCGCTACCGCAAGCGGACAGCAGGGGGCCGAGCAGAGCGGCCGCGACGAGCGCGGTGAGGGTGCGGGCCGAGGGGCGGCGCATGCGGGTGGGGCCTTCCTGCAGGGGTGGGTCGAACGAACCTGTGAATACGGCATTGATAAGGCGAAGCTAACCTAAGCGTCAAGTCAGGCTTTGGTAACGGCGAGGTCGCGGGCAGGCATCCGGAGCCCCTCCCCCCGTTTTGCGTAAGGAAAGGCTTACCTACGATGCGCCCATGACACTCCCGCCCGCCGCCCGGCCCGCCCCGGCCGCCGGAGGCCGCGCCCTGCCCCACCCCGGCGCCCTGCCCCGCCCCGGCGCCCTGTCCGCCCCGGGCGGCGACCGGCCTGTCACGGGCACCCCGCCCGCCCCGGGCGACCGGCCCCTCGCCGGCGGCCTCCCGCTCGCCCGCGACCTCGCGCGGCACGGCGACCGCACCGCCGTGGTCACCTCCGAGCGCGAACTCTCCTACCGCGAGCTGGCCGGGCGGGTCGCGGAGACGGCCGCGCGCCTCGGCCTCGGCCGCCGGCTGGTCCTGCTGCGCGGCGCCAACACCGTCGCCGCGCTCACCGCCCACCTCGCCGCCCTCGCGGCCGGCCACGTGGTGCTGCTGGTCCCCGGCGACCACCCGGAGTCCGTCGCCGCGCTCACCGCCGCCTACGACCCCGACGTCGTCGTCCACCCCGAGGCGGGCGGGGAGCCACGGATCGAGGAGCGGCGCGCCGGCTCCGCCCACGCCCTCCACCCCGACCTCGCGCTGCTGCTCAGCACCTCGGGCTCCACCGGCTCCCCCAAGCTCGTCCGGCTCTCGTACGAGAACCTGCAGGCCAACGCCGAGTCGATCGCCGCCTATCTGGGCATCCGCGACACCGACCGCGCCGCGACCACCCTGCCGATGCACTACTGCTACGGCCTCTCCGTGATCCACAGCAATCTGCTGCGCGGCGCCGGTGTCGTCCTGACCGGACTCTCCGTGGCGGACCCCTGCTTCTGGGACCTCTTCCGCCGCGCCCGCGGCACCTCGCTCGCCGGCGTCCCGTACACCTTCGACCTCCTCGACCGGGTCGGCTTCGCCGACATGGACCTCCCCCACCTGCGCTACGTCACGCAGGCGGGCGGCCGGCTGGCCCCCGAGCGGGTCGCGCACCACGCCCGGCTCGGACGGCGGCGCGGCTGGGACCTGTTCGTCATGTACGGCCAGACCGAGGCGACCGCGCGGATGGCGTACCTGCCGCCCGACCTGGCCGCCGAGCACCCCGGGGCGATCGGCGTGCCGGTCCCCGGCGGCGCCTTCCGCCTGGAGCCGGCCGACGAGGCGGCCGGGCAGGGCGACGGCGTCGGCGAGCTCGTCTACACCGGGCCGAACGTCATGCTCGGGTACGCCCGCACCCCCGCGGACCTCGCACTCGGCCGCACGGTCGACGCACTGCGCACCGGCGACCTCGCCCGCCGCACCGAGGACGGCCTGTACGAGATCGTCGGCCGGCGCAGCCGCTTCCTCAAGATCCTCGGCCTGCGCGTCGACCCGCAGCGGATCGAGGCGCTCCTCGCCCGGCACGGGCTCGACGCCCTGTGCGCGGGCGACGACGACCGCCTCGTCCTCGCCGTCGTCCGCGCGGACGGGTGGGACGAGCGGCGGATCCGCGGGCGGGTCGCGGCGGAGTGCGGCCTGCCGGCGCGCGCCGTCCACGTCCACCTGCTGCCCGAACTGCCCCGGCTGGCCAACGGCAAGCCCGACTACCCGTCCGTACGCGCACTCGCCCAGCCGTCCGGCGCCGCCCCGGCCGGCCCCGCCCCGGCGTCGGAGCCCTCCCCGGCCGGCAGCGCCGCGTCGCCGGGCCCCGACCCGGCCGGCCCCGGCCCGGTGGGCGGGCCGGAGGGCGCGGACGAGCTGTGCGCCCTCTACGCCCGCGTCCTGGACCGCCCGGACGTGACACCGGACAGCTCCTTCGTCTCCCTCGGCGGCGACTCCCTGTCGTACGTCGAGATGTCCCTCCAGCTCGAACAGCGCCTGGGCCGGCTGCCGCTCCACTGGCACACCGCACCCATCCGCGAGCTCGCACAGCCGCGCACGCCCGGCCCGCGGGGCGGAGGGGGACGGCGGCCCCGGCGCCGCAGCGTGGAGACCAGCGTCGTCCTGCGCGCCGTGGCCATCGTGTGCGTCGTCGGCTCGCACATACGCCTCTTCGAGCTGCGCGGCGGAGCCCATCTGCTGCTCGCGGTCGCCGGCTACAACTTCGCCCGCTTCCTGCTCTCCTCGCCCGAGCGCCGCGAGCGGACCCGGCGGTCGGCCCGCAGCATCGCGCGGATCGCCGTCCCCACCGCGGCGTGGACCGCCTTCGCGCTGCTCATCAGCGACGACTACGACCTGTCCAACGTGCTCCTGCTGCACAACGCGCTCTGGCCGCAGGACATGGGGCCCGGCATCCACCTCTGGTTCGTCGAGGCGCTCGTCTACATCCTGCTGGCCGTGACGGCGCTGCTCGCGATCCCCGCCGTGCACGGGCTGGAGCAGCGCTTCCCGTACGGGCTGCCGGTCGCCCTGGCCGGGATCGGACTCCTCGCCCGCTACGAGGTCGTGGGCCTGCCGGCCCGTGCCGAGATCACCGACGCGGTCACCGTGTTCTGGCTCTTCGCCCTCGGCTGGGCGGCGGCCCGGTCCCGCACCGCGGCGCACCGGCTCCTGGTGACGGCCGCCGCCCTCGCCGCCGTCCCGGGCTTCTTCCCCGGCGAGCCCCGCCGGGAGCTGTTCGTCATGGCCGGCTTCTGCCTGCTGGTGTGGTTCCCGGCGCTGCCGAGCAGCCACCGCCTCAACCAGGCGGCCGGTCTGCTCGCCGGCAGCTCACTCGCCATCTACCTGACGCACTGGCAGGTCTACCCGGTCTTCGACGACGTCTCCAAGCACCTGGCCCTCGCGGCCTCCCTGGTCTTCGGCATCGCCTACGCGGCGGCCGTCGCCCGGCTCGTCAGGTACGCCTCCGCCTGGCGGACGGTCAGGCTCGGTCCCGGTCGGACCCTCCCCCGCCGGTGGGCCGCTCCTCGTCGGCGGGCACGCCGGAGGACGGGAGCAGCTGCGGGATGCCGTCGACGACCGGATAGCGGCGGCGCAGACGCGGATTGACGAGAGCGCCCCCGTCCTCGTCGAGGATCAGCGGCCCCTTGTCGAGCGGGCAGGCCAGGATCTTCAGCAGCGGGTCGTCGGGCTTCATGTCCGGATTCCTTCGGGTGGGTTGTCCGCGTCGTGGCGCGGCAGGGTGAGCAGGACCGTCAGGGCGAGCACGATGCCGCCGAGGCGCAGCAGCAGCCGCGGCGGGTCGTCGGGCAGCGGCTCGTCGAACGCGATCGTGCCGCTCACGATGGTGAACACGCAGGCCACCGTCGAGCACACCGGGACGATCAGCGACGCCCGGCAGCGCTGCAGGGCGGTCTGCGAGAGCACCAGTCCGCTGCCCCCCGTCAGCAGGAGGAGGTACGGGTACGGGGAGGCCAGCAGGGCGGGTACGGAACCCGGCAGGTCCGTGCCCTCCAGGTGCCCGGAGACGCCCTTGATGGCGAGGGAGCTGACGCCGTAGATCAGCCCGACCGCGACCGCGTAGGCCACACCGGTGGTCGGCTGCCGGTGGCGCCGGCGGGCGCGCCGCTCGGCGGCCGAGTAGAGCGCCAGACCGGCCGCGAGCGCCGGTACGCACAGGGCCAGCAGGACGCCCGCGGGCGCGGTGCGGCCGATCTCCTCGCCGGTCCCGGACAGCGAGGCCACCACCATCACCAGCGACAGTCCGATGACCGCCACCGCGCGCCGCTCGCGGCCGGAGGGCCGCTCCCCGAGGACGGCCGACGAGAGCACCAGCAGGAGGACCAGCCCGGACAGGAACAGGCCCTGGGCGGCGGCGATCGGCAGGGTGCGGTAGACGGTCACCTGCGCGGCGAACCCCAGGGCGAGTGCCGCGGCCCCGCAGATCCACAGGGGCCTGCTGGCCAGCAGGACCAGGACCCGGCCCGGCTGTGCGGCGCTCAGCGGCGGCATGCCGGCCAGCGCCCGCTTCTCCAGGACGAAGCCGGTGCTGTACAGGACGTTCGCGACGAGCGCGGCGGCCACACCCCACACCACCGGCTACACCTTTCTCGCGTGCACGAGGAGGATGGAGGCGAGGGACGGCACCCCGCAGGCCAGGCGGTCCAGGGGGCGGAGCGGGCGCGGCACTCCGTGGAACGGCGCACCGGCGACCCTCACCACCTCGAAGCCGGACGCGGCCACGAACTCGCGCAGCGCCCGCGCCGTGTACAGCCTCAGGTGGCCCACCACCTCCGTGCCCGGCCTGCCGTGGATGCGGCGCAGGCTCACCTCGGAGAACACCGGCTGGACTCCGGCGAGCAGCAGGGCGCGGTTGTACCAGGCGGCGAGGTTCGGCGTCGACAGCATCAGGTGGCCGCCGCGCCGCAGCACCCTGCGCAGTTCGTCGAGGGCGCCGTCGGGGTCGACGAGGTGCTCGACGACCTCGCCGAAGAGGACGGCGTCGGCGCAGCCGGCGGCGAACGGCAGTCCGCCGCCGGTCAGTTCGCCGCGGACGACCCGGCCCATGCGCCGGGAGGCCCGGCGCAGCGCGTCCTGCGACCAGTCGACCCCCACGACGCGGTGCCCGTCCAGGACGCCGGCGGCGATCGCGCCGGCCGAGCCGTCGCCGCAGCCCACGTCGAGCACGGTCGCGGCCGGGCGGCCGGGCCCCGCGGGGCCGAGCGCCTCGGCCAGCATCCGGGCCTGGCGCAGCGTGCGGGCCTCTCCGGAGGCGACGGGGACGGTGGGGTTCTCGTAGAAGTCCCGCAGTCCGGGGACCGGCGCGTCCGGCCGGGCCGGCGCCGCCCCGGACGGCCGGCCGGCCGCGGCGGGGCCTTGGGTGGACAGGGTCATGACGGCCTCTCACGGTGGTCCCGGGTGGGGTGGGCCGCACCCGGCGCGGTGTCCGGGCGCGGGGTGTCGCGGTGGTGCGGCCCGCCGGGGCTCCTCGCGCGGTCCCGGGCCGCCGGAGCCCTGGCGTCGGCTTCCCCGTCCACGGCGCCGTCCACGGCGCCGGCTGTGGCGTCCGGCTCCGTCTGCGGGCCGTCCGGCCGGGCCGGGCCGTCCGACCGGGCCGGGGCGAGGTCTGGGGAGAGGGCCGGAGCGGCCGGGGCGGAGTGCGGGGGCGGGGCGAGGGACACCGCCGACAGCGCTTCGCGGAAGAGGCCCGCCAGGTCCGCACCGGCCGCGTCCCCGAGCAGCGCCCTCGACCAGCGCAGCGTCACGTGCAGGCGCCCGCCGGTGGAGGCGGCCGCCACGCTCAGTCCGCGCGGCATCCGCGCGGGCGCGGAGAACCACACCGCCGTCGCCCGGCCCCCATCGCCGAAGTCCAGTCCGTACGGCACCCGTCCGAGGTTGGTGACCAGGACCGTCGACGTCCAGGGCGCAGCGGCCCGCCGCGCCCCGCGGGTGAGCACGCCCCGGATGCCGACGGGCAGCAGCGGCACGGTCAGCAGTCCCGCCCCGGCGCCCCAGGGCGAGCCGCGGGTCGCCTTCAGGTCGCGGGTGCGCCGGGCGGTGGTGCGCAGCAGCCGGGCCACGGCCGCCGGGTCCGGCCGCTCGCCGAGCAGCAGGTCCGTGTCGCGCGGGTCCTCGGCGGTCATGGCCACCTCGACGAGCCGGGTTCCGTTGCCCATCGGCATCTCCGTGCCGCGCGGACGGTCGTCGACGGGCATCGTGATCCGTACCGGGCCGGGAGGCCGGCCCCGCGAGGCGTTCCAGCGGCCCACCGTCAGGGCGGCGGCGGCCAGCAGCTGGTCGTTGACCGTCCAGGGCGGGACGCTTCCGGCGGGCGCCGCACGCCGCGGGACGGGCAGGTCCGCCTGGAGCATGCCGTTGCCTGCGGCGCGGGCGCGCACCGGGGCGGGGCGGGCGTCCGGCGCGACCCGTACGGGCCTCGTGCGCAGCGCGCGCCCGGTGCCGCCGGAGCCGCCCGGGGCCGGGTCCGGGCGGTCCGGGCGGATCCGTCCGGGGATCGGGAGGGCCGGTGTACCGCTGTACCGTTCGGCGGTCGTGGCGAGCACCCGCAGCGCCGACGGCGCGTCGAGCGCGGTGTGGTGCGCCGTCAGCAGTAGTACGGTCCCGGCCCCGCCCCCGGCGCGCCCGGCCTCCGCCGGCGGCCCGGGGACGGCGGTTCCCCCGACCGCCTCGACGACGTCGAGGCGCATGGGCGGCGACACCGTGAGCGGCGGGCAGTCCGCCAGGGCGCGGGCCCGCGCCCGCGCCAGGGCGCCGGGCCCACGACCGGCGAAGTCCACCGGGTCGCCGTCCGGCTCTCCGGTGAGCTCCCACGCGTAGGACCGCCGGTGCCCCCGGCCGGGCACCTCGCGCACCAGCACCCTGGGGTGCGCCAGCAGCGCCTGCCCGAACGCGTCCCGCAGCCGTGCCGGGTCCAGCCGCCCGGGCAGGTGGACCTCCAGGTGCACGCTCTCCGGCTCGTCGGCGCTCAGGCAGTGCCGCGACACCTCGTCGACGGCCGGGAAGGGGATCAGGCCCCCGCCGGGAGGGGCGGGCTTCCCCCTCCCGGCGTCGGTCCGCGGCACGGTCACGAGGGGCCACCGCCGTCCGGCCGCCGGCGGGGCGGCTCGGGCCGCTCGGCGTCGCCGGCGCTCGCCGGCCGGGCCGAGGAGACCGGCCCCGCCGGGGTGACGGGCGCGGCCGTGACCACCGGCCCGGCCGCGGTGGCCGGTTCGGCCGCGGGCGCCGGTCCGGTCTGCGGCGCCGGGGAGCCGCCGTCCCCCTTCCCGGCCGTCGCGGTGCGCCCGGTGGCCGCGGGCGCCGCCGTCACCAGCGCGGCGGACAGGGCGAGCACCGCGAGCGCCTGCGCGAGGCCGCTGAACGCGCCCTCACCGGCGGCGACCGGCTCCCCGGCGCCGACGGCCGCGACCAGGCCGGCTGCGGCCATCGCCGCCGCCGCGACCGGCACCAGCACGCCCGGCCGCAGCCGCGCCGCCACGGCGAGCACGGGGACGACCAGGGCCAGCCAGCCCGCCGCCACCGCGACGACGGCGGTCAGGGCGAGGGTGCCGAGCAGCATCCCCGGCGCCGCCGGTTCGGGCAGCTCCCCGCCGGTCGTGCCGTCGTCGCGCCGACGGCCCGCGAAGGCCAGGGCGGCCAGTGCGGCGAGGGCGAAGGCACCGCCGATCAGTCCGGCCCGGTAGGTCCCGGAGGGCTCGAACTCCAGGGTCACCGTGCCGGAGGCGCCGGCCGGGACCACCCAGGCCTGCTGCCAGCCGTCGAGGCGCACCGGCTCCAGCTCCGCACCGTCGAGGGTGGCCTTCCAGCCGTCGTTGGCGTTCTCGTACACCCGCAGGTAGGCGGCCCCGCCCGAGCCCGCCGAGACCGTGACGGTCCGGCGGTCGCCGCTCCAGCCGGTGACCTTCACCTCGCGGTCCGCCGCCCCGGCCAGGGCCCGCGGGGTGCCGGTGGTCAGCGTGACGTCGGTGATCGCCAGCGGGCCGGCGTCGCCGGCCTCCAGTTCGTGCTCGCCGGGCGGGAGCTCCAGCGTGCCGTCCGCCTCCTCCCCCGCGCACAGGGACACGGAGACGGGGCGCCGCTCGGTGAGGTCCCGGACGAGTCCGGATGCCTTCGTCTTGTGCAGGACACCCCCCACGGCGAGGTCGGGGCCCTGGCCGCACGGGAGCGAGAAGCGTGCGGACGGCTCCGGCCGCGGCACCAGCAGGTCGGCGAGCGCCGGGACGTGCACCTCGCTCAGCCCGACCGGCAGCTGCAACTGCGCGTCCGCCACCGGGTTGTGGAGGGTGAGCGGGGCGGCCCTGCTGACGGTGACGTCGAGCCGGTCCGTCTCGATCTCCGGGAAGCGCACCCGCCCGTTCTCGTCCACGTCGGCGACCGCGGCTCCGTGCGGGGAGGTGATCGTCACCTGCTCGGGCCGGGTGGACACCCCGCCCGCCGGCACCAGGATGATCTCGTCGACCTTCCTCCTGCCCGGCCAGCTCAGGTGGACGACCGGCCGGTCGCCCGCGATCCAGGCGGTCGTCAGGTCGCCGTCGACCAGGTTGCGGGCGCTCAGCGACCTGCCGTCGCGGCTGGTGGAGTCGGCCGTGGCCGTCACCCGGTCGCGCGGTCCGGGGGCCGAGCGGTCGAGCAGTTCGTCGAGCGGGCCGCCGGGCACGGCGACGGCTCGCGCCGACACCCGGTACTCGCCCGGTTCCCCGGTGCTGAACCGCCGGTGCAGTCCCGCCTCGGCCGAGGCGGGCGACAGGCCGCCCGCGTCGGTGCCGCGGTGCACCGAGTACACGCTCGCCGCCGCGTCGGTGCGCTGCGCGTCGGCGGGCAGCACGAGCATGCGCGTCACCTGCACGTCCGGGATGGACACCTCGGAGAATCCGGCGCCGGACAGGCCCGGCCGGGCGAGCTGCGCGGCCAGGACGGTGACCTTCAGCCAGGACGTCTCGCCGGAGGGGGCCTTGACGGTCTGCGGCTGTCCGTCGGTCCGCAGGGGGCTGTCGGCGAAGCCGCGTTCGGTCTCGATCCGCACCCGCGTGGGCGCCGCGCGCACGCCGTCGCCCGGCAGGGGCGTCAGCTGGAGGGAGGCCGGGACGTCGGTCGGCCGCGAGAACTCCACCCGCAGCCACTGCCCGGCGGGCTCGCCCGGGCTGCCCTCGGCCCACGCGGTGTCCGGGTTGCCGTCGAAGGCGTGCACCGGGTCGTACTGCGGCAGGTGGAACAGCCAGCTGCCGCTGCTGGAGGCGGTCACGGCGCGGGCGCCGCGCAGCACCGCCGTCGTCTGGTGCTCCGCGCCCCGTCTCGGCAGGATCTGGTGGGGCTCCTCGCCCGGGTTCTGCAGGCTGCCGGGGTGGTTGCGCTCGTCCGCGGTGTACGTGTACGAGGTGTTGTTGTTGACCAGGCCGAACCGGGTGTCCGCGCGGCGCAGCCCGTCGGCGACGGCCTTCACCGGCGGGACGAGGCCCTCCGGGAGGCGGTCCCCCGCCAGCACGGCGGGCCGGCCGGCCATCGAGGAGTCGGCGGAGAGCCGGAGCAGCGCCTCGGGGCCGCCGCTGACCACGGCCGTGTCCTCCACGGCCGCGACACCGACCCTGCCGGGCCGCTCCTCGCCTCCTCGCGGCCGGTAGATCTCCACGGCCTGGAGCCGCGGGTAGAGCGCCTGGACCTGGAGCGGGGTGTCCGCGGCGATGCGTCCGCCGGTCACCAGCGGGCCGAACCCGGCGACCTTGCGGTAGCCGGACGACTCCAGGGTGCGCTTCACCGTCTGCGGCGGGACGTACCCGATCTGGTCGGGGTCGAGGTCGTTGCGGACGACCACCTCGTGCACGCCGGCCCGCGCCAGGTACGCCCGGAGGCCCGGCACCTCGGTGCCGGACAGCAGCGCCTGCTCGACGGCGTCCGTCATCCGGCGTGCTCCGGGGGTGCCGAAGGGCACGAAGTCGCGCTGCGCCCAGGGGGTCTCGGCCAGCACGTCGAACGGCTGGTCGATGGGCGAGCCCCAGGTGTAGATGCCGTGCGCCGTCGCCGGTACGACCAGGGCCCGGCTGTCCGGGGCGTTGTCCTTCAGCCAGCCCGCGGCCTTCTCCCAGTGGGCGGGCAGCCGGGTGAACGCCCCGGGCTGCAGGATCGACCCGTTGACGTACGGCAGGGCCAGGCCGGGCAGGACCAGGACCGCCGCGGCGGCGGGCACCCAGCGGCGGCCGCGCAGGGCGCGGTAGCCCCGGCGCGGGGAGAGCACCCCGGTCAGGTGGGCCACTCCGAGGGCGAGCGCGAGGGCCAGTCCCGGCTGGAACTTGTAGATGTTGCGGAACGGCTTCAGCGCCCCGTCCAGCCAGTCCTGGACGACCCCGTGGAAGGGGCCGCCGAGGGCTCCGCCGTACCCGGCCAGCGTGACCAGGGCGACGGCCAGGACGGTCAGCAGCAGCCAGCGGCGCTCGGGCAGGTCCCGCCGGGCCAGGCCGGCGAGCCCCAGGGCCGCGGCGAAGGCCGAGCCGGCGACGGCGACGGCGACGGCCGCGACGGTCCAGCCGGCCGGCAGCCACGGCTCGCCGAAGTTCAGGTAGGCCACCCAGTTGCCGGCGCCGCGCAGCAGCTCGGTCGCGGACATGGTGGCGGTGGTGGTGTCGGCCTGCTCGACGTACGGCATGAAGTTCTCGCCGTGGATGCCCATCAGCAGCAGGGGCACCACCCACCACACGGTGGCCAGCACGACGCCCGGTATCCACCAGCCCAGCAGCGCGCGCCGGCGCCGGCCGGGCGGGCGGCTGAGCAGGTACAGGCCCACGGGCAGCAGCGCGGCCAGGGTGGAGGCGGCGTTCACCCCGCCCATGAAGGGGATCAGCAGCGCCGAGCGCGCGGCGGCCGTGCGGGGGCTGCGCGCCGCGCAGGTCAGCGGCAGCAGCACCCAGGGCAGTACGGCGCCGGGCAGCGCCGCGGCGGACGTCGAGCCGACGACGATGGTGAAGGTGGGCCACAGCGCGTAGACCGCCGCGGCGAGGACCCGGGTCGCGGGCGTGCCGACGCGCAGCCGCTCGGCGAGCCGGAGCGCGCCCCAGAAGGCGGCGGTCACGATGACCGACAGCCAGAGCCGTTCGGCCAGCCAGACCGGCACGTGCAGCAGGTCCATGAGGGCGTAGTAGGGCAGCGCCGGGAAGGCGTAGCCGACGTACTGGTTGGCGATGCCCCCGAGGCCCACGTTGCCGTTCCACAGCGAGCCGAGGTCGCTGAGGAAGCGCCAGGGGTCGAGGGCGACGCCGAGTTTGGTCTCAAACGTCATCCGTCCCGGTGACACCGCGAGGAACGCGGCCAGCACGACGGCCCAGAAGCCGAACAGCAGGCGGCGTCCGCGCGGCTCGCCGGACGCCTCCGGCGGCGTCGGGCCGGGTGGCCGCGGCACCCCGGTGGGTGCCTGGAGCGTAGTGGTCATGACCGTTCCTCGCTTCGCATGCTCATGGGCTACGCCTGAGAATCAGCAGCAGATTCCAGGTGGCGATCTCGCGGACCCCCGGCACCCGGGTGATCGTGCTCGCGAGGAACGGCCAGTAGCGCGACCGGGCCGTGACGACCTCCACGTCGTCGCGGGCGCGGACGTCCCGGAGGGTGGGCCCGATGTGGACGGGGAAGAGGTTCTCGCCGAACGTGTGCTTGGCCGGGCGGCCGGTGCGCCGCTCGTAGCGGGCGCGGGCCCGGTCGGCTCCGAGGTAGTGCCAGGGCGCCGTCTCGTGGCCTCCCCAGGGGGAGTACCAGTTGGTGAAGGACAGGTAGATCAGTCCGCCGGGGCGGGTGACCCGCGCCATCTCGCTGATGAAGGTCCGCGGGTCCGACACGTGCTCCAGCACGTTGGACGAGAAGCACACGTCCGCCGCCCCGTCGGCGAGCGGCAGCAGGTACCCGTCGGCGAGCACCGCGTCCCCGCCCGCGCCGCCGCGGGCGCCCAGCACCCGCGGGTCGGGCTCGAAGAGGTAGCTGTGCGCGCCGCGGCGGCGGAACTCCTCGGTGAAGTGGCCGCCGCCGCCGCCGACGTCGACGACGATCCTGCCGGGCAGGTCGATGTGGCGTGCCACCTGCGCGACCGAGTCGCGCGCCAGCAGGGAGTAGCAGCGGTCGGGGTCGCTCGGTTCGCGCAGGAACGCCCGGAAGAGGGCGGCCGACCGCCTCAGCGACGGGTCCTTGAACACGGGCGCGGTGGTCTCAGCCATGGCCGCCCCCGCCGCGCCCGCGGGCGGCGGCGCGGGCCGCGGCCTCGGCGGCGACCTCCTGGAACCGGCGGACCGTCTCGCTCCAGCGGAAGCGCGCGGCGCGCCGGGCGGCGGCGCGTCCCATGGCCGCGCGGCGGTCGGCGCTGAGGGCCAGGGTGCACCACGCGGCGGCGAACGAGCTCTCGCCCCGGACGAGCAGCCCGGTCTCCCCGTCGGCGACGGAGTCGCACAGACCGGGTATGCGGAATCCGATCGCGGGGGTGCCCCGCGCGGCGGCCTCGGTGACGACGAGGCCCCACCCCTCGACGAGCGAGGGGTGCAGCAGGAGCCACGCCTCGCACATCAGCCGGTGCTTCTCGGCCTCCGAGACCTGGCCGGCGAAGGTCACGTCGGGGCCCGCCATGGCCTCCAGCCGGGCCCGTTCGGGGCCGTCGCCCACGATGACGAGCCGGCCGCCGGTGACGGGGCGGACCCGCTCCCACAGCCGCAGGAGCAGGTCGACGCGCTTGTACTCCACCAGCCGGCCGACGGCCAGGAACAGCGGTTCCGCCGCCTCGGGCAGCAGGGGGCCGGGCTCCTCGACGCCGTTGTGGACGATGCGGATGCGGTCCGCCGCCACGCCGATGCCGCGCAGCTCGGCGGCGGTCGACTCGGAGACGGCCACCATCAGGTTGTCGCGGTGGGTGCCCGCCAGTGCCCAGTGCTCCAGTCTGCGCCCGAGCCGCGCCGCCGGGCGCGGGTAGCGCATCCGCCAGAGGTCGGTGTGCACGTGGTTGACCAGGCACAGCGTCGGTCCGCGGTGCCACAGCGGCGCCAGGTACGGCATGCCGTTGCACACCTCGACCAGCAGGTCGCAGTCGCCGGCCTCGCGGGCGAGGGTCCTCCTGGCGCGCAGGAAGTGGCCCGCGTCGCCGCCCGCGGAGACCACCCGGTAGTCGCGTGCGGCGGCCGGGCCGCCGCACACCAGGGTGACCTCGTGCCCGTCGGCGGTCAGACCGGCGGCGATGCGGTCGATGAGCAGTTCCGAGCCTCCGGCGGCCTGGTTGGCGAGGTCGCGGCGGGCGAGGAAGGCGATGCGGTGCGGCGGCGGTGCGGTGGGCGGGCCGGCGGCCCGGCTGGCGGTGGGTGCGGGAACGGGGACGGGAAAGGGGTCCTTCTGGCCCGGGGCCAGAGCGGACGCGCGCTGGGGCATGAGGGGTGCTCCAACCGGGCGGCTGCCGGGGGGCAGGCGGGTGAGGGACGGCCGGGCTTCCGGGGACGAAGCGCTGGGGGCTGGCTCGGGGTGCGCATGGCGGGTGCTGCGGGTGCCGGGCGTGCTGGGGTACCGGTGCGCCGGCGGCTCCGCGGGGAGCGGCCGGTCGTACCTACTTCGCGGTAACGTCAGTGTTCGGTCTTCGATTCGTTCCGGCTACTCACCTCGGTGACAAGTTCGGACGACTCCCGGACCCGGGTTTTGTCACCCCGCTGAGTGCCGGGGCTCCCGGCGGCCGCGCACGAGCAGGACCGTGCCGGCGGCGGCCAGCAGCCCGCCCGCGATCCCGCCCGCGAGCGGCGCGGTCTCGCCGAGCAGCTCCAGCCGGCCGCTGTCCTTCGCGGCCAGCCCCACCTGCTCACGCCGGGTCGCCTCGGTGAACTCCAGCCGGTCGCTGGACAGCAGGGTGACCGCGTCCTTGCGCGAACCGGGGGCTCGCAGCGTCTTCGTCGGCGCGATCGCCGCGTTCATGATCCGGCCCGTCCTGGGCTCCACGGTCAGCTCGATCCTGGCGTTGGCGTACCACTCCTCGGCCGCCACCTGGCCCGGCCGCGCGCTGCCGACCAGCACCGCGGGCACCAGGCGGGTGCCCGTCGGGGTGGGTTCGACGGAGCCCACGAAGCGGTAGCCCTCCTGCCCGCCGATCCGGGTGACCCGGTCGAACTCCAGCGGCACGGTGCCACCCAGGCTGCTGTCCCACCAGGGGTACGCGCGCTTCTCGACGCCGAACGGGAACTTCAGGTACGCCTCGCCCTCGAACGCGGGCTTCTCGTCGCAGCAGCGCACCGGAAGGTTCGTCCGGCGGTCGGTCACCCAGCGTTCGGTGGTCCACTGCAGGGACTTGCGCGGGTCGGCCAGCGGGAGCGTCTTCGGGGTGTCGATCTGGGTCGACACGTCCCAGACCGCGTTCCCGCTGCGCTCACCCGCGGCGACGTCCCCGACCACCCGGCGGGTGATCGTCAGCTTCTGGTCCTCCACCGTGGAGACGGACCCGGTGTCGAAGTAGCTGCCCCGGCCCTCGAAGACGGTCGTGGAGACCGTGTCGGTCGGCGTGCGCTTGGCGCGCGGCTCCACGTACCGGGCGAGCAGCTGGGCGAGCACCAGCAGGAAGACGCCTGCACCCAGCAGGACCAGGGAAAAGGCCGATGTCGAACGACGCATGCGGGTACTCCGATACGGACGCGGGATGCGGGAGTTCAGGACGGTGCGGGACGGGCCGCGCGCACGGCTCACAGCCTGACCGGGGCGGGAAGCGGCTTACCCGGTGGTAACTCTGCTGTGAACGGCGAAGCTAGGTGGCGCTTGACCGCCTGTCAATGCGCCTCGCATACTGACCGCGCCGGACCGGGCCGGCGCGCTGGGTGACTGACCTCATCGACTGAGAGGCCGATCATCCCCATGCCCAGACTGCTCGCCGCCTTCCTGACCTGCGTCGTCGCCGCCGCCCTCGCCGCGGGCGCCGCGTTCGCGATCGCCGCCGCCCTCGACACCGCACCGGAGCCGCGGAACGTGCCCCTCGTCACGTTCCCCGACCCACCCGCCCCCGCGCCCTCCGGGACGTCCGCCCCGGCCGCGGGCTAGCTTGTGCCCGTGCGGCCGGCCGGCCGAGCCCATGAGGACCCGACGTCCAGGAGCGGTGGTGTGGAAGCCTCGTCAGCGTGGCGCGACGTGCCACGGGAACGCAGGGCGCGGTTCGCCGCCCGTGCGCTGGAGCAGATCCCCGCACTCGCGCAGGACATCCTCGCCGAGATCCGGCGGGAGTACCCGGGCCTGGTGTTCATCGCCGACGACTCCGGGGAGCCGAAGGCGCTGGTGGCGATCCGGCACGCGCTGGAGCTGTTCGTGGAGCAGATGGCCACCGGCTCGAGCCGGCCGAGCGCCCTCCCCGAGATCTTCCGGGACTTCGGGCGCGGCGAGGTCGCGCACGGGCGCAGCCTGGACTCCCTGCAGGGGATCTACCGGCTGGGGGTGCGCCTGTCCTGGCGGCGCATGGCGGAGATCGGCCAGCAGGCGGAGATCCCGTCCTCGGCCATGTACGAGCTGGCCGAGTCGGCGTTCGAGTACCTCGACGTGATCGTGGCCCAGTCGGTACGCGGCTACGCCGAGGCCGTCGCCCGCCAGGCCGGGGAGCGGCTGCGGCTGCAGCGGCTCCTCGTCGACCTCCTGCTCGCCGAGCACCGCTCGGACCCGTCCGCCTTCCTCGCCGACCGCGCGGCCGACGTGGGCTGGCGGCTGCCCGAGAAGGTCGCGGTGGCCGTGCTGCTGCGTCCCGCCGAGGAGACCGTCGCCCCGGCCGTGGGCGACGAGGTGCTGCTCGACATGGAGGGCGAGCGGCCGCGCCTGGTCGTACCGGACCCGGACGCGCCCGGGCGCACGGAGCTGCTGCACCGGGCGGTCGCCGGCTGGTCCGGCGCGCTCGGCCCGTCGGTGCCGGTGGCGGAGGCGGCCGCGTCGCTGCGGTGGGCCGACGCCGCCGTCGGGATGATCGAGCGGGACCTGCTGCCGCACGGGCGGCTCCTGCACTGCGCGGAGCACGTTGAGGCCCTGGTGCTGCTGCCCGCGGGCGTGCTGATCGACGACCTGGCGCGGCGGAGGCTGGCGCAGCTGGACGAGTCCGGCGGCCCGGCGCACGCCCACCGGCTGGCCGAGACGCTGCTGGCGTGGCTGGAGACGCGGGGAGGCGCCCCGGAGGTGGCCGCCCGGCTCGGCGTCCATCCGCAGACCGTGCGCTACCGGCTGCGGCAGCTGCGCGAGCTGTGGGGCGACGACCTCGACGACCCGGACCGCCGCTTCGAACTGGAGCTGGTGCTCCGCGCCCGGCGGCTGCGCGGCGAGCTCGCCCCGCCACCCGGCTGACCGGGGGGCGGGGCGGGCGGACCGCCCCGGCTGCGCGCCGTGGCCGGGGCGGCGGCGGGGCGGCGGCGGGGCGCTCGGCGCGCGGAAGCCGGGTGCGGAGCGGGGCGGGGCCGCGCCGTCAGCGCCGCAAGGTCAGCAGACCGGGCCGGTAGGGCCACAGGCCGTAGTCGCCGCCGGAGCCCGGGCTGCGCCCCTGGTAGAGCAGCTGGAGGTTGCAGGGGTCGACCGTGAAGGTCTGGTCGGCGCTGGTCCGGATCAGTTCACCGTGGCTGATGTCGTCGGTCCAGGTGGCGCCGCTGTTGGCCTTGCCGGCGAAGGGGTCGGCCTCGGTCGCGGCCTGCGGGGTCCAGGTGCCGCCGAGGCTGGTGGCCGTGAACGAGCGGAAGTACCGGCCCCGCGCGCCGATCGCCTCGACGATCATGAGGTAGCGGTCCTGGCCCTGGAGCTTGTAGACCTGCGGGGCTTCGAAGAGGTTGTTCCTCGTGTCGCTCATGACGACGGTCGAGGTCGAGCCGAAGCTGCCCGGGAAGTTCCCGATCGGCATGCTCGCCCGGTAGATCCTGCCGTTGTCGCCGGCGAAGAACAGGTACATGTTCGTGCCGTCGCCGATGAGCGTCTGGTCGATGGGACCCGTCACGGAGTCGGCGATGCTCCCGGAGAACAGCTCCCGCTCCGCCGACCAGCCGTTCGGATCGGTGGGGTCGCTGGAGGTCCGGTACGAGAAGGCGGTCCTGCCCCACTGGTAGGCGAGCACCCACACCCGCTTCGGCGCGAAGTAGAAGAGGGTGGGCGCGACGACGGAGTGCGGCATCGTGTTCTGTCCGGCCGAGGCCATCTGCGACCAGTCGGTGAACGGGGTGAAGTTCATCGACCCCCAGCCGGCTCCCGTCCCCGCGGCGCCGTGCGTCGTCGCGTAGACGAGGTGCCTGCCGTCGTGGGGGGCGACGGTGAAGTCCTTGAGCGAGGCCCAGCCCGCCTTGGGCTGCGCGAGCGCGCCCGTCGACGTCCACCGGTACGTCGAGGGCAGGGCGCACGTGCCGGGGGCGCCGCCGACCTTGGCGAGCCGCCACTGCTGGTTGGCGCCGCCCCAGTCGTCGTACTGGACGATGTTCGCGCCGTCGGCCGTGGAGCCGCCCTGCACTTCGAGGGCCTTGCCGCTGTGGCGCGCGATGAGCCGCACGTGGCCGTCCGGGCTGTCGGCGATCCGCCACTGCTGGTTGGTGCCGTTCAGGTCGGCCCACTGGACGACCGCGCCGCCGTTGGCGGTGGAGAAGTTGTGGACGTCCAGCACCTTGCCGGAGTGGCGGGACTCGACGCGGTAGTAGCCGCCGCCGGAGTCGACGAACCGCCATTGCTGCTGGTTCTGGTCGTTCCTGGTCCACTGGGTGATGCGGGCCCCGTCGCCGGTCGCCAGGTTGTGGACGTCCAGCGCCTTGCCGCTGTTGCGGTTGACCAGCACGTACCAGGCTCCGGTGTCGACGGTCGCCGCGGCGGCGGGCGGGGCGCCGAGGAAGGCGGCCCCGAGCAGCAGGGACGACAGGACCGCGAGGACGAGACTCAGGACCAGGGGTGGAGGGCGAAACCTCATCGGAACTCCTTGGGGGTGGAGGTGACCCGGCGAACCGTTGGGCGGCCGCCGGGGGCCGGGGACGGAGAGGGGGGCCGCGCGTCCGGGCGGGCTGTCCGCCCGGACACGCGGACCGCCCGGATGGCGGTGGTCCGCCGACGTGCCGGCGGCGAGCGGTCGCGGCCTGCCGGCGGCGGTCGGTCGCGGCCTGCCGTGTGAGCGCTCACAACGAGCGGCGCGTCAGCGCGGTCGGAGGTCTCACGAAGGGCTCCTCGGGGTGGGGTACGCGGGCGTGTCAGCCCTTGGTGGCGCCCGCGGTGAGGCCGCCGATCAGCTGGCGCTCGGCGACGGCGTAGAAGGCGAGCGCGGGGACCATGGCGAGCACGACGTACGCCAGGACGAGCGCGTAGTCGGTCGAGTACTGGCCCTGGAACTGCTGGACGCCGACCGGGATCGTCTGCCACTCCGGGCCGGTGAACACCAGCAGCGGCAGGAAGAAGTTGTTCCAGCTCGCGACGACCGCCAGCACCGAGACCGTGCCGAGGGCCGGACGGGCCATCGGCAGCAGGATCGTCCAGAAGAAGCGGAACCTGCCGCAGCCGTCCATGACGGCGGCCTCCTCGATCTCCGCCGGGATGGTCCGGAAGAAGCCGCGCAGGATGACGATCGTCATGGGGAGCCCGAAGGCGGCCTGCGGGAGGATCACCCCGAGCGGGTTGTCGAGCAGCCCGAAGGTGCGCAGCATGAGGAACAGCGGCAGGACGGCCACCGTGAACGGGAACATCAGCCCGATCGTGAACAGCGCGTAGAACAGCTCCCTGCCCCGGAAGGCGTAGCGGGCCAGCACAAACGCCGCCATCGCGGCGGCCCCCACCGTGCAGCACGCCGTGCCGACCGCGATGAGCGTGCTGTTGGCGATCTGCCGCCAGAACATCGCGTCGCCGAGGATGCCGGTGTAGTTGCCGATCTTCCACCGCGCCGGGAGCCCGAACGGGTTCGTCGTCAGCTCACCGGTGCTCTTGAACCCGGAGACCACCGCGTAGACCAGCGGCACGGCGACGAACGCGCCGATCAGCCAGACCACGGCGTGCAGCGAGAGGCCGCGCACCGCCCGGCGGGCGTTCACCGGCCGCCCCCCGTGGTGACGGCCCCGCTCAGGTCGCGGCGGAGCACGTACCGCTGGTAGAGGAGGGAGAAGACCAGGCTGATCATGAACAGCACCACGCTGATCGCGCTGGCGTAGCCGACCTGGTACCGCTTGAAGCCGAACTGGAACATCGCGATCGCCATCGTCTCGGAGGAGTGGTTGGGCCCGCCCGCCGTCATGACCCAGACGAGGTCGAAGAGCTGGATGGACCCGATGATCGACAGGAAGACGCTGATCCGGATCGTCGGGCCGAGCAGCGGCAGCGTCACGTGCCGGAAGCGCTGCCAGGCGCCGGCGCCGTCGAGGGAGGCGGCTTCGAGGACCTCGGCCGGGATGCCCTGCAGTCCGGCGAGGAAGAGCATCATGTGGAAGCCGAAGTACTTCCAGACCATGACCGTGAAGAGGGTCGGCATGACGGTCGAGGGGTCGGCGAGCCACCGCCCCCGCAGCCCCTCCAGGCCCAGGAGGCCGGCGAGGTGGTCGGCCATCCCGGCGCCGGGCAGGAAGATCATCGTGAAGAGGACCGCCGTGACCACCTCGGAGAGGATGTACGGCGCGAAGAAGAGCGTCCGGTAGACGGCCCGGCCCCGCAGCCGCTGGTTCAGCAGGACCGCCGTGAGCAGCGCGAACGGCAGCTGCACCGTGACCGACAGGACGATCAGGTACAGCCCGCGCCCCAGATCGCCGAGGAAGACCTCGTCGCCGAAGAGCCTGGTGTAGTTCCCGAAGCCGGCGAAGTCGTCCATGGGGCCGATCCCGCCCCAGGTGAAGAAGCCGGTGTAGACGGCGACGGCGATCGGGGCGAGGACGAACACGCAGAAGAGGACCAGGGCCGGGAGGAGGAACCAGGCCAGGGAGACCCAGTCCGCCCCACCGCGCGGGAGCCGCCGGACCGGGGCTGGCGGGCGCGCCGGCACGGCCTCGCGCGTCCGCTCCGCCGTCGGGGTGGACACGGGGCTAGGCACTCTTCGCGGCCTCGGTGATCGACGCGGTGACCTCCCGGGGCGTCTTCCTGCCCGCGATGAGGTCGGCGACGCTGTCGTTGACCTCCTGGCCGACCGCCGGCGGGTAGGCCTGGTCGAGGAAGAGCTGGAAGCCGGTCGCCCTGACCAGGCTGTCGGCCACGAGCCTCCGGTCGGGGTCGGTGAGCCCGCTCTCCGCGCCCTTGACCACCGGCAGGTAGCCGCCCGAGGCCAGCAGCTTGGACTGGTTGTCCAGCACGAAGAACCTCAGGAAGTCCAGCGCCTCCTTCGGGGCGCCCTTGCGCAGGGCGAATCCGTTGCCGCCGCCGAAGACCTCGGTGACCCGGCCCGCGCCGCCGTCGACCGTCGGGAAGGGGAAGAAGCCCAGGTCGGCTCCGAGGCCGGCGCCCGCGTCCTGCTGCACCGACGGCCCCCACTGCCCCATCAGCTCCATGGCGGCCTTGCCGTTGCCCATGGTCGCGGCCTGTCCGCCGGGGGTGGAGTAGCCGGCCCCCAGAAAGCCCGTCTGGAACGGCCGGAGGTCGGCCAGCTCCTTGAGGTGCTCCCCCGCCCGTACGAAGCCCGGGCCGGTGAAGTCCCCGGTGGCCGCGGCCTGCCGCAGCGCGGGGAGGCCGGCGACGCGCATCGCGAGGTAGGCCCAGTAGTAGTGGCCCGGCCACTTCTCCTTGCCCGCGAGGGCGATCGGGGTGACGCCCGCCGCCTTGAGCTTCCCGACGGCCTCCAGGAACCCGGCCCAGGTGGCCGGCGGGGCGGTGATGCCGGCCCTGGCGAAGAGCCTCTTGTTGTACCAGAACCCGACCATGCCGATGTCGTACGGCACCGCGTAGGTCCGGCGGTCGAACCGGTACGCCTCCAGGGAGACCGGGGTGAGCCGGGACGACCAGTCGAGCACGTCGGTGAGGTCCTCCACCAGCCCCGCGTCGACCTGCTGCCGCAGCACGCCGCCGCCCCAGGTCTGGAAGACGTCGGGGAGCCGGCCCGAGGACGTGGTGGCGGTCAGCTTGGACTTGAACGCCTCGTTCTCCAGCGAGGTCGTCTTGATCACGACGTCCGGGCGGGCGGCCGTGAACGCGGCGGAGATCTCGGGGAAGAGGGACCTGCCCGGTTCCGTCGTGGCGATGTTCCACCAGGCGAGGGACACCTTGCCGTCGGCCGCCCCGCCGTCGGACCCGCCGGATCCGCAGGCCGCGGTCAGGGAGACGGACAGGGCGGTCAAGCCCGAGAGCGCCAGGAAGCTTCGCCGGCTCGGGAGGGTGCTGGCCATGGGACCTCCGGGGTGGGGGAATACCGGTGGACGCCGGCTCGATCCTCGAAAAGGTTTCGAAACTCTCTCGGAACCGGCGCTGCCACAACCTAGGAAGGCGGGGCCTGGCGGTCAAGGGCTCGCGTCGAACTGTTCTCTCCCTCCACGGTGTTGGTGGGCTTGACAAGCAGGCAGGACCGCCCGGAAACTCGGCGAAAGTTTTGCGATACCTGTCGCCGGCCGAAGGCGGGCGGGGCCCCGGCCCGGTCCGGGTCCGCGCCCCGGTCCGAGTCGTGGTCCGAGCCCCGGTCCGAGTCGTGGTCCGAGCCCTGGCCTGGTCCGAGCCGCAGTCCGAGTCAGCGTCCGCGTTCGCGTCCGCACGGAGGAGAGCAGTTGAGCGAGCAGCGCCCGACCCTGGCCGTCATCGCCGCGGAGGCGGGGGTCTCCCAAGCCACCGTGTCGAAGGTGATCAACGGCCGCTCCGATGTCGCGCCCTCGACACGCGAGCGGATCGAGGAACTGCTGCGGGCCCGCAACTACCTCCCGCCCGGCCGGCAGGGCAGGGCCCGCAGATCGGGTCTCGTCGACCTGATCATCGGCGGTCTGGACAGCGCGTGGGCGGTGGAGATCCTGCGCGGCGTCGAGGCCGAGTGCGCCCGGCGGAGCGTCGGCACCGTCGTGTCGCTCGTCCCGCCGGGCGAGGCCGCGCCGTCGGGCTGGCCCGCGCTGCCGGCCCTGCACCAGAGCGACGGCGTCATCCTCGTCACCGCCTCGGTCACCCAGGCCCAGCGCGCCCAGGTCGAACGGACCGGGGCGGCGCTGGTCGTCATCGACCCGATCGACCTGCCGGGCGGCGGCGTGCCGAGCATCGGGGCGACCAACTGGGCCGGCGGCCTCGCCGCCACCGAGCACCTGCTGGAGCTGGGGCACCGCCGGATCGCCGCGATCGGCGGGCGGAAGGAGATGCTCTGCAGCCAGGCCCGCGTCGACGGCTACCGGGCCGCGCTGGAGCGGGCCGGGATCGAGGTCGACCGCGACCTGATCCGCTTCGGGGACTTCCAGCACGAAGGCGGCTTCCGGTGCGCCCGGGAGCTGCTCGCCCTCCCCGAGCCGCCGACCGCCGTCTTCGCCGGCAGCGACCAGCAGGCGATGGGCGTCTACGAAGCCGCCCGGCAGGCCGGACTGAGCGTTCCGCGGGACCTCAGCGTGGTCGGCTTCGACGACCTGCCGATGTGCGACTGGCTGTCGCCGCCGCTGACGACGGTGCGTCAGCCGCTGGAGGAGATGGGCCGTGTCGCCGCCCGCACGCTGTTCCAGCTTCTGGAGGGCCAGGCCCTCGTCAGCCCCCGGGTGGAGCTCTCGACCGAGCTGAAGGTCCGCCTCTCCACCGCCCCGCCTCGTCCCTAGGAGACCCCCTTGAACGAGCCCTGGCGCGACCCCCTCCTGCCCGCTTCCGCGCGTGTCGCCGATCTGCTGCGCCGTATGACGCTGGAGGAGAAGGCGGGGCAGCTCGTCGGCTTCTGGGCGCTGCCCTCGGACCCCGGAGCGCCCGTCGCGCCGATGGAGGACGACTCCGGCGAGCCGGCGCCCGGCCTCGACGACATCGCCGCCCACGGGCTCGGCCAGCTCACCCGGGTGTACGGCACCGCCGCGGTCAGCGCGGAGGCCGGGATGGAGCGGCTCGCCTCGCTCCAGCGGCAGGTCGTCGCTTCCGGCCGGTTCGGCATCCCGGCGGTCGCCCACGAGGAGTGCCTGACCGGGTTCATGACGTTCGGGGCGACGGTCTTCCCCGGACCGCTCGCCTGGGGGGCGTCCTTCGATCCCGGGCTCGTGCGCCGGATGGCCGCCGCCATCGGCGCCGGGATGCGGCGGGCCGGCGTCCACCAGGGGCTGGCCCCGGTGCTCGACGTGGTCCGCGACTACCGGTGGGGCAGGACCGAGGAGTGCATCGGCGAGGACCCCTATCTCGTCGGAGCGATCGGCACCGCCTACGTGCAGGGCCTGGAGGGCGCCGGCGTCGTGGCGACGCTCAAGCACTTCGCCGGGTACTCGGCCTCGCGCGGCGGCCGGAACATGGCCCCCGTCGCCGCGGGCCCGCGCGAGTTCGCCGACGTGCTGGTCGAGCCCTTCGTACGGGCGCTGCGCGAGGGGGGCGCCCGGTCGGTGATGAACAGCTACACGGACGTGGACGGCGTCCCCTCGGCCGCCGACGAGCGGCTGCTGACCGGACTGCTCCGGGACGAGCTGGGGTTCGGCGGTGTCGTCGTCGCCGACTACTACGCCGTCTCCTTCCTGGAGACCCGGCACGGCGTCGCGGGGTCGCGCGGCGCTGCGGGCGCGCTGGCGCTGGCCGCCGGGATCGACGTCGAGCTGCCCACGGCCCGCTGCTACGGCGAGCCGCTGACCGCACTCGTGCGCTCGGGGGCCGTCGAGGAGGCGCTGGTCGACCGGGCCGCGGAGCGGGTGCTGCTGCAGAAGGCCGAACTCGGCCTGCTCGACCCGGACTGGGAGCCCGTCGAGCCCGAGCCGGTCGACCTCGACCCGCCGGAGAACCGGGCACTGGCCAGACTGCTGGCCGAGCGGTCCACCGTGCTGCTCGCCAACGACGGCCTCCTGCCGCTGCGGCCCTGCCGCGTCGCGGTCAGCGGGCCGTACGCCGACGACCCCCAGTCCTTCCTCGGCTGCTACTCCTTCCCCAACCACGTCGCGCTGCCCGGCGATCCCGGGCTGGAGATCCCGACGCTCGGCGAGGCGCTGGAGGCAGCCGGGTTCACGGTCACCGCGGACGACCCCGACGTGCACGTGCTGGTACTCGGTGACCGGGCCGGCCTGTTCGGCCGGGGGACCTCGGGAGAGGGCTGCGACGCCGAGACCCTCGACCTGCCCGGCGACCAGGCCGCCCTGGCCTCCGCCGTGCTCGACTCCGGAGTGCCGACCGTCCTGGTCGTCGTCTCCGGGCGGCCGTACGCGCTCGGCTCGCTGGCCGGGCGGGCCTCGGCCGTGCTCCAGGCATTCTTCCCCGGGGAGGAGGGCGGGACGGCGCTGGCCCGGATCATCGGCGGGGCCGCCGAGCCGTCCGGTCGGCTGCCCGTCTCCCTCCCCCGCCGCGCCGGCGGCCAGCCCGGCACCTACCTGCACTCCCGGCTCGGCGGGCGCACCGACTGGAGCTCGGTGGACCCCACGCCGCTGTTCCCCTTCGGGCACGGGCTGAGCTGGACCCGCTTCTCCTACGAGGGGCTGTCGGTGGACCCCGCCGCGCCGACGGACGGGACCGTCGCGGTCTCGGCCACCGTACGCAACGTCGGCGAGGTGGCGGGGACGGAGGTGGTCCAGCTGTACCTCTCGGACCCCGAGGCGTCCGTCGTCCGGCCGCGGCGGTGGCTCGCCGGGTTCGGCCGGGTCGAGCTGCGGCCGGGCGCGGCCGCCCGGGTGACCTTCTCCGTCCACGCCGACCGGACCTCGTTCACCGGGCTCGACCTGCGCAGGAGGGTGGAGCCGGGGGAGATCGGCGTGGCCGTGGGGCGCTCCAGCGGCGATCTGCCGCTGCGGGGCTCCTTCACCCTGCACGGCCCCGTCCGCCACCCGGCGGCCGACCGGGTGCTGTCCGTTCCGGTCGAGATCGTGCCGGTCCCGTGAGCGCGCCGTTCGGTGAGCCCGTGCTGCCCGGGTTCCGGCCCGACCCGTCCGTCTGCCGGGTGGGGGCCGACTACTACCTGGTGACGTCCAGCTTCGAGTGGTTCCCGGGCCTTCCCGTGTTCCAGAGCCGCGACCTCGTCCACTGGCGGCGCGTCGGCTCCGCGCTCGACCGGCCGTCGCAGCTCGACCTGGACGGGTGCGCGCCCTCGCGCGGACTGTTCGCCCCGACGATCCGCCACCATGACGGGGTCTTCCACCTCGTCTGCACGCTGATGGACGGCCCCGGCCACTTCGTCGTCACGGCGACCGACCCGGCGGGGCCGTGGTCGGAGCCGCACTGGCTGGAGGGCGAGGGCTTCGACCCGTCGCTGTTCTTCGACGACGGCCCCACCGGCGACGGCCGGGCCTGGTTCACCGCGACCCGGGTGCTGGACGAGGCAGCCGGCCGGACCGAGATCTGGATGCGCGAGTACCTCCCCGGCGAACGGCGGCTCACGGGCCCGGAGCACGTCCTGTGGTCGGGGAGCCGCCCGGGCGCCCGGTGGTCGGAGGCCCCGCACCTCTACCGGATCGGCGACGGCTACCTGCTGCTCACCGCCGAGGGGGGCACCGCCGAGGACCACAGCGTGGTCGCCGCCCGCGCCGAGCACGTCACCGGCCCCTACGAGGGGGCTCCCGGCAATCCGCTGCTGCCGCCCGCCGAGGGCCCGGTCACCTGCACCGGCCACGCCGACCTGGTACGGACCCCGCACGGCGACTGGCGGGCCGTCCTCCTGGGCGTGCGTCCGGGCTCCGCCCTCGGCCGCGAGACCTTCCTCGCCCGGGTCGCCTGGGACGACGGCTGGCCGGTCTTCTCCCCCGTCGCCCACACGGCCCCGCGCCGCCCCCTGCACGACGACTTCGCCACCCTGTCCGCGGACTGGAGCACCCTGCGCACCCCGCGCACGCGGTTCTGGACGACCGGCGACGGGCTCCGCCTCCGGCTCCGCCCGGAACGCCTGGGCGAACGCGCCGTCCCCTCCCTCCTGGCCCGCCCCCAGGAGCAGCCCGACTGCGACGTCTCCACCGAACTGCGCTTCACCGCCGCCGCACCGGGCGAGCAGGCCGGTCTGGCCGTGGTCCTCGACGACGACGCCCACCTCCTCCTGCTGCGCACCGCGGAGGGCCTCAGCCTCCAGCGCGGGCCGGACGTCCTGGCCCGCGTCGCGCTCCCCCCGGGCCCCGTCCGGCTGGGGGTCCGCGTCCGCGGCCTCACCCACACCTTCGCCCACGCGGCGCCCGACGGGGACTGGCGGGACCTGGCCACCGTCGAGGCCGGCTTCCTCACCCCGCTGTTCACCAGCGTCCAGCACGGCCTCTACGCCACCTCCAACGGCCGCCCGTCCGGCAACCACGCCCACTTCCCGTGGTTCCACGTCGGGTATCCGAGCCGGCGGTGACCGGGAGAAGCACCGCCGAGCGGTCGGGTGCCCGCGCGGATCGCGAGCGCGGCCACGCTCCCGGATTTCCGCGGCCGGCCACTCGGAATTGACGCGTGACCGGCCCCGCGGAGACACCTTCCCGCGGAAAGCATCCGCTCGCGGGGATTGTCCCGGAGCGGTCCTCGGTCACGCGCGGGGGAAACGGCCGGAAGTGGCGGACGCTTTCGGTCGCCCCCTCCCCCGGCCCGCCCGGCGGAGAGGGTGCCGGAAGCCCGGTGCGCGGGACGGCGGGGAATGCCGCGCGGGGACCCGGTTTCGCCCCGGGCCGCACTGTCCACGCAGACCAGGGGCGCTCGCATTCGGTCACCTTTCGATGGGGGCGTCCTTCCGGAATGCCGTGCCGGATCTCCGCGGAGAGGTGACCTCGTCGAAACACCTTCGAAACTCTTGACATGTCCCTGCGGTGTTTCCAGACTGAATCCCGAGGCGGCTCCGCTCCTTTTCCCGGCGCGCCACGGCGCCGGCCGTGGATTTCTTTCCGTCCTGGCGATACGCGCCTTTCCCCCGTGGACACCGGCACCGCGGAGACGGAACGCTCCCGCCGCGCTCGGACTTCCTCGCTCCTTTCACTCCTTCCGCCCAGGAAAGGCTCGCCCATGCGTTCACCCACCCTTTTCCCGCCCGCCGTCCGGCGGAAAGCCGGCGGCCTGTACGCGGCGCTGATCGTCACCGCTCTCGCCGCCACGTCCGTGCTGACGGCGCCGCCGGCCGCGCAGGCGGCCGAGACCACGCTCGGCGCCGCGGCGAAGCAGAGCGGCCGGTACTTCGGCACCGCCATCGCCTCGGGGAGGCTCAACGACTCGACGTACACGACGATCGCGAGCCGCGAGTTCGACTCGGTGACGGCCGAGAACGAGATGAAGATCGACGCCACCGAGCCCCAGCAGGGCCGGTTCGACTTCAGCGCCGGTGACCGCGTCTACGACTGGGCGGTCCGCAACGGCAAGCAGGTACGCGGCCACACCCTGGCCTGGCACTCCCAGCAGCCCGGATGGATGCAGCAGCTCAGCGGCGGCGCGCTGCGCCAGGCCATGATCAACCACATCAACGGCGTCATGGGCCACTACAAGGGCAAGATCAGCCAGTGGGACGTCGTGAACGAGGCCTTCGCCGACGGCAGCTCGGGCGCCCGGCGCGACTCCAACCTGCAGCGCACCGGCAACGACTGGATCGAGGTCGCCTTCCGCACCGCACGCGCCGCCGACCCGTCCGCCAAGCTCTGCTACAACGACTACAACGTCGAGAACTGGACCTGGGCCAAGACCCAGGCCATGTACGCCATGGTCCGGGACTTCAAGCAGCGGGGCGTGCCCATCGACTGCGTCGGCTTCCAGGCGCACTTCAACAACGGCAGCCCCTACCACAGCAACTTCCGCACCACCCTCCAGAACTTCGCGGCCCTCGGCGTCGACGTGGCCGTCACCGAACTCGACATCCAGGGCGCCTCGCCCGCCACGTACGCCGACGTGACCGACGACTGCCTGGCCGTCCCGCGCTGCCTCGGCATCACCGTCTGGGGGGTGCGCGACACCGACTCCTGGCGGGCGGAGCACACCCCGCTGCTGTTCAACGGCGACGGCAGCAAGAAGCCCGCCTACGCCGCCGTGCTCAACGCGCTCAACGCCGGCTCCTCCACGCCGACCCCGCCCCCCGGCACCGGGCCGGTCAGGGGAGTCGCCTCGGGCCGCTGCCTGGACGTGCCCGGCGCCGCCACGGCCGACGGGACCCAGGTCCAGCTGTGGGACTGCAACAACCGCGCCAACCAGCAGTGGACCCTCACCGCCGCGGGTGAGCTCAGGGTCTACGGCGACAAGTGCCTGGACGCCGCCGGCACCGGGAGCGGCGCCAAGGTCCAGATCTACAGCTGCTGGGGCGGCGACAACCAGAAGTGGCGCCTGAACTCCGACGGTTCCATCGTCGGCGTCCAGTCGGGCCTCTGCCTCGACGCCGCCGCCGGCGGCACCGCCAACGGCACGATGATCCAGCTCTACTCGTGCTGGAACGGCGGCAACCAGCGGTGGACCCGCACCTGACCCGCCCCGGCGGGATGAGGGGAGCCGGGGTCGTCCCGGCTCCCCTTCGTCGTGGTCCCTCGTGGTCCCCTGCGTCGTGGTCCTCTGCGTCGTGGCCTGCCGCGTCGTGGCCTGCCGCGTCCGCCTGCCGCGTCGTCGTCAGGCGGAGGGAGGGTTGCCGTAGTAGGCGCCGGGGCCGTGCTTGCGTGTGAAGTGGCGGTCCAGGACGTGCCGCGGCGGTTCGACGGCACCCAGGGCGATGGTGTGGAGGGCCATCTCGGCGATCGCCTCGCAGACGACGGCGTGCTCCAGGGACGCGGTGGCGTCGGCCCCCCAGGTGAAGGGGCCGTGGTGGGCGACCAGGGCCCCGGGGACCTCCCTGGCCCGGGTGTCGTCGCGGCCCAGCAGGTCCACGATGACCTGGCCGGTGTGGTACTCGTAGCCCTCGGCGCACTGCTGGGGGGTGAGGGCCTCGGTGACGGGGACGGGGCCGTTGAAGGTGTCCGCGTGGGTCGTGCCGAGCACCGGTATCGGACGCCGGGCCTGGGCGAAGGCGACGGCGTGGGTGGAGTGCGTGTGGGTCACGCCTCCGATGGACGGGAAGGCCAGGTAGAGGCTCCGGTGCGTCTCCGTGTCGGTGGACGGCCGCAGGCGGCCCTCCACGACGCTCCCGTCGGCCAGGGAGACGACGACCAGGTCCTCCTCGCCCAGCACGTCGTAGGCCACACCCGACGGCTTGATGACGAAGACGCCGGCCTGCCGGTCCACACCGCTCACGTTGCCCCACGTGAGGGTGGCCAGGCCGGCCCGGGGGATGCGGAGGTTGGCCTCCAGCACCTCTCGGCGCAGTTCCTTGGAGACGGCGGTGTTCACGAGGGGGGCTCCGTCCTGGTGGGGGTGGAGGGGGCGGTGGGGGCGGTGGGGGTGGAGGGGGTGCTCACAGGCTCTGGGCCAGCCGGTGGTACGCCTGGCCCCAGCGCAGCTCGCGCGTGAAGCGGCGGATGGTGGTGTCCTCGTCGATGACGGCGAGTTCGGTCCGCAGCATCTCGGCGAGGTCTTCGAGCTCCTCGCCGCCCAGCGCGGTGGTCAGGACGGTGTGGTGCGGTGCTCCGGCGGTGAGCCACGCCTCGGTGGAGGTGCGCAGGTCGGGGCGGGGCCGCCAGACGGCCCGGGCGACGGGGAGCCGGGGCAGCGGCTCGGGCGGGCCGACGACGTCGACGCGGTTGGCGACGAGGCGGAACCGGTCGCCCATGTCGGCGAGTCCGACGACGACGGCCTCACCGGGGTCCGCGTCGAAGACGAGGCGGACCGGGTCCTCGCGCCCGCCGATGCCGAGCGGATGGATCTCGCAGCTCGGCGTCGCCGTCGTGAGGGAGGGGCAGACCTCCAGCATGTGGGCGCCGAGGATGAGTTCCCGGCCGGGTGCGAGGTCGTAGGTGTAGTCCTCCATGAAGGAGGTGCCGCCCGGCAGGCCGTGTGCCATCGCCTTCAGGGTGCGCAGGAGGGCGGAGGTCTTCCAGTCCCCCTCGCCTCCGAAGCCGTAGCCGTCCGCCATCAGGCGCTGCACGGCGATTCCGGGCAGCTGGCGCAGGCCGCCGAGGTCCTCGAAGTTGGTGGTGAAGGCGCGAAAGCCCCCTGCGGTGAGGAACGTCCGCAGACCGGCCTCGACGCGGGCGGCGTAGCGCAGGGAGCCGTGGCGCTCGCCGCCCGCCACCAGCTCGGGGGCGAGGGTGTACAGGTCCTGGTACTCCTCGACGAGGGCGGAGACGGCCCTCTCGGGTGCGGCCTCGACCGCGGCGACGAGGTCGTTGACGCCGTAGGTGTTGACCGAGACCCCGAACCGCAGCTGCGCCTCGACCTTGTCCCCCTCGGTGACGGCGACGTCGCGCATGTTGTCACCGAACCGGGCGAGCCTGAGGGTGGCGAGCTCGGACCGGCCGACGGCGGCGCGGGCCCATCCGGCGACGCGGTCGACGACGCCGGGGGTGGACACGTGACCGGCCACGGTCTTGCGGGCGACGCCCAGGCGGGTCTGCACGAAGCCGAACTCGCGGTCGCCGTGGGCGGCCTGGTTCAGGTTCATGAAGTCCATGTCGATGGTGGACCAGGGCAGCCGGAGGTTGGCCTGGGTGTGCAGGTGGAGCAGGGGCTTGCTCAGGGCGTCGAGGCCGGCGATCCACATCTTGGCCGGGGAGAAGGTGTGCATCCAGGCGATCACGCCGATGCAGCGGTCGTCGGCGCCCGCCTCCAGGCAGATCCTCCGGATGGCCGCCGCGTCGGTCAGGACCGGCTTCCACACCAGGCGGACGGTGATCTGCGGATGACGGGCGAGGGTGTCGCGGATGGCGCGGGACTGGTCGGCGACCTGGGCCAGGGTGTCGTCGCCGTAGAGGGCCTGGCTGCCGGTGAGGAACCAGATCTCACGGTCGGGCCGGTCGGGCTGGTCGGGCTGGTCGGGCTGGTCGGGCGTCATGTCGGGGTGCGCTCCTCGGATGTGCGGGACGGGGGCGGAGAGGTCGGGGGGGAAGGGGCCGGGCGGGGCTGGCGCCCGGGCGGCGGGCGGTGGTTCGGGTCGGCCGGCGACGGCACCCTGCCGGTCGGCGGCGGCGCCTTCGTCGAGGGGCGGGCGGCGGGCGGTCGACCGGCGACGGCCGTGGATCGGTGACGGCCGTGGATCGGTGACGGCCGTGCATCGGTGACGGTCCGTCGACCGGTGACGGCGCGGGCCGCCGCGGGTGGTGACCGGGTCAGCCGGCGGTGGCGGCGCGTGCGGTGTTGCGTATCCGCCGCAGGCGGTGCAGGAGGAGGTCAGCGCCGGTGCCGAAGTGCTCGTGCAGGGCGCGGTACTCGCGAAACAGAGCGTCGTAGGCGTCCGCCCGCGCGGGGTCGGGCACGTACGCGTGGTGCTGGACGCTCCCCATCGCGGAGGCGGCGGACCGGATGTCGGGATAGGCGCCCGCGGCGACGGCGGCGTGGATGGCCGAGCCGAGCGCCGGTCCCTGGTCGGACGTGCCGACGGAGACGGGGCGGCGGAGCACGTCGGCGTGGATCTGCATGAGCAGGGCGTTCTTCTTCAGCCCTCCGGTGACGATGAACTCCTCGACGGGGACCCCGCCGCCCTCGAAGGCCTCGACGATCATGCGGGTGCCGTAGGCGGTGGATTCGAGCAGGGCCCGGTAGACGTCCTCGGGCCGGGTGCCGAGGGTGAGTCCGGCGACGACCCCGGAGAGGTGGTGGTCGACCAGGGGGGTGCGGTTGCCGTTCAACCAGTCCAGGGCGACCAGGCCGTGCGCGCCGACCGGCTGGCCGGCGGCCTTGCGGGTCAGGAGCTGGTGCAGGTCCTCGCCGGTCGCGGCGGCCTCGGCGCGGTAGTGGTCCGGGACGCCCTGGCGGAGCCACCAGGCGAAGATGTCGCCCACCGCGCTCTGGCCGGCCTCGTAGCCGTAGGCGCCCTCGACGATGCCGCCGTCGACGACCCCGCAGATGCCGGGGATCTCGGCGAGTACGGCTCCGTTGAGGACGTGGCAGGTGGAGGTGCCCATGATGGCGAGCATCCGGCCGTTCTCGACGGCGCCCGCCGCGGCCGCGGCCACGTGGGCGTCGACGTTGCCGACGGCGACGGCGGTGCCTTCGGGGAGGCCGGTCCAGCGTGCGGCCCGGCCGCTCAGCCCGCCGGCACGGGAGCCCAGGGGCGACAGCGGGTGCTCCAGGCGTGTGGCGGGGAAGTCGGCGAACTCCGGGTGCAGGCGGGCGAGGAAGCCGGGCGAGGGGTAGGCGCCGTCCTGGCGGATGCCCTTGTAGCCGGCGGTGCAGGTGTTGCGGGACTCGGTGCCGGTGAGCTGCCAGACGATCCAGTCGGCCGCCTCGATCCAGCGGGCGCAGGCGGCGTAGACGGCCGGGTCCTCCTCCAGGACCTGGAGGGCCTTCGCGTACTGCCACTCGGAGGAGATCCTGCCGCCGTACCGGGCGATCCACTTCTCGCCGTGGGCGTGGGCGAGGGCGTTGATGCGGTCGGCCTGCTCCTGGGCCGCGTGGTGCTTCCACAGCTTGGGCCAGGCGTGCGGGCGGCCGGCCCATTCGGGCGTCAGGGCCAGCGGGGTGCCGTCGGTGGTGGTGGGCAGGACCGTGCACGAGGTGAAGTCGGTGGCGATACCGATGACGCGGGCGGGGTCGACCCCGGCGTCGGCGAGCGCCGCCGGAACGGCGGTGCGCAGGACCTCGCGCCAGTCCTCGGGGTGCTGAAGGGCCCAGTCGGGGGGCAGGGGTGCCCCGCCGGCGGGAAGGCGGTCCTCGATGACGGCGTGGCGGTACTCGTGGACCGACGAACCGAGCTCCGCGCCGTCCCGGACCCTGACCACGACGGCGCGCCCGGACAGGGTGCCGAAGTCGACTCCGATGGTGCAGGCCTCGGGATGGCGCCGGGCCGCTGGGCCGGAAGGGGCGTGTGGGGTCACGTTCGCCGTCTCTCTCGTCATGGGCGTGGCAGAGGAGCCCTCTGATTGTTAGCGCTCACAATCCTGTCGGGCAAGAGCGGGAAGCAGTTCCGTCGTGGTGCGTTCGGTGAAGACGGCCCCGGAGGCGGGCGGTCGCCTCCGCGCGGGCGGGAGGGCGGGCCGCCTGGCGCACGGAGGACGTCGCCGGTCCGGCGCGGGAGACAGCGGGGCGGGCGGCGCGGGAGAAGGGGCGGGAAGCGGGGTCGGGGTGCGGGAGGCGCCGGTTCGCAGGCGAGTCCGGGGGGCGGACGGCACGGCACGGGCGGCGGGGCGGGCGACGGCGTGCGGGGCGGGCGACGGCGTGCGGGGCGAGCGACGGCGTGCGGGGCGAGCGACGGCGTGCGGGGCGAGCGACGGCGTGCGGGGCGAGCGACGGCGTGCGGGGCGGGCGACGGCGTGCGGGGCGAGCGACGGCGTGCGGGGCGAGCGACGGCGTGCGGGGCGAGCGACGGCGTGCGGGGCGAGCGACGGCGTGCGGGGCGAGCGACGGCGTGCGGGGCGGGCGACGGCGTGCGGGGCGGGACCGGCCGGGCGAGGGGGCGGACCGGTCGGCGGAGGTGACGGCGCGGACGGACCGGACCCGGCGCCCGCCCGCCGGACACCGGCCGCCGCGGCGGCCGGCAGCGGCCCGCACCAGCGGCCAGGGGGCGGCGAAGTCCGCCCCCGTACGTCAGGCCTCGCCCGGCGGGCGGGTGCTCGCGCGCATGATGAGCTGCGGTTCCACCAGGAGGTGCTCGGCCTTCCGGGCGCGCCCCTCGATGTGGTCCACCAGGAGGCCGATGCTCCGGCGCCCGATGGCGGCGAAGTCCTGGCGGACGGTGGTCAGCGGCGGCGGGAAGAACTCGGCCTCCGGGATGTCGTCGAAACCGGCGACGGCCACCTGCGCCGGGGTGCGGATCCCGCCCTCGCGCAGCGCCCGCAGGACGCCGAGCGCCATCTGGTCGTTGGCGACGAAGACGGCCGTGACCGGGGCCGTCCCGGGACGGGCCAGGGCGAGTCCGGCCAGCTCCTGCCCCGCCCGGTAGCCGGACAGGGGGCTCCAGTCCCCCGTCAGGACGCGCGGCGGCCGGATGCCGCTCTCCTCCAGGACGGCGCGCCATCCCGCGGTACGGGCCTCGCTCTCCAGCCAGTCCCCCGGGCCCGCCACGTGCCAGACGTTGGCGTGCCCGGCGGCGAGCAGGTGCTCGGTGACCATGCGGGCGCCGAGCTCCTGGTCGAGGGAGACACCGGGCAGGTCGAACTGGTGGCCGCCCTCCACGGTGACGACGGGGAAGGGCGCGTCCAGCTCGGCGAGCGCCTGCACGTGCGAGCGCTGCGGGGTGATGGCCACGACGCCCTCGACGCCCCAGGCCGCCAGGTGGTCGACGGCGTCCTTGAGACCCTGCCCCCCTCCGGTGCGCAGACTGACGGTCGAGACGAGGTAGCCCTCCTCGCGGGCCGCCTCCTCCAGACCGGTCAGGGTGCTGGCGGGGCCGTACAGGGCGGTGTTGACGGCGATGACCCCCAGCGTCCTCGTACGGCGCGTCACGAGGGCGCGCGCGGCGGGGTTGCGGCGGTAGCCGAGCCGTTCGATGGCCAGGGTGACCTGCTCCCGGGTGACCGCGCGCACGTTGGGGTGGCCGCTCAGCACGCGGGAGACGGTCTGGTGGGAGACCCCCGCCTCCCGTGCGACGTCGGCCATCGTCGGCGGGCGGACGTCGTGCGCGGGATGTGCCACCTTCGCCTCCCTTCCCCGTGCTCACGGCTCGCGTCGATACGGGAAAAACCTTAGCGCCTCTTGTATCACCCCGTTGTGAGCGCTAACAATCTAGCTCGACCGGGGCTCCGACGCTCCGGCCACCCAGCCGGAACGGTGCCGTCCCGGTGGTGCGGGGACACGCGCCGCCGTCGAGCCCGTCCCCGGTCCGAGCCGCCCTCGACGACGGGATTGCCAGGTGCCTCCCATGAAGAAGTTCCGATCCTTGTCCGCCCTCCTGGCCGTGACCACCGGTTGTGCCCTGCTCCTGAGCGCCTGCGGGCGAAGCGCCGAGGGAGGGAGCGAGTCGAAGGACGAGAAGGACCCGACCGTCGGCATCGCCATGCCCACCAAGTCCTCCGAGAGGTGGATCGCCGACGGCCGGAACATGACCGCGAGCCTGGAGAAGGCCGGCTTCTCCACGATCCTGAGCTACGGCGAGGACGACCCCGACCAGCAGGTCGCCCAGATCGAGAACATGATCACCCAGGGCGTCGACGCCCTGGTCGTGGCCGCCATCAACGGCGAGGCGCTGTCCAACGTCCTGCGGCAGGCGGCGGACGCCCGCATCCCGGTCATCTCCTACGACCGGCTCATCCTGGGCTCCCCGCACGTCGACTACTACGCCTCCTTCGACAACGAGAAGGTCGGCGAACTCCAGGCCGCGTACATCGTCGAGAAGCTGGGGCTGAGGACGGGCGCGAAGAAGGGCCCCTTCAACATCGAGCTGTTCGCCGGGTCCAACGACGACAACAACACCAGGTACTTCTTCGACGGCGCCATGAAGGTGCTGAAGCCCTATCTCGACAGCGGGCGGCTGGTCGTGCGCTCCGGCCAGACCCGGCTCAACCAGGTGACCACCCTGCGGTGGGACGGCGGGACGGCGCAGAAGCGCATGGACGACCTGCTCACCTCCGCGTACGCCACGGCCCGCGTGGACGCCGTGCTCTCCCCCTACGACGGCATCTCCATCGGCATCCTGTCCGCCCTGCGGTCCGACGACTACGGAAGCGCCGCCAAGCCCCTGCCGATCGTCACCGGGCAGGACGCGGAGGTCGCCTCCGTGAAGTCGATCATCGCCGGCCGGCAGACCCAGACCGTCTACAAGGACACCCGGGCGCTCGCCCGGGTCGCCGCCGGCATGGTGAGCGCCGTCCTCGCCGGCGAGAGGCCCGAGACCAACGACGACACCACCTACCACAACGGCGAGAAGGTGGTGCCCGCCCTGCTGCTCGACCCGGTGAGCGTCGACAAGTCGAACTACCGGAAGGTCCTGGTCGACTCCGGCTACATCGACGCCGAGGCGCTGCGGTGACCCCCGCCGCGCCCCGCTCTCCGGACGCTCCCGTCCCGCCCCCGTCCCCCGGCACTCCCGCCCCGCCCTCCCCCGCTCCGTCCGGTCCCGTCCTCGAGATGCGGTCCATCGTCAAGACCTTCCCCGGGGTCAGGGCGCTCTCCGACGTGACCCTGTCCGTGCGGCGCGGCGAGGTGCACGCCCTGTGCGGGGAGAACGGTGCCGGGAAGTCGACCCTCATGAAGGTCCTGTCCGGCGTCCACCCGCACGGCACCTACGAGGGCGAGATCCTCTTCGACGGCGAGCCCTGCCGCTTCAGGGACGTCAGGGCCAGCGAGGAGCGCGGCATCGTCATCATCCACCAGGAGCTCGCGCTCGTCCCCCACCTGTCGATCGCCGAGAACGTCTTCCTCGGCAACGAGCCCGCACGGCGGGGGACCATCGACTGGCGCGAGGCGCTGCGCCGGGCGTCCGGGCTGCTCAGGCGGGTCGGGCTCGACGAGCACCCCGAGACCCGGGTCGCCGACATCGGGGTCGGCAAGCAGCAGCTCGTGGAGATCGCCAAGGCCCTGGCGAAGGACGTCCGGCTGCTGATCCTCGACGAACCCACCGCGGCGCTCAACGACGAGGACAGCGCGAAGCTGCTGCGTCTGATGCGGGAGCTGCGGGGCCAGGGCGTCACCTCGATCATCATCTCGCACAAGCTGAACGAGATCGCCGCGATCGCCGACTCCGTCACCATCCTGCGCGACGGCCGCTCCATCGAGACCCTCGACGTCAGGGACCCCGCCACCACCGAGGAGCGCATCATCCGCGGCATGGTGGGACGCGACCTCGACAGCCGCTTCCCCGCCCGCACCCCGTACGCCGGCCCGGCCGGCGCCGAGCCCGCCCTGGAGATCCGGGACTGGACCGTGCGCCACCCGCTCGACCGCGGCCGCAGGGTCGTCGACGGGGTGTCGCTCCAGGTCCGCCGCGGGGAGATCGTCGGCCTCGCGGGACTCATGGGGGCCGGCCGGACCGAACTCGCCATGAGCGTCTTCGGCCGCTCCTACGGCCGCTACGAGCGGGGCACCGTCCTCAGGGACGGCCGCGAGGTGCGGACGCGGACGGTCCCCGAGGCGGTGGCGCACGGCATCGCGTACGTCACCGAGGACCGCAAGCGCTACGGGCTCGACCTCGGGGACTCCGTGAGCCGGAACATCTCGCTCGCCTCCCTCGGCGCCCTCGCCCGCCGCGGCGTCGTGGACGGGCACGAGGAGCGCAGGGTCGCCGAGCGGTACCGGCGCAGCATGAACATCAAGGCCCCGAGCGTCCTCGAGCCGGTCGGCCGCCTCTCCGGCGGCAACCAGCAGAAGGTCGTCCTCGCCAAGTGGATCCTCGCCGGACCGGACGTCCTCATCCTCGACGAGCCCACGCGCGGGGTCGACGTCGGCGCCAAGTACGAGATCTACACCGTGATCGACCGGCTCGCCGCCGAGGGCAAGGCGATCCTCCTCATCTCCTCCGAACTGCCCGAACTGCTCGGTCTGTGCGACCGCATCCACACCATGGCCGCGGGACGGCTCACCGCCGGGGTCGTCCGCGCCGACGCCACCCAGGAAGTGCTGATGCGGCACATGACACAGGACACCCCCGCACCCCCGGCGGTCCGCGCGGACCCCACCCCCAGCGAAGGACACCAGGCATGAGCAGCGAAGCCGCCACGAAGACCACCGCCCCACCGCATCCGGCCGGCGGGCCCCCGGCCGCGGGGGCACCGGTGGCCCGGATCCTGCTGGACGGCGTCCGGCGGAACACGCGCCAGTACGGAATGCTCTTCGCACTCGGCCTGATCGTGCTCCTGTTCCAGATCTGGACGGGCGGCGACCTCCTGCTGCCGCGCAACGTCTCCAACCTGGTGCTGCAGAACAGCTACATCCTCATCCTGGCCATCGGCATGATGATCGTCATCGTCTCCGGGCACATCGACCTGTCGGTGGGCTCCCTGATGGCCCTGGTCGGCGGCGTCGGGGCGGTGCTCATGGTCGAGCACCGGGTCGCCTGGCCCGTCGCGGTGCTCCTCACCCTGCTGCTCGGAGCCGCCGCCGGGGCGCTGCAGGGCTTCTTCATCGCGTACGTCGGCATACCGTCGTTCATCGTGACCCTCGCGGGCATGCTGCTGTTCCGCGGGCTCACGGAGATCTTCCTCAAGGGCCAGACGCTCGGCCCCTTCCCGGACGGACTGCAGAAGATCGCCAACGGCTTCCTGCCGGAGGCGGGGCCGCGGACCGACTACCACAACCCGACCCTGCTCCTCGGCGCGGCCCTGATCGCCTACGTGGTCTACCGGGAGGCGCGGGACCGGCGCCGGCAGCGGGAGTTCGCCCTGGAGACGCTCCCCGCCGGCCTGTTCGCGCTCAAGGTGACGTCCCTGGCCGCCGCGGTCCTGGTCACCACCCTGCTGCTCGCCAGCTACAAGGGCGCCCCCGTGGTCCTCCTGATCCTGGCCGCGCTGCTGGTCTGCTTCGGCTACGTGATGCGCAACGCGGTCATCGGCCGCCATGTGTACGCGATCGGCGGCAACCTGGCCGCCGCGAAACTGTCCGGGGTCAAGGACCGGAAGGTGACCTTCGCGGTCTTCCTCAACATGGGGATGCTCGCGGCGCTCGCCGGGCTCGTCTTCGCGGCGCGCTTCAACGCGGCCTCGCCGAAGGCCGGCGTGACCTTCGAACTCGAGGCCATCGCCGCCGCGTTCATCGGCGGGGCGTCGATGAGCGGGGGCGTGGGCACCGTCCTGGGAGCCATCGTCGGCGGCCTGGTCCTCGGCGTGCTCAACAACGGCATGAACCTCGTCGGCGTGGGCACCGACTGGCAGCAGGTCATCAAGGGCCTCGTGCTGCTGGCGGCGGTCGGCTTCGACGTGTGGAACAAGCGGAGGGCGGGCGCCTGACACCCCCGGAACACGACCGCGCCCTCCGGCGCCCCGGCCGTGCGGGGGCTCCCCCGGCCGGCCGTCCGCGGGGCCGACGGCCGGGCACCGGACGCCCACCGGCGCCGCCGTCCGGGAAGCCCGGCCGCACGTGCCGGTGCGGGTCGTCCCGGTCGGGGTCCGCCCACCTCCTGCGAGACGCGAGGACCTGCTCCCCCGGCCTCCAGCGACACGCGGGGGGTCGGCCTCGCAGGGGTTCGCCCCCGTGCCGGACCCCCGTCGCTCCGCGGGGCTTCGGCCGCGACGCGCCCCGGGCCCGGCCGTGCGGGACGGCCGGGCCCGGGGCCGTGGTCGCGGCGAGGACTCAACGGCCTTCCGTCAGCCGCGACATGTGGTCCTGCCGCAGGGCGTCGAGGATCTGCGCCGCCTCCGGGAGGCCGGACCGCCGGCAGCGTGCCGACGCCGTCGTCAGCCGGGCGATGGACTCCCTGAACCGGCCCAGCGCGTTGCCCTCGATCAGCGCGGCGACCCGGACCGCCTCGGCACGCGCCGACTCGCCCTCCTCGCCGCCCTGTTCGTGGGCGGCGACGGCGGCCTCCATCTCGGCCAGGGCCTCCTCGAACCGCTCGGCGTCCGCCAGGACGCGGCCCCGGCGGTAGTGCACGGCGCCCCGCTCGAACCAGGGCACGAAGCCCTCCGTGTCCTGCGGCACGGACGCCGTCAGCGCATCCGCCTCGGCGAGGTGCCTCAGCGCCGTCTCCAGGCCCTCGGCGCCCCGCGCCTTCATGACCAGGCGCGCGAACTCGCACATCATGTGCGTGAGCACGGACGGGTCCGGCGCCTTCGCGTGCGCCGCCAGCGCCCGCTCGTACGCCGTGCCCGCGGCGTCCCAGCGGTCGGCCAGCGCCAGCGCCACGGCCGTCTCGGCGGTCACCATGGTCTGGACGGGGGCGTCGTCCTCCCAGTCGGAGACGGCATCCGCCAGCCGCAGGAACTCCTCGGCCGAGGGCAGGTACTCCTCCAGTTCCCGCAGCCCGCGGGCCAGCGACAGCCGCGCCTGGGCGACCATCCGCGCGTCGAGCGCGGCCGCCGTCTCGTCGGCGACCAGCGACTCCAGGACCGCGACCGCGTCGGCCTGACGGCCCGTCCGCATCAGGACGTCGACCAGCTGCAGCCGCGCGTCCGCCGCCTCCACGGGCTCCCCGGACTGGTCGAACCGCGCGGCCGCCTCCGCCAGATGGCGCACCGCGCCCGCGTGGTCGCCCGTGTGCGAGGCCGCGTGGCCGAGCATCGCGTACGTCGGCGCCATCGGGAAGTCCGCGTCGTCGTACCGCACGGCGTCCGCGATCGCCCGGTGCAGCAGCTCCACCGCCTCCTGCGGTCGCTCCCGCGCCATCAGGATCTGGGCGAGCAGGACGCGCGGGCGCGAAGCGCGCCACGGCCGACCGGCGGCCTCCAGGTCCTTCAGCGCGGCGCGCAGCCCCTCCTCGGCGCGCGCGAGGTCGCCGAGGCGGCCCGCCGCGTCCGCGGCGAACTGCCGTGCGTTGGCGACCTGATGGGGTACGGCCAGCCGCTCCGCCTCGCCGTGCAGGGCCTGGACGCACGCCTCGAACCGCTCGACGGCTCCCGGGGAGGGCTCCCGGCCACCGCGTCCCAGCTCCCGGTAGGCCGCGTACGCGCGCGCGTAGTACACCGTCAGGTACGCCAGCTTGCGCTCCCGCTCCAGGTCGTCGCAGGCCGCGGCCTCCGCCGCCCCGAGGGCCTCCGCCGTGAACGGGACGTCGGCGCACAGCCGTTCGGCCTCGCCGAGGAGTCCGTCGAGGGCGTCCCGGATCCCGTCGGAGTCCAGCCGCGGGACGCCCTCGGCGGGCTCGCCCTCCCCGTCGGACGGCGGGTTCGTCCAGCCGAGGGCGCGGGCCCGCGCCGACAGCGCCTGCCAGGGCATGCCGACCCGCTCGTACAGCTCCGCGGCGCGCCGCAGCTCCGCGCAGGCCTCGTCGTCACGGTCCGCCATCGCCAGTTCACCCGCGCGCTGCTCGGCGAGCTCCGCCCGCAGCAGGTCCTCCGGGCCGAGCACGCCGTCGTGCACCGCGCTGCCGTCGGCCAGCCGCTCGGCGATCCGGGTCCACAGCCGGGTGTCCCCGGGGTGCCCCGCGCTCGCCATCCGCCGCGCCTCGCGCACCAGCTCGACGAAGTCCCCGGGGATCGCGACGGCGGCGGAAGCGCCGGCGGGGGGCGCCGGCACCGGGGCGGCCCCGTCCGCCGTCCGGGCCACGGAGGTCCGCAGTCCCAGCGGCAGCGGCGCGTCGAGCAGGGGACGCTGCGCCAGGCGGCGCCGGCGACGGTCCCCGACCGCCGTCGTGCCGTTGCGGGCGTCGAACGCCGCCGTCAGCCGGTCCGCCTCGGCGCGGACGTGCGCGAGCAGGGCGTCCGCCGTCCAGCTCCGTCCCGGCGGGCCGGCGACGACCGTGTCGGCGTGCCCGTCCTCGGCGATCCGGGCGAGCAGCAGCTCGACACCGGTCAGGAAGTCGAGGTGGGCCAGTGGAGCGCCGGTCGCCTCGAACAGCGGCCGGTTCTCGGCGAGGATCTCCAGGCCGCGGCCCTCGTTGCGGGACAGCACGCAGAACTCCAGGTGCCGGCCGACCCACGCCTGCATGCCGGTGTTGCCGCGGATCCGGCGGTAACCGGTCAGGTGGTGCGAGCGGGCCTCGTCGAGCCGGCCGGAGCGCAGCAGCGCCCCGAGCGCCAGCGCCTGGCTCATCTGCGGCTCCTCGTCGCAGCCGACGGCCCCGTCGAGCACCGGCCGCAGCGTGTCGAGCGCCCCGGCGTCGTCTCCCCCGTCCAGCCGGTACTCGGCCAGGTGCCGGGTCTCGCACGCCTCGCAGTCGCTCAGCTCGGTGCGCGGGCGGGTGACCCACAGGTCGTACGCGTCGGCGACCCGCGTGCCCGTGTGGGCCGCGACGTGGTAGCGCATGGCCGCCACCGGCTGCATGCCGTGCCCGGCCTTCTCGTACCGGCGGCGCATCTCGTCGATCCAGCCGCGGACCGAGGTCAGCGGCACCTCGGGCACGTCGAGGAGCGAGGTCGCCACCCACTTGAACCGCCAGTAGACCTGATGGGCCTCCCACTCGCTGAACGCCTCGGGGGACTCGTCCCACAGCTTCAGCAGCCGGCCGAAGACGACCGGCGACTTGCGGCACTCCCCGGTCGTCTCGTACGCCGACATCAGCTCCAGCAGAGCGGTGACCAGGACGTCCGGCTTCTCGAACTGACCGGCCGCCTCGACGAGTTCCTCGGCGGTGACGGTGCGCTGCAGACCGTGCGGGCGGTCGTGGTTCCCACGCAGCGCCTCCATCACGGCCTCGGGGGTGTCCAGCATCAGATGTCCTTCCGGGTCCCGGAGCCGTCCCGGTCCGTGCCGGGATCGTGCATGGCGTGGGTGAGCAGGCCGATGAAGGCCCGGTTCAGCAGGGCGCTCTCGCTCGCCTTCAGCGGGCGGCGGCTGAGCAGCAGGGCCTGCCCGTACAGCGCCTCGGCGGTGGTGACGGCGAGACCGCGCTCGGAGATCGTGATCGCCTGCCGCACCAGGGGGTTGAGGTGGTTCAGGACCAGCTGGGCGCGCGGCGCGTCGTGCCGCAGGGAGCCCAGGATGTCGGCCCACAGGCCGTCGCTTTCGGCGGCGAGGCTCGACCGGGTCCGCTCGTGGCGCGCCTCCCGGTTGTCGAGCAGCAGTGCCGGGGCGGTCACGGGCTGGAAGTCGCGCAGCACGACGTCGCAGTCGTGCGCGCCGATCGTCTCCCGCGCGACGGCCAGGAAGGCCGCCGCCCGCAGTTCGGCCGTCGGGTCCACCGCGTCCAGGTGGGCGGTGACCGTGGCCGGGTCGAGGTCGCTCACGGAGGTGCCGGGACGGACCTCCGGCAGCCGGTGCACGAGATCGCGGTCGTAGGTGTAGCCGCCGTTGACCACGCCCAGGCCGGCCGCCGCGGCGATCGGGGCGACCTGCCGGAACTCCTCCACGCTGCGGGTGACCAGCAGCGTGGGATGGGTGCGCGCGAACTCCTCCAGCGTGACGTTGCCGTCGGTGGTCTCGAACGGCAGCCACGGCAGCACCACCCGCAGCAGCTCGTCGTCGTAGCGCGCCAGCGCCTTCACCGCGAGGTGGTGGATGTCGATGAACCGGTGCAGCAGCGCCGGGTCGCTGGCCGCGAGCCCGGTGAGCCAGTCCCGGATCCGGTCGCCGAGGGCGTCCCTCACGGCGGACAGCGTGCCGTCCTCGTACAGTGACTCGCGCGAGGCCGTCGGCCGCAGGCTCGTGGTGTCGACCACGCACCGCACGAAGAACGCCCAGTCCGGCAGCAGCTCGGGCGCCTGGTCGGTGAGGAGCATGCCCTTCAGGTGCACCCGGTGACCGGCGCGCTGCGCCGGGCTCACGGCCGTCGGCAGCACGTACGCGACACCGCGCAGCCCGGCCGCCGCGAGGTCCAGCTCGATGGTGTCGAGCGGGGTGAAGTCGAACCGGTCGCGGCAGTACGCGGTCAGCGCCTCGCGGCGGGCGAGCGGGGAGCGGTGGGTCCGCTCCCACGGCGGAGTGTCGTTGATCCGCTCCCTCCCGCCGTGCGGGTCCACGACGGTGACCTCGTGCCGCAGCAGGCTGCCGTAGTGCCGGGCCAGGTCGACGACCTGCCGCGGGCGGGTCCACTCGGCGTTGTCGGCCCGGGGCACGAGCCGCACGGTGGTGCCCGGCTCCGGTACCGCCGAGGACGGCAGCGTACGGATCGTGTACCGGCCGTCGGAGTGGCCGCGCCACTCGACGGCGGGCGCCGCGGGGTCGGCCGCGGACCGGCTGAGCACGGTGATCTCGTCGGCGACGACGAAGCAGGCCAGCAGACCGATGCCGAACTGGCCGATGAACTCGCCGCGGGCCGACTCGAGTCCGGCGCCGTCCAGGGCGCCCTCGGCGGTCCGCTTGGAGCTGCGGCCGATGGTGGCGAGGAAGCGGTGGACGTCGGCCTCGGTCAGTCCGATGCCGGTGTCCGTGACGGTGAGCGTGTCCCCGGTGCGCACGGTGATCGTGCCGGGAGCGTCCGGGGCGATGGCCTGACGGGCGGTGATGGCGTCCACGGCGTTCTGCAGCAGCTCGCGCAGATAGACGCGGGGACTGGAGTAGAGGTGGTGGGAGAGCAGGTCGACCAGGCCGCGCAGGTCGACCTGGAAGGTGTGGGCGGTCTCGGAAGGGGACACCGGACGGGAATCCTTCACTGGCGCGTCCGCGCCGGCGGACGGCACGGACGGGAGGACGGGCGGAAAGGGGGGCGGGCGAAAGGGCGGGGTCGGGCGCGGCGCCCGTCTCGGCGTACACGCCCCGCGGGTCAGCGCCCGGCGGCCGAACGGTGCTTGCGGTAGGCCGCGACCGGGTCGGAGGCGTTCAGGTAGTCCCACGGGGACTCGGTGACACGCCCCTGCGTGGCCTGGAAGCACTCCCGCGCGCCGGTCCGGTCGCCGGCCAGTGAGAACGCCATCGCGAAGCTGTTCAGCAGCCCGAGCCACGGGCCCTCGTGCACGAAGTCCGGATGCCGGTACGAGTGGTCCGCCGCCTGCCGCAGCGACTGCGCCACCTCGGGCCGCCGCATGTACGCGGCGTCGGGCCCCGAGTCGAGCGACAGCCACTCCTCGATGTGCGCGTCCGGCACCAGCCGGCCCAGTGGCGTGCCGCCGGGGGCCGTGAACACGGACTCGCGGGCGAACGCGTGCATCTCCTCGTGCGACCCGCCCCACTTCTCGCAGATCTGCTGCAACCGCTGCGTGTGCGCGCCCAGGTGGTACGGGTGCCGGCGCACGGTCGCCTCGAACCGGCGGCGCGCCGTGACCTGCCCCACCTCCAGGCCGCGGCCGGTGACCTGGAGGACGTACCAGGGCGACGTCCAGTCCGGCTCGAGCTCGGCGGCCTCGTACAGCCATTCCTCGGCCTGGCGCAGCCGGGAGTGGAACAGCTCGAACTGGGAGCGTGAGACGTCCTTGGCGCGGGCCGCGGTCCGGGCCTCCCAGCCCCAGCTGACGTACCGTATGCCCGCGACGGTCCGCGCGAGCGCCGACTCCGGCTCCGCCGTCAGCACGTCGGTGATCCAGCGCTCCACCCCGGCCGTCTCGCCGACGGCCCACAGGAGCCCCGTACGGTCCTCGCTCTCCGGTCGCGCCTCCAGCAGGTCCCGCACGGCGGGCCAGTCCGCCGCGGCGGCGGCCGCGCGCATCCGCGCCACGTCCGGATCGCCGGAGTCCCTCTCCAGCCGCGCCCCGGGACGGCCGGTCCACCGTCCCAGCGTGAGCCCCCGATCACGGAGCAACGCCATCGTCCCCACCCCTTGTGTCTCTCACAGGGAGGCAAGTGATCACCCCCCTCGTGGAGGTAGTGACTATCACGCGCGACTGACATTCGCACATCCGTCCGCGAGAGCCGTTCCGCCGCCCTCCGCGCCCCCGGACCACGCAGAGGGCTGAGGCACGGCGCCCGGTCCCCTGCCCGGGGCCGGTCCGATCGCTGACGGTCACCGGTACACGCGCCCGAAGTGGGCGCGGACCGGTGCCCCCCTGTGACCTCGCCTTATCGTTGGCCTTGACTGTTGCGAAGCGTGACGGGCTCGTGAATGATCCCCCGGTGTGACCCTCATCCTCGCCGTCGTGCTCGGCGTGCTCCTCGTCGTCCTGCACCGGCTGTTCGTCGCCCCTCGCCGCGGCGGAGAGCACTTCGTGGCCTCCGACTACGGTCTGCCGCCCCGTGAGCAGCTCGACTCGCGGCGTCCCGGCCCGCCCCCTCCGGCGCACCGCACGGAGGAGCGGCAGACCGTCGCCAACGCCGCGTGGGAAGGGGACTGGCGGTCCGCCGAGCGGTACGTCCGGGCGGCGGGCGAGGACTGGGACGAGCGCTGGGACCGGCTGGAGCTGCTGCAGCAGGTCGCCCGGGAGGACGACGCCTGGCTCGACGCCTGGCGCGCCGCCGAGCCCGGGAACTGCGACGCGGCCACCCTGCACGCGAGCCTCATGGTCCACCGCGCCTGGGAGATCCGGGGAAGCGGCTATGCCCACGAGGTCGACGCCTCTGACATGAACCGCTTCCGTGCCATGCTGCCGGCCGCGATCGAGGAGGCGCGGCGGGCGGCGCTGCTCGACCCCGCGAACCCGGGCCCGTGGGTCGTGATGGTCACGGCGGCGCGCGGAGCCCAGTACCGCCACGCGCAGTTCGAGCCGCTGTGGGAAGGGCTCGTCGCCCGGGCCCCCCACCACTACGAGGGCCACTGGCAGGCCCTCCAGTACTGGTGCGCGAAGTGGTTCGGCAGCGACCGGCGGATGATGCGGTTCGCCCGCCAGGCGGTCCGCAAGGCCCCGCCCGGCAGTCCGCTGGCCGGGATCTACCTCCACGCGCTGAACGAGCTGGCCGAGCGGTCCGCCGTCGGCGCGCCGGCCGTCACACCGATGGCGAGGAGCGTGCTGAAGCAGGTCGCCGCCTCGTTCGACCGGGTCGCGCCCGACGACGAGCGCCTGCCGGCCCTGCGCCACCTGCTGGCCCACCACATGCTCCGGTCGATGATGTACGCGCCGGCCCTGGAGCAGTTCCGCCTGATCGGACCGTGGTGCGGCGCCGAACCCTGGCGTAGGGGCGGGGATCCGGTCACGGCCTTCGAGAAGGCCCGCGGCACGGCCGCGAAGCTGTCCCGCACCCGGCCCGCCCCGCAGCCGCCGGTGCACAGGATGGGCCGCTAGCGCTGCCCGGGGAACGACGGCCGGACCTGACGCTCCGGGTCCCGGACCCGCGCCGGTAAGCCGAGGCGGACCTCGCGGTACGGCTCGTCCTGGCCGGTCTCCGCCGGCCTCGGCGAAGGAGTGCGCGGCGGTGGGACGGGAGCACCGCCACCGCGGCCTCCGCGCTCCGCGCGGAACCGGCGGCTCCCGGCATACGGCGTACCGGCCGGAGGCGGCCCGGGGGCCGGGCGGCCGGCGTCCGGCTTCGCGGCCGTGCCCCCGCGGGAAGCGGGTCAGGCACCGGTGTGCAGGGCGTCGCCGCGCAGGAGGGGCTGCGCCGGGGCGTGGGCCGGGTCGGTGCCCTGATCCGCGACGCGGTTGTGCTCGTCGACGAAGAGCACACGCGGGCGCAGGTCTCGGGCCTCGGCGTCCGGGACGGTGGCGTAGGCGACGATGATCACCAGGTCTCCGGGGGAGACCAGCCGCGCCGCCGCGCCGTTGACGCCGATGACCCCGCTGCCGCGGGCTCCCTCGATGGTGTAGGTCGACAGCCGGGCGCCGTTGTTGACGTCGACGATGTCGACCTTCTCACCGGGCAGGATGTCGGCCGCTTCCAGCAGGTCCGCGTCGATGGTCAGCGAGCCGACGTAGTGCAGGTCGGACTGGGTGACGGTGGCTCGGTGGATCTTGGACTTCATCATGGTGCGCAGCATGGGAACGCGGCCTTCCGGTGAGAGGGGAACGACCCTTCAGGAGTAGCCGCGGGTGCCGGGCCCTCACAAGCGGACCGTTCGGGTATGTCAACGCGTCCGGCGCCTGGTGCGCGCCGTTGACACTCCCGGCACCCGGCGAGCCCGCGTAGTTTGGCGGGCGTCGGAGAGCGCCGAGTGCCGGGAGGTGGAAACGCGGTGCGTGCTTCCCGCTGTCAGAGCAGCCCGATCCTGAGCGCGGTGATGACCGCGGCTGTCCGGTTCGGCGCCCCCAGCTTCAGCAGGATGGAGCCGACCAGGCGCTTCGCACCGTGCGCGGATATGCCGAGGCAGCGGGCCACCTGCTTGTTGCTCAGCCCGTCGGCCAGGAGCAGCAGGGTCTCGGTCTCCCGTGGAGTCAGCGGGATCGTGACCGGCTCCGCGTCCCTGCGCCGGCTGCGGTTGCTCATCAGCAGACGCTTGGCGAGCGAGGCCGGCATGGGCACCTCGCCCATGGCCAGCCGCTGCAGGGCGTTCTCCAGCGCGCGGGCGGAGAGGGAGTCGAGCGGAAGGAATCCGTCGGCGGGCAGGGAGGCGAAGTCGGCGCCGTTGCGGTCGTACAGGTCGTCCCCCAGCACCAGGACGGGCGGCAGTCCGTCGCGCTGCCTCTCGTCGAACTCGCCGAGCAGTCCCCACTGTTCCGCGGCGACGATCAGCACGTCGTAGTCCTCGGCGGCCACCGCCATCGACGCGGCGTCCAGCGGGAGCGCTCGTACGGTCCGCACATCCGGCAGCTTGCGCAGCACGGTCTCCATCCCGGTCCGCACCACTTCGCTTTCGATGACGATGGCTACATTCAGCGTGTCCTTTGCTTCCTCAGCCGTTATCAGTCCTGCGCTTAGGTCTTGCACCAGTATTCCCCCGCGGCTCAAACGTTCGCCAAGTTGAACATCGGCTAATCCGACTACGCAAAACGTTTCTGCAATCTTCAGCAACGCCTTTCGCGGTCTCATCAGGAAGGACGGCAGATGGAGCAATCGCCCCTATCCGGCACGGATATGGCGGATCGTCAGCAGTCGCTCGCCGACTGGTTCCGCCGCGGTCTCGCGGTGAATCCCGAGGGCGTCGCGGCCCGTGACGCGACCACGCGGCTGACCTACCGCGAAATGGACCGCCTGGCCCTCGCGCTCGCCGGCCTGATCCGCCGGGCGGCGCCTCGGGCCGAGCGGATCGGTGTGCTGATGGACCGTGGCGCGCATGCCTACGCGGCCCTGCTGGGCGTTCTGTACGCGGGTGCCACCGTCGTCCCGATGAACCCGGAGTACCCGGCGGAGCGCACCCGCTTCATGGCGGAGTCGGCCGGGGTCCAGGCGGTCGTCGCGGACGCCGCCGGGCGGGCGGCGGCCGGCTCCTGGGGGGCGGTTCCGGTCGTGCGCGCCGAGGACTGGCTGGGCAGCCCCGAGGAGGGGCTGCGGTCCCCCGCACCCCCCGCGGAGCTCGCCTACATCGTCTTCACCTCCGGGACGACGGGCCGGCCCAAGGGCGTGCCGATCGCCCAGCGGAACATCGCGCACTACCTGGAGGTGATCCACGCCCGCTACGCGTTCACCCCGGACGACGTGTTCTCCCAGATCTCCGACCTGACCTTCGATCTGTCGGTCTTCGACCTCTACGCGGCCTGGGGCGCGGGTGGTTCGGTCGTCACCGTGAAGCCCGCCCACTTCCTGCGGGTGGCACGGTTCATCGCCGCCCACGGCATCACCGTCTGGCTGTCGGCGCCCAGTCTGGTCGCCCTGCTGCGCAGACACTCCGCCATGGCCCCCGGCTCCCTCCCCGGCCTGCGCTGGAGCCTGTTCTGCGGCGAGCCCCTGCTGGAGCGGGACGCCGCCGACTGGCTCCGGGCCGCGCACGGTTCCACGGTGGAGAACCTCTACGGTCCCACCGAAGCGACGATCACCTGCACCGCGCACCGCTACGTTCCGGAGGTGTCCGCGCGGCTCGTGGTGAACGGCGTGCTGCCGATCGGCGCCCTCCACCCGGGCCTGGCGGCCCTCGTCGTCGACCCCGACGCGCCGGAGGAGGAGAACCCGCACGGTGACGGGGAGCTGTGCGTCACCGGTCCCCAGACGTTCGGCGGGTACCTGGATCCGGCCGATGACGCGGGCCGCTTCCTCACCCTCGGCGGGCGGCGCTGGTACCGGACCGGTGACCTGGTCCGCCGGCTGCCCGGCGGGGAGCTGGCCTTCCTCGGGCGGCGCGACCACCAGGTCAAGGTCCGTGGACGGCGGATCGAACTCGCGGAGGTCGACTGGGGGCTGCGTCGCTGCGCCGGGGTGCGCGAGGCCGTGACCGTGCTGGCCGGCGACCACCTCGTGGGCTTCTGCGCCGGAACGGACGCCGATCCCGGCCTGATCCTCAAGGAGCTGGCCGGGATCCTGCCGAGCCACAGCCTGCCCCGTCGCGTGGTCGTGCTGGCGGAGTTCCCGCTCACCCACAACCGGAAGATCGACCGGCGGGCCCTGGCCGAACTGGCCCGCACCCCGGCGTAACGCGGGATGCCGTCACGGCCCTATCAGGTGCTGCCGGGCCAGCAGGTCCTCGGGGCGGTCGCGTTCGCGGACCAGGTGCGGCCGGCCGTCGCGCACCAGGACCTCGGCCGGGTAGCCGTGGCCGAGGAACTGCACGGGCGAGGCGGTCGGCCCGTACGCGCCGGAGCGCAGGACGCCGATGAGGTCGCCGGTGCGCAGCGGCGGCAGCGGGACGTTCTTGCCGAGGGTGTCGTTCGGGGTGCACAGCGGACCGGTGATCTGCCACGGCACCGGCTCACCGGAGCTCTCGCGGCCGAGCAGGCGCATCGGGAAGTTCCGCTTCACGAAGGAGCCGATACCGACGGCGGCCATGTGATGGTGGGTGCCGCCGTCGACCACCGCGAAGTTCTCGCCCCGCGACGTCTTCAGGTACCGCACCCGCACGAGGTACACCCCGGCCGGCGCGGTGAGGTAGCGGCCCAGCTCCATGATGAGCCGGGTCTGCGGGTGGCGGGCGTGGAACTCCTCGACGACCGGGTTGAGACCGGCCGCCAGTTCGGCCGTGTCCAGCTCCTCCTCGCCGTCGAAGTAGGGGATGCCGAGCCCGCCGCCCACGTCCACGGTCCGAAGCGGGATGTCCAGCTCCGCGCCGACGCGTTCGGCCAGTTCGAAGATCCGCCGGGTGTTCTCCGTGATCACCGCCGCGTCGAGGATCCGGGTGCCCATGTACGCCTGCACGCCGATGATCCGGGTGGCCGGGAACTCCTTGGCGAGACGGGGGCGGGCCAGCAGCTGCTCCTCGTCCATGCCGAACTGGCGCGGCCGGCCGCCCATGGTCAGCCGGGAGCCCTTGACCGAGAAGGCCGGATTGACCCGCAGGATCACCGGCGCAGGGATGCCCCGGGCGCGCGCCAGGCCGTCCAGCAGCGCGAGTTCGTCGAAGGACTCGCACACCACGGCGTGAATGCCGTGCTCCAGGGCGGCGGTGAGTTCCGTGCGGCTCTTTCCGGGGCCCACGAAGACGATGTCGCCGGGATCGACGCCCGCCCGGACGGCTGTCAGCAGTTCGGCGGCCGAGCACACCTCGGCACGGGCCCCGCGCGAGGCGAGAGCGGCGAGGACGGAGATGTTCGGGTTGGCCTTCAGCGAGTAGAAGAACTCCAGTTCCGGATGGAGCGCCGCTCTGAGCGTTCCGTACTGTGCGGCGAGGACGTCGTCGTCGTACACGTAGAGCGGGGTACCGAATTCCTCCGCCAGCTCGGTGTAGGCGATGCCCTGGACACGGGGTCGTCCGTCGGTCATGTGACCGGTCCTTTCCTGACGTGGGGCGGATACGGGTTCACAGCCGGCTGAGCCGGGCCCCGGCGGGGTCGAATCGGAACGGCTGCTCCGGCATGCCGTGCGCCGCCATCGCCGCGCGCACGCCCTCCCGGGCCGCGGCCGGGACATGCAGCAGGAGGAAACCGCCGCCGCCCGCGCCGAGGAGCTTGCCGCCGGTCGCCCCGGCCGCCAGCGCGTCCCGGTAGGCCCGGTCGACGCCGGGCAGGGAGACCCGGGCGCCGAGGCCCCGTTTCAGCTCCCAGTGGCGGCCGAGGATCCGGCCCACCTCCGTGGTGTCGCCCCGGGTCAGCGCCTCCCGCAGCGGGCCGGTCAGCTCCTTGATCTCGTGCAGCCGGGCCTCGGTGCCGCGCTCCCCGGAACCGGCCGCGCGGGCCTGGTCGCCGAGGACGGCGCCCGCGTCCCGGCTGGTCCCGGTGAAGTGCAGCACCAGTTCCTCGTCGAGGCGCCGTACGACGTCATCGGCGACGGGGACGTCCTCCACGGTGACCTGGCCGTCGGTGGCGAAGTGCAGCTGACGGAAGCCGCCGAGGGCGGACAGGAAGTGGTCCTGCCGGCCCACCGGGCGGCCGAGGCCGTCCATCTCGATGCCGCTGGCCGCCATGGCGAGGTCGTGCGGGGACCGCTCCTTCCCGGACAGCCCCGCGACCAGGGCCACGCAGAACGCCGCCGAGCTGCCCATGCCGCTGCCGCCGGGCACGTCGCCCGTGGAGAACAGGTCCACCGGGGAGCCGTCCCAGTGGCGCCGGAGGGCCTCGCGGGCGTAGGGGTTGGCGAGGCCGTCGACGGAGTCGGCGCTGCCGCACGAGTCCAGGCAGGCGCGGATCGCCGTCGCGGCACGGGCCCTTCTGCCGAACACGGTGACCCGCAGGTCGACGCTGGCGCCGAGCACGGTGCCGCCGAACCGATGCGCGTAGGCGGGCAGGTCGGTGCCGCCGCCCGCGAGGGAGATCCGCAGCGGAGCGCTGCTCACCCACAGGTCCGCCGCCCCGCTCACGCGCTCACCCCCTCGTGTTCCCAGGCCGGATCGGCGGCCCTCAGCGCCTCGGCGGTGCGCTCGGGGCTGGCCTCGCTGACGAAGGCGCCCGCGCCCAGCTCACCGGCGGCCGGGCGCTTGACCACGGTCGGGCTGCGGTGGCTGGAGAAGACCTGGGCGCGGACGTGCGCCAGGTGCCGTTCCCGGCGGGCGGCCGCCTGCGTCCACACCGCCATGTAGGGCAGCGGGGCCTCGGCCACCGACTCGAAGCGGCGCAGCAGCGAGCGGTAGATCCGGGCGAGGTCGTCGCGTTCCCCGTCGGTCAGCGCGTCCAGGTCCGGGACATGGCGGCGGGCGTACAGATGGACCTCGTACGGCCAGCGGGCGGCGAAGGGGACGAACGCCGACCAGTGCGCGGTGCGCGCCACGACCCGGCTGCCCGCCTCCTCCTCGGCCTGCCGGACCCGGCAGAACACACAGCTCTCGCCCCGCAGTTCGGCGGCCCGTGCGGACTCGTGCATCCGCCGGAACCGCTCGGGCATCCACGGGTAGGCGTAGATCTGCCCGTGCGGGTGGGACAGGCTCGCGCCCACCTCCGCGCCCCGGTTCTCGAAGCAGACGACCTGTTCCACCGCCGCCATCCGGTTCAGCTCCCGGGTGCGGTCCGCCCACGCGTCCACGACCGTGCGCACCCGGGTCAGCGGCAGCCGGGCCAGCGGCGTGTCGTGGTCGCTGCTGAAGGAGACGACCTCACAGCGGCCCGACGCGGGCGCGCTGGCCAGCAGGGCGCGGTCGCCGCCGGCGGGAGGCCCGCCCGGCCCGCCGAGCGCGGGGAAGCGGTTGTCGAAGACGGCCACGTCATAGGCGCCGCCCGGAATCTCCGTGACCTCGGGCGGGGACGAGGCGCACAGCGGGCAGTGCGGACCGAGCGCGGTCCGGGCGGCCCGGTGCGGGGCCATGAGGACCCAGTCCTCGGTCGTCGGGTCCCAGCGCAGCGTGGAGGGCACGGGAGCGGCGGGCGGGGCGGCGGGCGCGGACGGGCGGGCGCGGCCCGGCCGCTCGTCGTAGTAGTGGATGCTGCGCCCGTCGGGCAGTGTGGCGCTGGTGCGGTGGGTGCGGGTCAACGGCCGCTGCCCTGCGCGGAGGCCGGCACGGTCCCGCCGGCGCGGACGAACTCGCGCATGTGGCGGGTCAGCAGGTGGGCAATCATCATGTGGATGTCCTCCTGCTCCTCGATGGACTCGGCGGGAGCCGTCACCCAGCGGTCGCACAGCGCGGCCGCCCGTACCGCCGTCGGGCCGAGCAGCCCCACCGTCAGCGCGCCCAGTTCGCGGGCGTGCCGCAGCGCCTCCAGCACGTTGGGGGAGTTCCCGCTGGTGCTGATGCCGATCACCACGTCGCCCTCCCCGGCCAGACCGGTGAGCTGGCCGCTGAAGACGGACTCGTAGCCGACGTCGTTGGCCCAGGCGGTGATCGCGGGCACGTGGTCCACCAGGGACATCACCCGCAGCGGCGGGGTGCCGGGCAGCCGGGTGTTCTTCGACAGGTCGACCGCCAGATGCGAGGCGGTGGCGGCACTTCCCCCGTTGCCGCAGGTGAAGACGGTACGTCCGGCGGTGTAGGCCCGCTCCAGGATGGCGGCCACATCGCTGAGCTCGGTGAGCGAGACCTCGCCCACCGCCCGCTGTACGTCCGTCAGATAGCTGTGCATGTGTGCCGTGCGCCGTCGGGTGTCGTCCAGCATCCTGTCGCCTGTCCACTCGGAGAAGGTCGGGGTCCGGTGCGGAACCGGTCCGTCAGTCATGCGCCACCACCTGTTCGTACAGTCGCGCGGTCTCCCGGGCGGTGCGGTGCCACGTCCAGTCCTGGTCCATCAGCCGCCGCCGGGTCCGCTCGACCTCGCCGGGGCTCGAGCCGAGCCACCGCACCGCGTCGGCGACGGTGTCCTCGACGGCCTGCGCGGTGAGCGCGGCGAACCGGAAGCCCGTGCCCTCCTGCGGCGCGCCGCGCAGTTCGCTCACCGTGTCGCGCAGCCCGCCCACGGCGCTGACCAGCGGCACTGTCGCGTACGCCATGGCGATGAGCTGGTTCAGCCCGCAGGGCTCGACCCGGGAGGGCATGAGGGTGAAGTCGGAACCCGCGTAGACCAGCGACGCGACGTCGTGGTCGAAGCGCGGCAGGTGGTGGACGGCTCCCGGGGCGGAGCGGCGCAGCTCCGCGAGCACCCTCGTGTACGCGGTGTCCCCGGAGCCGACGACCACCAGCTGGGCGGTGCCGTCCAGCAGCCGGGGCCCGAGGGCCGTCAGCATCAGGTCGACGCCCTTCTCGGGCACGAGCCGCGCGCACACCCCGAAGAGCGGGACGTCCGGGTCCTCCCGCAGCGCCGCGAGGTGTTGCAGCGCCCGCTTGTTGGCGCGCTTGCCCGGGGTCACCGCGTCCCGGTCGAAGGGCGTCGCGAGTCTTCCCGGCGCCGCGGGGTTCCAGACCCGCTCGTCGACGCCCGCGACGATGCCGGTCAGGGCGAGCGGTTCGAGCACGTCGCCGAGGGGCGAGCCGGCGAGTTCCGCCCTGAGTTCCCGCGCGTATCCGGGGCTCCCCGTCGTGGCCGCGTCCGCGGCCAGCAGTCCCGCGAGCAGCAGGCTCGGCCGGCCGCGCGCGGCGGTCAGGAACGGCTCCCGGAACGCGTCCGGCAGACCGAGCCCGGCGACCTCGGCCACGCCCACCTCACCGGCGTAGGCGCCGTTGTGCACGTTCATCAGCAGCGCCGGCCGCGCGGCGGATCCCCGTGCCCGCCGCAGATGGGCCAGCGCGGCGCCCGACTGCCAGTCGTTGCCGTGCACGAGGTCGTAAGTCCGTCCGGAGACCTCGGCCCAGCGGGCGGCGGCCCACCCGAAGAAGGCCGCGCGGGCGGTGGCGTCGGCGAACTCGACGTAGCGACCGTCCCGGTAGATGCCCTCGCGGTCGTACCAGACGTCCGCGCGCAGCAGGAAGACGTCGCAGGAGCCGTCGTGGTTCAGCACCCGCTCCACCGTCGCCTCCGCGGTGACACCGGCGATCCGGATCCCGGGCAGCCGCGCGACCTCCTCGGTGCGCAGCCCCCGTTCCGCGACCAGCCACGGGTAGTACGGCACCAGCAGGTCGTGCTCGATCCCGTGGTCCCGCTGGAGGAGCTCCGGCAGCGCCCGCGCGGCCTGCCCGAGGCCGCCCTCGGCGAAGTAGGGCGCCAGCTCCTGGACCAGATAGAGGCATCTCATGCCGCGGCCTCCCGGACGACCCACACGCCGAACAGATGCAGATCCGGGTTGTACGGCAGTTCCAGCACGGAGCAGGACGCGGCGGCGCGGCAGTGCACGGTCGTCTGCCACAGGTGGGGGCGGGCGTCGGCGATGGCCTCCCCCTCGGCGTCCAGGAGGTGGTCGCCCTCGGCGCAGCAGGTCTCGCCGGGCAGGGGGCGCAGGGACAGTGCGTCGCTGAGACCCACCAGCAGGTCCGTGCTCGTTCCGTCCGGGGTGCGCAGTCGCAGGACGTCCTGGACGTTGCCGTAGGTGGCCGCGCCCACGACGTGCAGCGCGGTGACGGCTCCGGTGCCGGGGAGGGTGATGCGCTGGCCCTCGCAGGTCACGTTGTCGGGGACGCCTGATCTCCAGCCCGGTGGCAGGTCCAGGGTGCCGGCGATGCCGTCGAGGATGCCGGCGGGGTAGGTGCGGCCGTAGCCGTCGAAGCCCTCACCGCCGACCGGGTGGCCCTCGGTCGAGGTGCCGGTGTTGTTGCGGTGGGCCGAGATGTCGACGGGCGCCGCGCCCGCGGGGAGCACGACGCCGTTCACGCGTGTGCTCCCGCCGCCGTGGCCAGTCGGGCGGACGTCGCGGCGAGGGCGTCGCGCGCGGTGCCGAGCCGGGCGTCGATCTGCCCGCGGAAGGTCCGGGCCCGGGGCGAGTCCAGGGGCATCACGCCGAGGCGCATCAGCAGGTTCCGCACCACGAGCACGTCCCGGCACGCCCGGTCGGCCGAGGCGGCGGGCTCCGGGCCGAGCGGCACGGTGCCGTCGTCCGCCAGCGCGCCCAGGTACCGGGCGAACCAGCGCAGCACGTTGTGGTACCACCACAGGCCGAGCAGCAGGTTCTGGCCCGCGCCCCAGTTCAGCTCGTTCCCGGTGGCGCCGCGCGGCCGCTCCGCCACCAGCTCCACGTACACGGCCAGCTGGGACCGGATGCCCTCCAGGAACTCGGCGCCGCCGAGGAACCCGCCCTCGCCGCCCGCCAACTCACGCGAGGCAAGCGTGAGTTCGTACCGGATCAGCTCACCGTGCGGGAGCGGTGCGGCGGTCCCGGGCAGCAGCTCCATCCAGGACTGCCCGGCCTGCTCCGCGCACATCGCCGCTTCCATCTCGGCGAGGGGGACCCGGCCGTCGTGGAAGAGCTCCAGTCCTGGGTCGAGCAGGCGCAGGGTGCCCGTGACCGGGTCGGGGTCGCTGACGACCACCGCGTGCAGGGCGTGGCTGCGGCCGCGGTTCGGCCAGAAGTGGGACAGGTGGAAGCCGTCGGCGGCGGCGACGGCCGTGTGGCCGCGTTCCAGGTGGCGCAGCGCCTGGAGCCAGCCCTCCCGGTCGCGCACCGGATGCTCGACGAGCCGGTGGCCACGCCGCTCGGCCATCGCCGAGAACGGTACGAACGGCTCGGCGAAGGCGAGCAGGCCGTCGGTGTCCCAGGTGGCGCACGTCGATGCGCCGCTGCCCAGCACCAGGGCGGGATCGACGGCCGGGTCGGCGGATCTGAGCAGAGCGGCGACGGCCGCGTGGTAGCAGCTGGGATCGACGAGGGGGGAGGCGTCGTCGACGAGGGGCGTGGCGTCGTTCACCTGTTCACTCCAGAGAAGGGGGCGTCGGTGCGGGCGCTCGGCCGCGGGGCCGGTTCCCACCAGAGGCGGTTCTCCCGGTACCAGGCCACCGTCAGGGCCAGGCCCTCGGCGAAGTCACAGCGCGGGACGTACCCGAGCTCCCGCCGGATCTTGGACCAGTCGACCGAGTAGCGGGCGTCATGGCCCTTGCGGTCCGCCACGTGCTCGACGCTGCTCCAGTCGGCGCCGCAGGCCTCCAGCAGCCGCTCGGTGAGCTGCCGGTTGGAGAGCGCGACACCGCCGCCGACGTTGTAGACCTCGCCCGCCCGGCCGCGCTCCAGGACCAGGCGCACGGCCCGGCAGTGGTCCTCGACGTGCAGCCAGTCCCGCACATGGCTGCCGTCCCCGTAGAGGGGCACGCTCCGCCCGTCCAGCAGCCGGGTGACGAAGCGCGGGATCAGCTTCTCCCGGAACTGGTACGGCCCGTAGTTGTTGGAGCAGCGCGTGATCCGTACGTCGAGGCCGTGGGTGCGGTGGTACGACAGCGCGAGCAGGTCGGCCGCCGCCTTCGACGCCGCGTAGGGCGAGCTGGGCGCGAGCGGGTGCTCCTCCGTCCATGATCCGGCGGGGATCGAGCCGTACACCTCGTCCGTGGAGATGTGGACGAAGGGGATCGGCGCCGGCCGCCGCAGTGCCGCCTCCAGCAGGACCTGGGTGCCGAGGACGTTCGTCGAGACGAAGACCCCGCCCGCGGTGATGGAGCGGTCCACGTGCGACTCGGCGGCGAAGTGCACGACGGCGTCGTGACCCGCCACGAGCGTGTCCACCAGGTCGGCGTCGAGGATGTCCCCCCGCACGAAGCGCAGGCGTGGATCGGACGTGACCGGCGACAGGTTGGCTCGGTTGCCGGCGTAGGTGAGGGCGTCCAGCACCGTCACCGCCGTCGGGACGGTCTCCCGCTCCGCCCCGGGCGCCAGCAGGGACCGGACGAAGTGCGAGCCGATGAAGCCGGCGCCCCCGGTGACCAGAATGCGCATGATCTGCTTGGAGCCTTTCTGTACAGCGGTGGCGCGGTCGTCTTCCCGTCCCGTCCACCGTGTGGACCGCCGCACGCGGTCCCCGGGACCGGCGGTACTCCTTGACGGCCGACTGCCGCTGCCCCGGCCGGTCGCCCTGCTGACTCGATTCTGCGGTGAGCGGGCCGGGAAGTAGACCTCCTCTTTGGGGCATGCCTGCCCCAGCGTCCCGGTGGGGCGGTCGGCGAGCCTTGTCCGGCGCATCCGTCTCGGGGATCGTCGCTTCGTCGCCCCCGGTGATCAGGTCCGGGGGACGGCGAAGGAGAGGAGACCCGCCGTGCGCGAGCCGTCCGAAGCGGGCGTGGGAGCGGCCCGGCCGACCCTGGGCGAGGACCCCGGGGGGCCGCTCGTCCTGCTGGGGAACTTCGAGGTCGAGGACCACTGGGCCGAGGGCGAACTCGGCCTTCCCAGACCGCCGTTCAGCGGTGGGCGAGCCGTCGTCAACCGCCTCGACGAGCTGGCGCTCCTGCTGGCCGGACCGGGCGACCACGTGGTGCTCAAGGCACCGCCCGACGACGACTGGCTGGCGTATCTGCGCTCGCTCGGCGTCCGGTTGCCGGGCATCCTCGCCGTGCGGGACCAGGACCCCGGCCGCACGGTCGGTGAGGACGCGGTCGAGGACACGGCGCTGAAGGCCGAGCTCGCCCGTCTCGCCGAGGGCGGGGCGCGGCTGTGGCCGCACGGGGTCTCGCGAGTGGAGGAGCGCCTGGCCGGCCTCACGGGGCTGCGTCTGGCGACCGCGCCCGCCGCCGTCTGCAAGGCGGTCAACAGCAAGATCTACAGCAGGGGCCTGAACGCCGAGTACGGCCTGCGCCAGCCGGAGGGCAGGACCTGCCAGGACCTGGACGAGTTCGCGGACGCCTGCCTGTGGGCCCGTGAACGGCTGGGCCGGGGCGGCACCGTCGTGCTCAAGGACGCGTTCGGGGTGTCCGGCAAGGGCGTCCTGGTGGTCGCGGAGACCGCCGCGCTCGACCGCGTCCAGCGCATGATCACACGCCGGGCGGAGCGGCAGGGGCGCCGGGACCTGGCCCTGCTCGTCGAGGAGTGGGTGGCCAAACGGGCCGACCTGAACTACCAGTTCACCGTCGGCCGCGACGGCACCGTGCGCTTCGACTTCGTCCGCGAGGCGCTGACCGAGGGCGGCGTCCACGCGGGGCACTGGATGCCACCGCACCTCACCGACCGCCAGCAGTCGCAGGTGCGGGAGGCCGCGGCCGTACTGGGCCGGCGCCTCGCCGCCGACGGCTACTTCGGTGTCGTGGGCGTGGACGCGATGGTGGACCCCGACGGCGGGCTGTACCCGGTGGTGGAGATCAACGCCCGTAACAACATGTCCACGTACCAGGAGCGGCTTCGCTCCACCCTCCTCGCCGACGCGGCCGGGACCGCTCTCGCCGGTCACTTCCCGCTCCGGCCGGCCCGGCCCGTCCCCTTCGCCGAACTCCGGGACCGGCTGCGCGGCCTGCTGTTCGACACCGGCACCGGCACCGGCTTCCTGGTGAACGACTTCGCCACGGTCAACGCCGCCGCCACGCGGCCCGACCGGCCCGAGGGCCCCTTCGACGGCCGTCTCTACGGCATCACCGTGGCCGCCTCACGCCAGGAGGCCACCGCACTGCACCGGGCGGTCGCCGACCGTCTGGGCGATCTGTCCCGGCCGGGAGGGACCCGGACCGGGGAACCGCATCGAGAACGGAGCACCACATGACGGACGGGGCAACCGCGCACCGCGACATCGCCGCCGAGGTGATCGCTTCACTGGCCGCGATGGTGGGGCGCGACGCATCCGAGCTGTCGGAGGAGACACGGCTCTTCGACGACCTGTACTTCGACTCGACCAGTGTCCTGGAACTGCTGATGCGGCTGGAGGAGGACCTGGGGGTGGAGTTCGACCCCGAGACCCTCCAGCCGGCGGACTTCGAGAAGGTCGGCAGCCTCGTCGCGTACGTCCGGCGCGAGGCCGGGGCGTAACGGTGCCGCAAGCCCTGGCCGGGCCTCCGGCACTGGAGGAGACACTGCACCGGGCCGGGCACGCGGCGGCGAGGTCGCGGGGCCTGGTCCCCGCCCTCCTGCTGCTGCACACCGGGCTCGGCGAGGGAATCGCCGTCCGCGGGGCGCGGGGATGGGTCGTCGCGCCTACGCGGGTCACCCGGCGGCTGTGGAGCGGCGAGGGGTACGTCGGCCTCCCGGCACAGGACGCCGTGGAGGCCACCCCCGCCGTCCTCGACGGCCTGGGACTGACGGTCCTGCACTGCCGGAGGCCGGGGCCCGCCGCCTCCGGACCGGCGTACGGGGCCTGGCTCGCGGCCCTGGCCTGGACCCGGCTCGGCCACTCCCGTCACCTGCTCGACCTGGCGGTGGCGCATCTGGGCCGGCGCACCTTCGACGGCGCCCCGCTGCTGCACCGGCAGCTGGTCCAGGGCACGCTGGCCGACGCGGTCGTCGCCCACCTGGAGGCCGAGAGCGCACTCGACGGCGCCGCTTCGCACCGTGCCGCCCTGGCGGAAGCGCACACCCGGATCACCGCCGTGGACCGTGAACTGGTCCGCCTGTTCGGGGCCGCCGGATTCACGGCGGACGGACCGGGCCGCTCGGCCCACGCCTCGGAACTGCTGGCCGACGTCTACGCGGGAGGGACACCGTGCACACGGACGACGAGCGCCTGACGCCCCTGCGCGGGCAGGCCCGGGAATGGGCGGCGGACATCGAGCCCCACATCGCCGCGCTGGACCGCGACCCCGGCACGGTGGCCCGCCTGATCCACCTGCCGCTGCTCTCCCGGCTCGCCACCCTGGGCGTCCCGCCGGAGTACGGGACGCCGCCGCTCACCGTCGGCGGACGGCGCTACCACCTGCGCACGGCCCTGGAGAAGGCGGTGTTCTTCGAGGAGGGCGCACGGGCCGACCTCGGGCTGCTGTTCTCCGTACCCGGCCCCGACATGTCCGGCACCCTGGTGGACGCCCTCGGCGACCGGGCCCAACGGGACTGGTTCTACGGCCGTCTCCTTCAGCGTCCGACCTGGACCTGCTTCGCGATGACGGAGGCGGGGCGGGGCTCCGACGCGGCCCGCATGTCCACCACGCTCACCCGCGCGCCGGACGGCGGCTCCCTGGTCCTCACCGGCGCCAAGCGCTATGTCGGCAACGCCGTCCGCGCCGGTGTCGCCGTGGTGTTCGCCCGCTTCGCCCCCGGTCCGCTGGGCATCCGGGCCGTCCTGGTGGACACCGCCTCGCCCGGCTTCTCGGCGGAGCACGTCCCCACCCTCGGCCTGCGCTGCCTGCAACTCGGTGCGATCACCCTGGACGCGGTCGAGGTGCCCGAGGACCGTCTGCTCGGCCGTCACCTCCCCGCCGTCCGGCAGGGCATGTGGGGCTGGCTGCGCACCTTCAACACCTGGCGTACGGTGATCGCCGCCATGGGCGTGGGCGCGGCCGCCGCGGCCCACGCCTACGCCCTGCGGGAGCGGCCGGCGGCCACCGGCGCGGACCGGGAGCACTGGGACGCGCTGGCCCGGCGCATCGGGGCCGTCCGCGCACTGACGTACCGGGCCGCCCGCGCGGTGGACGACGACCCCGCGGACGGCGAACTCGCCTCGGCGGCGAAGCTCACCGCGGCCCGCCTCGCCGACGACCTCTGCCGTGCGGCGCTGCACCGGCTGGGCCCGGCGGCCCGTCTCGAACACCCGCGGCTGGACAAGATGGCCAGGGACGCACAGGGCCTTGAGCTCATGGAGGGCACGGCCAACGTGCAGCGCCTCGCGGTCTTCGGCGCCCTGGTGCGCGGCGGGGGCGCGCGGCGCCCGTGACAGCCGCCGTCGACGAGGTGCACCTCTGGCACTTCCGGCTGGATCTGCCGCCCGGCGCGTACCTCGCCCTGCTGGACCCACGGGAGCGCGTCCGCCACGCGGCCCGGCCCCGTGGTCCGGGCCGGGACCGTTACGCCGTGGCGCACGGCACCAAGCGGCTGATCCTCGGAAGCCGCCTCGGCCTGCCCCCCGCGCGCGTCCCGCTGCGCGTCGGGCGCTGGGGCAAACCCGAAGTGGCGGGCTCCGGGCTCCGGTTCAGCCTCGCCCACAGCGGGGACCGGGCACTGCTCGGCGTCTGCGGCCACCGTGAGATCGGCGTCGACGTCGAGCGTCCCCGGTCCGGTCTGGACCCCGTGCGCTTCGCCGCCCGCTGGTTCCGCCCGGAGGAGGCCGCCCGGGTGGCCGAAGCCGGACCCGCGGACCGGTGGGGCGAGTTCCTCAGGCTGTGGACCCGCAAGGAGGCCTGTGTGAAGGCGGCCGGGGGGCGGCTCGCCCAGAGCCTGACCCTGCCGGTCGGCCACGGCCCGCACACCGTGGCGGATCCCTCGGGACGGCTGCCGGGTTCCTGGTGGGTCGACGACGTCCAGGGCCCCGAGGACTGCACCGCGGCCGTGGCGCTGGCCGGCACCGCGCCGTTCCGCCCGGTCCCGCACGCGTGGGAGCCGGTCACACGTGGACCTGGCTGTGGTCCCCCAGGATGAGCTGGTGCGCCACCGGTCGGCGCCGCGCGGACGTCACCATGACCTCCCGGCCGATCAACGACGACTCGACCCGTCGCACCCCCTCGAGCCGGGCCCCGGTCAGCACGATCGAGTCCTCGATCTCGCTGTGCCGCACCTGGCAGCCCTCGGCGATCGAGGCGTACGGGCCGATGTGCGAGTCGCTGATGACGGACCGCGCGCCGATGACGGCGGGCCCGACGATCCGGGAGTTCAGCACCCGCGCCCCGCGCTCGACGACGACCTGGCCGACCAGCTCGGAGGAGTCGTCGACCTCGCCCTCCGTCCGCGCCCGGCTGGTGTCGAGGACCGTCCTGTTGACCTCCAGCATGCCGACCGCGCTCCCGGTGTCCTTCCAGTAGCCGGTGAGCCGGGTGGCGCGCACGACACGGCCCGTGCCGACCAGCAGGCCCAGCGCGTCCGTGATCTCCAGCTCGCCGCGCGCCGAGGGCCGGATGGCGCGTACGGCATCGTGCACGGCCGGGGTGAAGACGTACGCGCCGACCAGGGCGAGGTCGCTCCGGGGCCGCTCGGGCTTCTCCTCCAGCGCGGTGACCCGGCCGTCGGCGCCGACCTCGGCGACCCCGAACGCGGTCGGGTCGGGCACCCGCGCCAGCAGCACCTGGGCGTCCGCCTCACCGGCCCGGAAGTCGTCGACCATCTGGTCGATGCCGTCCTGGATGAAGTTGTCGCCGAGGTACATCACGAAGTCGTCGTCGCCCAGCCACTCCCGCGCTATCAGCACCGCGTGCGCCAGACCGAGCGGCGTCTCCTGCGGCAGGTAGGCGACGCGCAGCCCGAACGCGGAGCCGTCGCCGACCGCGGCCCGGATCTCCCGGGCCCCGGCGCCGACGACCAGTCCGACCTCCCGCACCCCGGCCGAGGCGATGGCCTCCAGGCCGTAGAAGAGCACCGGGCGATTGGCGACCGGCACGAGCTGCTTGGCGAAGGTGTGGGTGAGGGGCCGCAGCCGGGTACCCAACCCTCCCGCGAGGACGAGTGCTTTCACTGGGTGACTCCCGCCACGACGGTTCGGACTTCGGTGACTACGACGGCTGGGCGACGGATTCCGGACGGGAAACCGCGGAGCGCAGGCGCGGGAATCCGGCGAGCGCCACGACCAGGGCGAGGCCGGCCGCCGTACCGGGCAGCCAGTAACCCGCTTCCGGGCCGAACCGGTCGATCGTCCAGCCGCCGCTCGCCGAGCCCAGGGCGATGCCGCCGAGCAGTGCGGTGGTGGTCATGGCCATGCCCTCGTTGATCTGGCCGGCGGGCACGATCTCCTGGAGCAGGCTCATGCTGATGATCATCGTGGGCGAGGAGGCCATGCCGGCCACGAACATCAGCCCGACCAGCGAAAGCATGCCTTCGGCCAGGACCAGCGGCAGCATGCACACCGCCATGCCCGCGAGCCCCAGCAGGAAGTGCCTGCTGGTCTCCCCGCGCAGCGTCACCAGACCGAACAGCAGGCCGGCGATGGCCGATCCGACGGACTGCAGCGCGAGCACCACGCCCGCCGCGCTCTCGTGCCCGAGGTGCTCGGTGTAGGCGACGGTCACGACCTCCAGGGAGCCGAAGATCGTACCGGTGAACAGGAAGGTGCTGATGATGACCTGAAGCCCCTTGTTGCGCCACGGCGAGACGACGGTGCCCTCGTCCGGCGTCTCCAGCGGCGGCTCGGTGCCGCGCTGGGCGGCGAAGAGGCCGGTTCCGACGAGGGTCAGCGCCGCCGCGACCAGCACGCCGGCCGTGGGCGAGAGGCCGGTGCACAGGGCCACCGCCAGGATCGGGCCGACGATGAAGCACACCTCGTCCAGCACCTGCTCGAAGGAGTTGGCGGTGTGCAGGGACTGCTTGTCGTCGCGGTAGATGTGTGCCCACCGGGCACGCACCATGCCGCCGGTGTTGGGAGCGGTGGACAGGATGCTCGTCGCGAACAGGGTCCAGTCCGGGGCGTCGTGGTGGGCGCACAGCACCAGGGCGACCGAGCCGATCGAGGAGATCACGACCGCGGGCACCGCCACCCTGGCCTGGCCGTACCGGTCGATCAGCCGGCTGATACGGGGCACCAGCACCACGGTGGCCGCCATGTCCACGGCCGCGACCGTGCCGGCCAGCAGATACGAGTCGCGCAGCGTGGCGATCATGATGACGGTGCTGACGCCGTACATGGACAGCGGCAGCCGGGACAGGAAGCCCGTGACCGTGAAGGCCACGGTCCCCTTGGGGGTGAACAGACGGCGGTACGAGGCTAGCAAGGGGGAGATCTCCTAGTGATCCGTGTGAGCTGATGGTCCTGGTCTGCGGCAAGGGGTCCGGCGGACCGCAGCGCGATCTCACGCAGCGCGTCCGCGGTGTCGGCGGCGCACACGTCCGGCCGGGGGCCCTCGGGGGTCCTCCGCATCGCGGCGGGCCCGACCAGCGCCGTACGGCAGCCCGCCCGCAGCCCCGCCTCGACATCGGTGGGAAAGTCCCCGACCATCCACGACCGGCCCAGATCCAGGCCCAGTTCCCGCCCGGCGCGCAGCAGCATGCCGGGCGCCGGCTTACGGCACGCACAGGCCACCGACAACTCCGGCACGGTGCCGTCGACGTGGTGCGGGCAGACGTGGATCGCGTCCAGCGCGACGCCCGACGCGGCGAGCAGCGCCCGCAGGTGGACGTGCATGGCGTCCAGCGCCCGCCGGTCGAACAGACCACGGGCCAGGCCGGACTGGTTGGTGACGAGGACGAGTGCGTACCCCGCGTCCCGCAGCGCGCGCAGCGGGGGAGCGACTCCCGGCCGGAGCACCAGGTCCTCGGGGCGGCGCGGATAGTGGCGGGGCTCGGTCAGGGTGCCGTCGCGGTCGAGGAAGACCGCCGCCTTGGTCGTCATGTCGCGCAGTCCACCCGTTCCCCCAGACACGAAAAGCGGTGCGTCCCCTCCCGCGAGGTGATCGAGCGGAAACGCTCCGGCGGATGAGTGCCGCGAGACTATGAGCCGCTCGTCAGCCGCCGCAACCGACCGTTTCGGGTATGGCCCTTAGGCCACCACTTAGGCCGCGCCTTGTGCTCCAGACCCCGCGCCGGACCGCCCCGACAATGACCGCACCGGCCCTGGGGCAGACGAAGGGAGTGCGCACACCGTGGAAACGCAGCAGCGCGTCGGCACGGTCGGCTCGTGGTGGACGGTGAGCCTGCCGCGCCACACCGACGGCCGCGGCAGTCTCTCCGCCGTCGAGGCCGACAAGGCACTCGGGTTCGAGATCCGGCGGGTGTACTACCTGTACGACGTGCCCGGCGACGCGGTGCGGGGAGCGCACGGCCACCGCCGCCTCGAACAGCTCCTCGTCGCCGTGCACGGCAGCTTCCGGATCACGCTCGACGACGGGTTCTCCCGGGACACCGTGGTCCTGGACGACCCTGCCCGCGGCCTGCGCGTCGGCCCGATGGTCTGGAGGGAGCTCACCGGCTTCTCCCCGGGCGCGGTGGCGCTCGTCCTGGCGTCCCGGCCGTACGAGGACGACGACTACTACCGCGACCACGACACGTTCCTGCGCGAAGCCAGGAGGCAGCCGTGAAGGTGCCCTTCCTCGATCTGCGGCCCGACTCCCTGGGCCTCGCCTCCGAACTCGACGACGCGGTCCGCCGGGTGGTCGCCTCCGGGCGGTACCTGCTCGGCCCCGAGCTGCGCGCGTTCGAGGCGGAGTTCGCCGCCTACTGCGAGAGCGCCCACTGCGTGGGCGTCGGCAGCGGCTTCGACGCGCTGGAGCTGACGCTGCGCGCGCTCGGCATCGGAGCCGGGCACGAGGTGATCGTCCCGGCGCACACCTTCATCGCGACCTGGGGCGCGGTGGCCGCCGCCGGCGCGGTTCCGGTCCCGGTGGAGCCGGACGGGTACACCGCGTGCATCGACCCGGCCCGCCTCGACGCCGCGGTCACCCCGCGCACCCGGGCGATCATGCCGGTGCACCTCTACGGCCATCCCGCCGACCTGGACGCCGTGCACGAGGTGGCCCGCCGGCACGGCCTGCACGTCGTGGAGGACGCGGCCCAGGCGCACGGCGCCCGCTACCGGGGCCGCCGGGTCGGCCACGGTGCCACGGCGGCGGCGTTCAGCTTCTACCCGGGCAAGAACCTGGGCGCGCTGGGCGACGGCGGCGCGGTGGTCACCTCCGACCCCGAACTGGCCGCCCGCATCTCGCTGTTGCGCAACTACGGCTCCCGCGAGAAGTACCGGCACGAGACCGTGTCCCGCAACGCGCGGCTCGACGAGATCCAGGCGGCGGTGCTGCGTGTCAAGCTCGGGCACCTGGACGAGTGGAACGCGCTGCGGGCGAGGACGGCGGACCGCTACCTGACGGAGCTGGCCGGTCTGGACGACCTGGCGCTGCCGACGACCGCCGAGTGGGCCGAGCCGGTCTGGCACCTGTTCGTCGTGCGTACGGCCCACCGGGCCCGGCTCCAGCGGCGGCTCGCCGAGGCGGGGGTCGAGACCCTCGTCCACTACCCGGAGCCGCCGCACCTCTCCCCCGCCTTCGCCGACCTGGGGTGGGCGCCCGGGAGCCTCCCCCTGACCGAGCGGCTCGCCCAGGAGGTCCTCAGCCTGCCGATGGGCCCCCACCTGACGCCGGAACGGACGGACCGGGTGATCGCCGCGGTCCGCGAGAGCCTCGGGGCGAGCTGAGGGGTCACGGTCCCGTCCACCTCCGGCGAGCCCCTCGTGGTGCTGGTGAGCCCCCGTCAGTCGCCCTCGGACAGCAGCGCCGCCACCTCGGCCGCCCCCGGCGCCGTCATCAGCCGTTCGAGGGGAACCGCCCGCCCGGCGGAGTCCGCCAGGGGCCAGCGCCAGCACGGGTAGCCGGAGCGGACGCCGGGGAGGTTCTGGGTGCGGAGATCACCGACGGTGTCGGGAAGCCAGACGCAGACCAGCCGGGCGGGGGTACGCAGCAGGAACCGGTGGAAGGCGGCGACCACCGGGGGCAGACCCCGCTCGGCCGAGGAGGCACCCTCCCGCCCCGTCGCCGGGGGCAGCGCCCAGCCCTCGCCCGGAGGCGGCCCGTCGGCCGGCAGCAGCCCCTCCCGGTCCAGCGCGGCCAGCCACTCGCGGATCTGCGCGAGTTCGGCCGTCCGGTACTCCTCGACGGAGCCGTCCCGGAGGCCGTGGCGGTGCAGCATCTCCACATGGGCGCCGCTCAGCCTGGCGGTGGTCGTCGGCAGATCGTGGTTGGTCAGCGCGGCCAGGCAGTTCTCCCGCCACAACGGCGCCGGCAACGGCCGATCCGCTGCCCCGGTGTCCCCGGTGTCCCCGGTGCGCTCCAGCCACAGCACCGAGGCGCCGAGCACCCCGCGCTCGGCGAGCCGCTCCCGCACCCCGGCCTCGACGGTGCCCAGGTCCTCTCCGATCACCGCCACCCCGGCCCGGTGCGCCTCCAGCAGCAGCACGCCCAGCATGGCCTCCCAGTCGTAGCGCACATAGGTGCCTTCGGGGATCGGCACGCCGTCCGGGATCCACCACTGGCGCCACAGGCCCATCGCATGGTCGAGGCGCAGCGCGCCCGCGTGCCGCATGACGCCCCTGAGCAGCCGGGCGTACGGGGCGTACCCCTCCTCGGCGAGCCGGTCCGGGCGCCAGGGCGGCAGGTGCCAGTTCTGGCCCTGCGCGGTGAAGGTGTCCGGCGGGGAGCCCATCACCACACCGGCTGCCTGCAGCCGCCGCAGCGCCCAGGACTCGGCCCCGCGGGGGTGCGCGCCGACCGCGAGGTCGTGGATCACACCGACCGCCATGCCGGCGGAACGGGCGGCCCGCTGTACGGCGGCGAACTGCTCATCGGCGATCCAGGCGGCCCAGCGGCGGAACTCCACCTCCTCCGCGTAGCGCTCCAGCCCCCGCGCGGTGGCCGGGTCGCGCAGTTCCTCCGGCCAGGTGGACCAGTCCGGCCCATGGGTGTGCGCGAGCGCGCACCAGGTGGCGAAGTCGACGAGGTCCTGCCCTTCCCGCTCGACGAAGGCCCGGTACGCCGCGTGCCGTTCCGCGCTCGGCTCCACCCGGTGCAGCAGCCGCAGCGCGGCCAGCTTCACCGCCCACACCGCGTCCCGGTCGATCAGCCCGCCTTCGCCCAGTGCCGCCTCGCGCAGGGCGGCGGACCGCTCCACCAGCTCCGCCATCGCCGCGCGATCCGCGCCGGCCAGCGCGCCGTACTCGGGGATGCCGGTGATCCGGACGTGCACCGGGTCGGGGAACCGGCGCGTGGACGGCCAGTAGGGGGAGTGGTCGGAGAACGTCGCGGGCAGCAGCGCGTGCAGCGGGTTCACCAGGCAGAATCCGGCCCCCTCGGCGGCGGACCAGCGCACGACGTCCGCCAGGTCGGCCAGGTCGCCCATACCCCAGGAACCGGCCGACAGCAGGGAGTAGAGGTGGGCGGCGAATCCCCATTCCCGCCGCTCCGGCCCGGCGATCCGGTCCGGTACGACGATCAGCGGCGCCTCGGCGCTCCGGGCGCCGTGCCGCACGTGCAGCCGGTGGTAGCCGAGCGGCAGGTCGGCGGGGACGCGACGGCCGGATATCGCCCGGGTAGCGCCGCCCTCCAGGACGACACGGGCCTCGGCCCCCTCCGGCAGGTCCAGCGGGGCGGGCACGGCGGGCCGGGAGATCACACAGGCGGGAAGCAGCCGGGTGGCGGTCAGCCGCCGGTGGGCGGCGAGGGAGGCGGCGACGGCCTCGGGGGTGGCGGCGTCGACGTCCAGCGCGGCAAGGACGGCGACGACGGTACGCGCGGGCACGTCGACACGGTGGCCCTTCTCGGTCAGGTACCAGGTGTCCACACCGTGTGCACGGGCGAGTTCGGCGAGGTCCTCGGACAGGGGTGAGGTGGGCACGGTGGCTTCTCCCAGGGAGGTCGGACGGGGCTCAGAGGGGGGTGACACGGGCGGCGGAAACCGTGTCCCAGGCCGATCGGCCGTACGGCAGGGTGAGCAGGAGGACCAGCGGGGTGTCCTGGTACGGGCCGGGGAACGTGGCCCGGAAGACGTGGTCCGCGCGCTCCGCGACCAGGGCGAGATGGCCGTCGGGGCCGGGGAGGAACATCTCCACCCGCTCGGCGAGCGGGAACCGGTACTCGGCCGTCCAGGAGCCGGGGCCCCGGCGCACGGCCAGGCGTTCGCGCACGGTGGCCGCCAGGTCCTCGTCACCGAGGTGGTGGGCGAGCGCGGCGCAGTCATCGAAGCGGGCCCGGTCGTAGGCGTGCCGGAACGCCTCACGCAGCAGCGCGGCATCGTCGGGAGCCTCGCGCAGCAGGACGTCCGCCGCGCCCGTGGCGACGGCGGTCCGTACGAGAAGGTCGCGGTCGGCGGCCCGCGCGGTGTCGTCCAGCCGGTCGTACCAGCCGCGCGCGATCAGCAGGGGCACGGGTACGGACCGCGCGAGCTCCCCGTGCTCCACCAGCCGCAGGAAGGCCGCCTCCCGCAGCGCGCCGCTGCGCGCCCAGGTGAACCGGCGGGCGCGGGCACGGGCGTTGCCGGACAGCCGCCGGTACTCGGACCGGTCCCCGTGGAACAGGCTGATGGCCTCCTCGAGCCGGCGGACCAGGGCCGCGCGCAGCACCTCGTCGTCGGTGCGGAAGGAACGCGGCACCGCGAACCCGGTCGCCTCCGGCTCGCGCGGATCGAAGGACTGCCCGAAGTGACGGGTGACCTCCTGCCCGGTGGCGATCGGCACCGCCCCGCAGGCCATGGCCTCGCCCTGGGCGATGAGGAAGGTGTCCTGCTCGTACTTGCCCGGGAAGACGCAGAAGTCGGACGCCGCCGCGTGCCGGAAGAGGGTGTCCTCGTCGACCATCCGCCAGTCGAGATGGATCCGCCCCGGGTGCCGCGCGGCGATCTCCGAGAAGAAGGCGTCCCCGCTCCCCTCGTGGGGCCGGGCCGCGGTACCGAGCGAGAAGCGCAGCAGGAAGTTGGCGGCGCCGCCCGCGGTCAGCACCTCGTCCACGGCGCGCATCAGCTCCAGCTGCCCCTTGTGCTCCACGGAGTAGCGGGCCGCGTGGTAGAAGGTCGGCAGGTCCGGGTCCAGGCCCAGGGAGGCGAGCACCGCCCGCCGGTCGACCGCGGCGGGGTCCCGGGCGAACCAGCTCTCCGACATCGCGCAGCCGCCGACGAAGAACTTGTGGGCGTTCTCCCGGATCACCCGGGAGACGGCCAGCCGCCGGAAGTACGCCTCGAAGGGCGTGCCGTCGAAGGTGGTGTACGTCTCGGCCTGGCCCTCCACCATGAAGTCGACGGCGTCGGCCTGGTCCACCGTCAGCGCGTACACGCACACATCACCGGGGCCGGCCCGACGGGACGCCCGGACCGACGCCAGGTGATCGCGCATGACCCGTCCGGGCAGGTCGTCCTCGGCGAGCGGCACGTCGGTGCAGCGGTCCAGGTCCGCCTCGGCCCCCAGCAGCCTCAGCACCGCTTCCACCTGCGGCCGGTACACCTTCAGGTCCACCGGCATGTTCGTCGCCACCGTGCTCACCACCGGGCACCCGGGATCGGCCCGCAGCGCGGCCGGGACCACGTAGTGATGGACCGGCTCATACGCCTGCACCACATCGGCGCCGGCCCCGAGGAAGGCCCTGACGAACCGGACGCCGTCGGCCTGGAAGGCCAAGGTCTTGAAGTACGACAGATCCGCTCCCTCGGCGGACTCGTCCGGATAGAAGGTGTCGGGCAGCCGGTCGAGCAGATCGTTGGAGAGGAAGTACAGCTCGACCCCGTCCCGCTCCATCCGCAGGGCCGTGGTCCGCAGCGGCACGCCGGTCTCGGCCGGGAAGCCGGGCCAGACGGCGGGGTCCAGGCTCAGCGGGAGGACGTAGGAGTCGTGGTACTCCACGTCTGTGGCGCCGTGGACGGAACGCAGGTGGTCCGCGCGGCCGTGGGCGGGGGTGACGACGGACACCCGGTGACCGCGCGCGGCCAGCTCCCGGGCGGAGTGCCAGACGAGTGACGAGGTGCCGCTGCGCATCAGTGCGGCGTCGAACGCGCCCGCCTCGAAGGCCAAGTTCACCACGTGCATGCCCAGCTCACCTCATGACTCGCGCATCACCGGCCTCCCAGTCTGGGCCCGCGACCGGGCCGCCCAGCAGACCTCTTTGAGGTATGCCTGACCAGTCGGCTCCCCCGGACGGCCCGACGGGGTGGGCGCGCCTCGGCGGCCGGCGGCGCGCCGGCGAGTCGCGACGGCGCGGCCAAAGACCACTCCTGCGGTGAGGGCGGAGGCAGCCCTACCCGAGGAACGACAACCGCACCCGGCGGTCCGGGTTGTCCTTGTTGGTGTCGACCAGGCAGACCGACTGCCAGGTGCCCAGGGCGAGGCGGCCGGCGATGACGGGGAGGGTGGCGTGCGGCGGGACCAGGGCGGGCAGGACGTGGTCGCGACCGTGGCCGGGGGAGCCGTGGCGGTGCTGCCAGCGGTCGTCGGCGGGGAGCAGGGTGTGCAGGGCCGCCAGCAGGTCGTCGTCGCTGCCGGAGCCGGTCTCGATGACGGCGATCCCGGCGGTGGCGTGCGGGGTGAAGACGTTCAGCAGGCCGTCGCGGCCGGCTGCGGCCTCGTCGAGGAAGGCCGCGCACGCGTCGGTGAGGTCGTGGACGGTCTCCCGGCGCCCGGTGGTGACGGCCAGCGTGCGGGTGGTGAATGCGTCGCTCATCCCTCCATGGTGCCCGCTCGGCGGGGCGGGAAGATCCCCCGCCGCGTGGCCGTTGGGGGAAGCGTGGAGGACATCGACGTGGTCGTCGTGGGCGCCGGGCAGGCCGGGCTGTCCGCCGCGTACCACCTGCGGCGCACCGGACACCTGCCCGAGCGGGACTTCGTCGTGCTGGACCACGCGCCGGAGCCGGGCGGTGCCTGGCAGTTCCGCTGGCCGTCGCTGACGTACGGCCGGGTGCACGGGATGCACGCGCTGCCGGGCATGGAGCTGACCGGTGCGGACGCGGGCAGGCCCTCGTCCGAGGTGATCGGCGGCTACTTCGCGCGCTACGAGGCGGCGTTCGACCTGCGGGTGCACCGGCCCGTCGACGTGGCGGCGGTGCGGGAGGGGGACGGCGGGCGGCTGCGGGTCGAGACGTCCGAGGGCGTCTACGCGGCGCGGGCGCTGATCAACGCGACCGGCACCTGGGACCGGCCGTTCTGGCCCCGTTATCCGGGGCAGGGCGCCTTCCGCGGGAGGCAGCTGCACACGGCGGACTATCCGGGGCCCGAGGCGTTCGCGGGGCTGCGGGTGGTCGTGGTCGGCGGCGGGGCGTCCGGTACGCAGCACCTGATGGAGATCGCCGACGTGGCGGCGGAGACGGTGTGGGTGACCCGGCGCGCGCCGGTGTTCCGCGAGGGGCCGTTCGGCGAGGCCGAGGGGCGGGCGGCGGTCGCCGCCGTGGAGGAGCGCGTGCGGCGGGGGCTGCCGCCGCGCAGTGTGGTGAGCGTGACCGGGCTTCCGCTGAACGACGCGGTCCGGGACGCGTCGGCGCGCGGCGTCCTGGACCGGCGGCCGATGTTCGACCGGATCACCCCGACGGGGGTCGCCTGGGACGCCGGGCCCGGCGGCGGGGCGCGGTCCGTGGACGCGGACGTGATCCTGTGGGCGACCGGGTTCCGGGCGGCGGTCGGGCATCTGGCACCGCTGCGGCTGCGTGAGCCGGGCGGCGGCATCCGGGTGGACGGCACCCGCGCCGTGCGGGACGAGCGGGTGCACCTGGTCGGGTACGGGCCGTCGGCGTCGACGATCGGCGCCAACCGGGCCGGGCGCGCCGCCGTGCGCGAGGTGCGGCGGCTGCTGGAACGGGAACGGGCGGCCGGGGCCGCGGGGACGGCCGGGGCGGCGAGGGTGTCCGCGGCCGGCTGAGCCGCCGGGTGCTCAGGACGCGGCCGTGCGGCGGTTGTGGTTGAACTCCTCGACGTTGGCCAGGTGCTCGTCGTAGTCGGCGGTGAAGCGGGTGTCGCCCGGGGCGACGGTGACGAAGTACAGCCAGTCGCCCGGCGGCGGGTCGATCGCGGCGTGGACGGCCTGCTCGCCCGGGTTGCCGATCGGGGTCGGCGGAAGCCCGGCCACCGTGTACGTGTTGTACGGGCTCTCGATGCGGGTGTCGGCGTGCGAGGTGTCGAGCGTGGAGCGGTCCAGGGCGTAGTTGAGCGTGGAGTCCATCTGGAGGGGCATGCCGCGGGCCAGCCGGTTGCGGATGACCCGGGCGACCTTGCCCATGTCCTCCGCGGTGTCGGCCTCGGCCTGCACGACGCTGGCGATGGTGACCGTCTCGTAGAGGCTGAGGCTGCCGCGCTGCGCGCCGTGGGTGACCTTGCCCGTCCCGAACCGCTCCCCCGCCGTCGTGACCATGTAGCGCAGCAGTCCGCGCGGGGTGGTCGTCCGGTCGATCGGGTAGGTCGCCGGGAACAGGAAGCCCTCCGGATTGCCCTGGGCGGCGGACGGCAGGGCGAGCGGGGCGGTCTCCGCCTCCGCGCGGGTGGTGCCGGGCGGCACGCCGAGCGCCTTGTCCACGGCCTCGTAGACCTGGCCGGCCCGCCAGCCCTCGGGGATGAGCAGCGTCCGGGTGCTCTGCGGGGGCCGGCGCGGGGCGGGGGGCTCCCCCAGGAGCAGGAGCGGTACGAGGGTCCCGGCCCCGGCGAGGACGAGGACGCCGGCGATCAGGGTGACCCGCCCGCGGCGGGTCAGCCGGGGCCTTCGGGTGCGGCGGGAGCGGCGGGACGGCTGCGCGGAGTCGTACCTCATGCGGGCACGCTAACCCGCGGATCGCCGGAAAGTCTGCATATCAGACATGTCGTCCCGTATGACCGAACAAGCGAACGCTAGATCGGATGTTCGCCGAAACGTGTGGTCGTACGGGATGACGTGGCCCCAGCACCCCGCGGCGCGCGATGCTTACGGTGCGCAAGCGACGGGCTGCAGACCGCGACTGCGCAGTCCCACAGATGCACGACGCACAAGGAGAATCCCTTCATGGACCTCATCACCAACCTGCTCGCCGGTGTCCTCCACTTCGTGGGCTGGCTGGTCTGACGCTCGCTCCATCCGGCGCCGCCGCTCCCCCGTCCCACGGGAGCGGCGGCGCTTCCGCGTCCGGCCCCGCGCCCTCCGCCGCGCCGCCGGTCGCGTCCGTGCGCACGTCGCCGTGGACGAGGGCCGCGTACCGGCCCCCCTGGGCGAGCAGGTCGGCGTGGGAGCCGCGCTCCACGATGCGGCCGGACTCCAGGACGACGATCTGGTCCGCGTCGCGGATCGTGGACAGCCGGTGGGCGATGGTGATGGTCGTCCGGCCGGCGGACAGGTCGTCTATGGCCTGCTGCACGGCGTGCTCCGTGCGGGTGTCCAGGGCGCTGGTGGCCTCGTCGAGGATGAGCACGGGCGGGTCGCGCAGGATGGTCCGGGCGATGGCCAGGCGCTGCTTCTCGCCCCCGGAGAAGCGGTAGCCGCGCTCGCCGACCAGGGTGTCGTACCCGTCGGGCAGCGAGGCGATGTGGTCGTGGATCTGGGCGGCCTTCGCGGCGGCCTCGATCTCGGCGTCGGTCGCGTCGGGGCGGGCGAAGCGCAGGTTGTCGGCGACCGAGGCGTGGAACAGGTACGTCTCCTGGGAGACGACGCCCACCGCGCGGGCGAGGCTGTCGAAGTCGAGGTCCCGCACGTCGACCCCGTCGAGGGTGACGCGGCCGCTCGTCACGTCGTAGAGGCGGGGCACCAGGTAGCTGAGCGTGGACTTGCCGGAGCCGGTGGCGCCGACGACGGCGAGGCGGCTGCCCGCCGGGACGGCGATGTCGATGCCCTCCAGCGCGGGGCGGGCCGTGTCGTCCCTGTCGTAGTGGAACCCGACCCCCTCGAAGCGGACCTCGCCGCGGGCCTTCTCCAGCCGGACGGGCCGCTCGGGCTCCGTGATGTCGACGGGCAGGTCGAGGTACTCGAAGATCCGCTGGAAGAGGGCGAGGGACGTCTGGATCTGCACGCCCGTGGAGAGCAGGCTGACGGCGGGCCGGAAGAGGCCCTGCTGCAGGGAGACGAAGGCGACGAGCGTGCCGAGGGAGATGTCCGGCCCGCCCGCCCGGAGCGCGAGGCCGGCCGTCCAGTAGAGCAGCGCGGGCATGGCGGCCATGACGATGGTGACGGACGCCATCCGCCAGCGGCCGGCCATGGAGGCGCGGACCTCCAGGTCGACCAGGCGCTCGGACTCGGCGGCGAAGGACCTGGTCAGCGAGTCGGCGCGGCCCATCGTGCGCCCCAGCAGGATCCCGCTGACGGAGAGGGACTCGGTGACCGTCGCCGCCATGGCGGCCATCTGCTTCTGCCGCTGGGTGGTGATCGCCTTGCGCTCCCTGCCGACCCGCCGGCTGATCCACACGAAGACGGGCAGCAGCAGGAGCGACACGATCGTGAGCCGCCAGTCGAGCGCGAGCATCGCGACGACCGTGGCGACGACGGCCGTCACGTTCGACACGAGGGACGTGGCCGTCGAGGTGACCGTGGCCTGCATGCCGCCGATGTCGTTGGCGATGCGCGACTGGACCTCGCCCGTGCGCGTCCGGGTGAAGAAGGCCAGCGGCATCCGCTGGAGCCGGCCGTAGACGGCCGTGCGCAGGTCGTGCATGACGCGCTGCCCGACCGTGGTGGAGATCAGCGTCTGCAGGACGCCGAAGACGCTGGTCACCACCGCGGTGAGGATCATGCCGAGCGCGAGCAGGCTGAGCAGGCCCGTGCGGCCCTGCGGGATGGCCGTGTCCAGGATCTCGCGCAGCAGGAACGGGGAGGCGACCCCGACCAGGGACGAGGCGCACACCAGCAACCCGACGAAGGCGAGCCGGCCGCGGTAGGGACGGAAGAGGCGCAGGATGCGCCGGACCTGCGCGGGCGGCTGGTCCAGGTCGGGGGGTGGCGGGGTCCAGGTGGACTCGGCGTGGATACGCATGGGCTCCTTCCGGCCGGTCGGTCGCGTGCCCCGCGGGGCGCGCGGCACGCCCCCTCCGGGGCCTGCGGGACTTCGGGGTCCTCGGCGGCTTCGGACACCTCCGGGACCCTCGGGGACAGAGCATAGCTCACTGTTACCTATACTCACCATGAGCGTGGTCCTGATACGCTCCCGAGTATGAACGCACCCGACGTCGACGGCCTGCTCGCCGAACAGCTGCTGCGGCTCACCCGCCGGCTGCACCGCAGCCAGAAGCGGCAGCTGGAGGCCGCGGACGTCGCCATCACGCCCGCGCAGTCACGCCTGCTGCGCACGGTCGCGCACTACGAGAGCCCGCCCCGGATGGCGGACCTCGCCGAGCGGCTGGAGGTGGTCCCCCGCGCGGTGACCAGCCTGGTGGACGGGCTGGAGGCGAGCGGCCGGGTACGCCGCGCGCCCGATCCGGCCAACCGGCGCGTCGTCCGGATCGAGCTCACCGACGAGGGCCGCGCCACGCTGAAGCGGCTCAGGAGCGCGCGCCGGGCCGCCGCAGAGGACATCCTGGCCCCGTTGACCGCCGAGCAGCGGGAGGTGCTCGGCGGACTGCTGTCCGCTCTGGTCGACGGAGTGCCGGAGCGGCCCGCTTGAGCCGCCGTGCGCCCTGCGTGCACCGTCGAGGGGACGTGACATGCCGCTGCTGGAGCCGAAGCCGGACCCCCTGCGCCCGGACGGGCACGGCCGGGCACCCCGCCACGACCGGCTGCCGGACCTCCTGGCGCGCGGCACGCCGTCGCGCCTGCGGGAGGAGCTGACCGCCGTCCTCGGGCGGGAGAAGGTGCTGTCGCGCGTCTCCGACCTCGTGCGCTACGCCTCCGACGCCAGCCCCTACCGGTTCGTGCCGCAGGTGGTGCTGGTGGCCGAGGACCTGGACGACGTGACGGCGATCCTCGCGTACGCGCACGGCAAGGGCCGGGGGCTGGTCTTCCGGGCGGCCGGCACCAGTCTCAACGGGCAGGCGCAGGGCGAGGACATCCTGGTCGACGTGCGGCGCCACTGGGAGGGCGTCGAGGTCCTCGACGGCGGCGCCCGGGTGCGGGTGCGCCCCGGCACGACGGTGGCGCGGGTGAACGCCGCGCTCGCCCCGTACGGCAGGGTCCTCGGCCCCGACCCGGCCAGCGCGGCGGCCTGCACGGTGGGCGGGGTCGTCGCCAACAACGCCTCCGGCATGACGGCCGGGACCGCGCGCGGCGCGTACCGGACGGTGGCGTCGCTGACGGTCGTGCTGCCCAGCGGCACGGTGGTGGACACCGGCGACCCGGCCGCCGACGAGGTCCTCGCACGCGCGGAGCCCAAGCTCTGCGAGGCGCTGCTGGACCTGAAGGCGCGGATCGAGGCGGACGCCGCGCTGGCGGCCCGGATCCGCGCCAAGCACCGGATCAAGAACACCCACGGCTACCGGCTGGACGCGTTCCTCGACGGTGCGACACCCGCCGAGATCCTGCGCGGGCTGATGGTGGGCTCGCAGGGGACCTTCGGCTTCATCGCCGAGGTCGTCTTCGACACGCTGCCGCTGGACCGGGCGGTCTCCGCGGCGCTGCTGCTCTTCCCCTCCCTGCCGGCCGCCGCCGCGGCGGTGCCCCGCTTCACCGCGGCGGGGGCGCTCGCCGTGGAGCTGATGGACGGCAACACGCTGCGCGCCTGCGTGCAGGTGCCGGGGACGCCCGCCGACTGGGCGGAGCTGCCCCGCGACTGCGCGGCGCTGCTGGTGGAGCTCCGGGCCCCGGACGCGGCGGCGCTCGACGCGCTGGAGTGGGCGGCGGTCGAGGTGCTGGACACGCTGGAGACGATCGCGCCCGTGCCCTCCGTGGCCAACGCGTTCACCCGCCGCGCCGGGACGATCGCCGGGTACCGGAAGGCCCGCAAGGCGTTCGTCACGGCCGTCGGCGGGTCCCGGCCGCCCGGCACCACCCTGATCACCGAGGACTTCGCGGTGCCGCCCGCGCGGCTGGCCGAGGCGTGCGCGGCCCTGCTGGACCTCCAGGCCGAGCACGGCTTCACCACGGCCGTGGCAGGGCACGCCGCCCACGGGAACCTGCACTTCCTGCTGGCGTTCGACCCGTCGTCCCCGGCGGACGTGGAGCGGTACGCGGCGTTCATGGACGCGTTCTGCCGGATGACGGTCGAGCGCTTCGACGGCTCGCTGAAGGCGGAGCACGCGACGGGGCGGAACCTCGCGCCGTACCTGGAGCTGGAGTGGGGGCCGCGCGCGACGGAGCTGATGTGGCGGACCAAGCAGGCCATCGACCCGCACGGGGTGCTGGCCCCCCGGGTCGTCCTCGACCGGGACCCCCACGCGCACCTGCGCGGCCTGAAGTCGGTTCCCGCGGTGGAGCCGCTGGTGGACGCGTGCATCGAGTGCGGCTTCTGCGAGCCGGTCTGCCCCAGCCGGGACCTGACGACGACACCGCGCCAGCGGATCGTGCTGCGCCGGGAGATGGCCCGCCAGGGGCACGGCTCCCGCGTGGAGGACGCGCTGGTGGCCGAGTACGGGTACGACGCCGTGGACACGTGCGCGGTGGACGGCTCCTGCGCGACCGCCTGCCCGGTCGGCATCGACACGGGCGAGCTGGTGAAGCGGCTGCGGCAGCTGCGGCACTCGCCGCGCGAGGAGCGGACCGCCGCGCTGGCCGCGCGGAACTTCGCGGCGGTGGAGCGCACGGCGCGGCGGGCGGTGGCGGCGGCGCACCGGTCGGGCGGGGTGGCGGGCGAACGGCTGCCGCGGGCCGTGACCGGTGCGCTGCGCCGCGTCGTGCGCCCCGACCTCGTACCGGAGTGGCTGCCCGAGCTGCCGGACGCGGCGCCCGAGGCGCTGCCGGCGACGGACCGGGCGGGGGCTGCGGCGGTGTACTACCCGGCCTGCGTCAACCGGGTGCTCGGCGGGCCGGGCCGCCTGGCCGGGCCTTCGCTGCCGGAGGCCGTCGTGGCGCTGTCGGCGCGCGCGGGGCGGCCGGTGTGGATCCCCGGTGACGTGCACGGCACGTGCTGCGCGACGATCTGGACGTCGAAGGGGTACGCGGAGGGCGCCGCCGTGATGGCCCGGCGGATCGTCGAGGCCGCCTGGGGGTGGACGGGCGGCGGGCTGCTGCCGCTGGTCGTGGACGCCTCGTCGTGCGCGCTGGGGCTGGGCCGCGAGGTCGTGCCGTACCTGGACGGGCGGACGCGGGAGCTGCACGGCGAGCTGACCGTGTACGACTCGCTGGTGTGGGCGGCCGACCACCTGCTGCCGGGGCTCACCGTGCGGCGCACCGTGCGCTCCGCCGTCGTCCACCCCACCTGCTCGATGGAGCGGCTGGGCGTCGGGGATCGGCTGGCGGCGCTCGCCGCCGCGTGCGCGGACGAGGTGGTCGTGCCCGTCGACGCGGGGTGCTGCGCCTTCGCGGGCGACCGGGGCCTGCTGCACCCGGAGCTGACCGAGGCGGCGACCGCGCGGGAGGCGGCCGAGGTGGCGGCGCGCGGCTTCGACGCGTACCTCTGCGCGAACCGCACGTGCGAGATCGGGATGGAGCACGCGACGGGCCGCCCCTACCGGTCGGTCCTGCTGGAGCTGGAGCGCGCGACCCGGCCGTGAGGCCGCCGCCGGCGCCCCTTCCCGGCCACGGCCGACGCCCTGCGGCCCGCCGGGCGCGGAAGGCCGATCCTGCCCCTTGCGTCACCGCCGGACGACGGCCAGGGTCTGTGCCGGGATTCATGAACCAGCCGTGCACGTCACGTACTGGAGGTTCCATGAGCGACGACGCAGTACCCGGTGAGCAGGCCCCCTCCACCCCCTCCACCCCCTCCGCCCCCTCCGCTCCTTCCGATCTCTCCGCCCGCTCCGCTCCCTCCGCTCCCCCCGCCTCCTCCGCCCTCTCGGCCCCCTCGCGCCGCGCCGTGCTGCGGACCGGCGCCGGGGTGGCGGGCGCCGGTCTCGGCATCGGCGCGCTCGGCGCCGCTCCCGCCGCCCTCGCCGCCCCGGCGGGCTCCGGCGGGGCCGTCCCGGCCGCCCCGGAGGCCGCTCCCCCGCCCCGGCAGGGCAGCACCATGGCGGGTGTGCCGTTCGAGCGCCGGCCGATCGTGCGGGTGGGGGTCGTCGGGCTCGGCAACCGCGGCGACGCCATGCTCGACCTGTTCCTCGCGGTCCCCGGCGTACGGGTCGCCGCCGTGTGCGACCCCGTCCGGGAGAAGGCGGCGCGGGCGGTCGCCAAGGTGACGGCGGCGGGGCAGCCGTCACCGGCGGTGTACGCGAGCGGCGAGCACGACTACGAGCGGCTGTGCGAGCGCGGCGACCTCGACCTGGTGTACGTGGCGACACCGTGGGAGCTCCACTTCCCGATGGCGCGGGCCGCGCTGCTGAACGGCAAGCACGTCGGCGTGGAGTGCCCCGTGGCGATGACCCTCGGCGAACTGTGGGCGCTGGTCGACCTGTCGGAGCGGACCCGGCGCCACTGCATGCAGCTGGAGAACTGCTGCTACGGCAGGAACGAGACTCGGGTGCTGCGCATGGCGCACGCGGGCCGGTTCGGGGAGCTGCTGCACGCGGCGGGCGCGTACAACCACGACCTGCGGGAGCCGATGTTCTCGCCGACGTACTACGAGGGCCCGTGGCGGCGCCTGTGGCACACCCGGCTGCGCGGCGACCTGTACCCGAACCACGGCTTCGGGCCGGTCGCCAACTACCTGGACGTCAACCGGGGCGACCGGGTCGTCGCCCTCAGCAGCTTCGGCACCCCCGCGCTGGGCCTGGCCGAGTACCGGGCCGCCCACATGCCCCCGGGCCACCCCAGCTGGAAGGAGTCGTACGTCGGGAGCGACCGCACCGTCAGCATGCTGCGGACCGCGAAGGGCCGGGTGATCCGGCTGGAGCACGACGTGTCGACGCCGCACCCGTACAGCCGGATCAACTCGCTGGGCGGCACCAAGGGGGTCTTCGAGGACTACCCGGCCCGGATCTACGTCGAGCCGGACCACCGCGACCACCGGTGGGGCGACTTCGCGGCGTACGCGGAGGAGTTCGACCACTGGCTGTGGAAGGAGCACGCCGACCCGCCCGGCGGGCACGGCGGCATGGACTACCTCATGGTGTACCGGCTGACGCAGTGCATGCGGCTGGGCCTGGTACCGGACTTCGACGTGTACGACGCGGCGACCTGGACGGCGCCCGTACCGCTCAGCCACGCCTCGGTACGCGCGCAGGGCGCCCCGATGGCCTTTCCCGACTTCACCCGCGGCGAGTGGCGGCGCCCCCGCGCGGGCGTCGACTCGCCGCGCCCGGCCGAGGGGTAGCAGCCGACGGCACCCGCGTCCCCGGTGCGGGCCGGGGGCGCGAGGGTGTCCGTGCGGGGGCGCGCGGGAGCGGGCGGGGTGTGCGGGGGCGGGAGGAGCGCGGCGCCTGGCGGGGGCGCGTGGCTGCGGGCCGGGTGAAGGGCGGGGGCCGGGGCGCAGGGGCGCGGAGGGCCTGCGGGTGGGGCAAGGGGCTCGGGGGCCGTGAGCGCAGGGTCCGCAACCAGGGCCCGGGAGCCCAGGGCCCGGAGGCGGGGGGCAGCCCGTCGGCCGCGCGGACAGCGTCGGCCGGGCGGCCCGTTCCGCGCCCTCGGGCGGAAAACCGATTGCCTCGCGGCGGCCTGCCGGGGTGGACTCGCACCGTTGGGCCCGCCGGGCTCCGCTTCGAGAGTCCGTCCGCCGAGAAGCCTGGGATGTCATGCAGCTTCGCCGCCTCCCGTACGCCGACCCCGGGGAACCCGACCTCCGTTCGGGCTCGCGCTTCCTGCTCTGGCTGCTCGCCCGCCGGCGCGGCGGGCAGCTCGCCGCGCTCGGCTGGGGGCTCCTGCTCAACCTCGCCATCACCGGGCTGCCGCTGGGCGTCGGACTCGCCGTCCAGGCCGTCGTCGACGGCTCCGGCCGGGGGCTCCTCCTCGCGGCCGGGCTGCTCGCCCTCCTCGGCGGGGCGCTGGCGCTGGGCGACGTGATGCTGCACCGCACGGCGGTCGTCAACTGGATCGCGGCGGCGACACGGGTGCAGCAGCTCCTCGCCCGCAAGGCGGCGGAGCTCGGCGCGGCCCTCACGCGGCGGGTCGCCGCGGGCGAGGTGGTCGCCGTGTCCACCGCGGACGTGGAGAAGATCAGCTGGTTCGTGGAGGCGGTCTCCCGGTTCGCCGCCTCGGCGGTCACCCTGGTCGTGCTCTGCGTGGGTCTCGTCGTGTACGTGCCGGAGCTGGGCGCCGTCGTGGCGCTGGCCGTGCCGGTGCTCGCCCTCGCGCCGCTGCCGCTGCTGCCGCGCGCGACGCGCCGGGCGGACGAGCAGCGGGAGAAGGCGGGACGGGCGACGGAGCTGGCCACGGACACGGTGGCCGGGCTGCGGGTGCTGCGCGGCATCGGCGGCGAGGAGCTGTTCCTGAGCCGCTACCGGGCCGTGTCCCAGGAGGTGCGGCGGGCCGCCGTCCGCAGCGCCCGGTCGTGGGCGCTGATCGCGGCCGTGCAGGTGGCCCTGCCCGGCCTGCTGCTGATCGGCGTGGTCGTGTACGGGGCGCGGCTGGCGCTGGACGGGCGGATCGCCGTCGGGGAGCTGGTCACCGTGTACGGCGCCGTGCTGCTGGTCCAGCATCCCCTGCGCCAGTTCGAGGAGATCGCCATGGCCTACTCGTTCTCGCGGCCTTCGGCGCGGCGCGCCGTCCGGGTGCTGGCGCTGGCGCGCGGCGGCGCACCGGTGGCGCCGTCCGGAGCGTCCCCGTCGGGGCCGTCCCCGTCGGAGCCGTCCTCGTGCCGGCCCTCTCCTTCCGGGCCGCTGGGCGGCGATCTGCACGACCCGGTGAGCGGGGTGGTCGCCCCGGCCGGGCGGTTCACCGCCGTGGTGTGCGGCGACCCGGACGCGGCGGGGCGCCTCGCGGAGCGCCTGGGCGGGCACCCGGCCGAGCCCGGCGAGGGCCACCGGTCCGTACGTCTGGGCGGTGTCGCGCTGGACGGGGTGCCGCTGGCGCGGGCCCGCGCCGCGGTGCTGGTCCAGGACAAGGACCCCGTCCTGCTGTCGGGGACGCTGCGGGAGCTGCTGGACGTGCCGTCCTCCGGAGCCGTGGACGCCGGGCGGGCGCTGGAGGCGGCGCACTGCGGGGACGTCCTGGACGCGCTGGCCCAGGCGGCGCCGGAGCCGGGCGGCGACCCGATGGACACCCGGATCACCGAGCGGGGCCGGTCGCTGTCGGGCGGGCAGCGGCAGCGGCTGGCGCTGGCCCGGTCGCTCGTGGCCGACCCGGAGGTGCTGGTCCTGGACGAGCCCACGTCGGCGGTGGACGCGCACACCGAGTCACGGGTCGCCCGGGGCGTGCGGGACCTGCGCGAGGGCCGTACGACCGTGGTGCTGACGTCGTCGCCGCTCCTGCTGGACGCGGCCGACCGGGTGGTGCTGGTGCACGGCGGCGCGGCCGTCGCGGCGGGCACGCACCGGGAGCTGCTGCGCACGGAGCCGCGCTACCGGGCGGTCGTGTCCCGTGAGGAGGAGCCTCGCGCGGAGGAGCCTCGCGCGGACGCGGGCGGGGAGAAGGACCTAGTCGACATCGAGGAGTCCGCATGATCGGCCTGGCGCCGCCGGAGTACGACCCCGCGGCCCCGCGGTCCGCGACGACGCTGCCCGTGGCCGGGCCCGCGACGGTCCGCGCGTACGTGCGGGAGCTGCTGCGCCGCCACCGCACGGCGTTCACGGTGCTGGTGGTGGTCAACTCGGTCGCCGTCCTCGCGTCCATGGCGGGTCCGTACCTGCTGGGCTCGGTCGTGGACCGGCTGGCGGCCGGGGAGGGCGCCGCGCGTCTGGAGCGGACGCTGCTGCTGTTCGCCGCCGCGCTCGCGGTGCAGACGGTGTTCGTCCGGCTGGTGCGGCTGCGGGGGGCGATGCTCGGCGAGGAGATGCTGGCCGATCTGCGCGAGGACTTCCTCGTGCGGTCGGTGCGGCTGCCGCCGGGCGTGCTGGAGCGGGCGGGCACCGGCGACCTGCTGTCGCGGATCAGCACCGACATCGACCGGCTGGGCGAGGCGATGCGGCAGGCCGTGCCGCAGCTCGCCATCGGCGTCGTGTGGGCGGGCCTGCTGCTGGGCGGGCTCGCGGTGACCGCGCCGCCGCTGGCGCTCGCCGCGCTGGTCGCGGCGCCGCTGCTGGTGGCGGGCTGCCGCTGGTACTTCCGGCGCGCGCCGGCCGCCTACCGGTCCGAGGCGGCCGGGTACGCGGCGGTGGCCGCCGCGCTGACCGAGACGGTCGACGGCGGCCGCACGGTGGAGGCCCACCGGCTGGGGTCCCGCCGGGTGGCGCTGTCGGACCGGCGGATCGCCCAGTGGGTCGCGTGGGAGCGGTACACGCTCGCGCTGCGGTCGGTGTTCTTCCCGGTGGTCAGCCTGACCCATGTCACGGTGCTGGTGTCGGTGCTGCTGATCGGCGGCGCGCTCGTGCTGGACGGCCGGCTGGACGTGGGACAGCTGACGACGGGGGCACTGCTCGCCCAGATGCTGGTGGACCCGATCGCGATCATCCTGCGCTGGTACGACGAGCTGCAGGTGGCGCAGGTCTCGCTGGCCCGGCTGGTGGGCGTCCGGGAGATCGAGCCGGAGGCCGGGGACGGGTCGGTGCGGCCGGACGGGCGGGAGGTGCGCGCGGACGACGTGCGCTTCGGCTACCGGGAGGGCGTGGACGTGCTGCACCGGGTGTCGCTGGAGGTCCCGCCGGGGACCCGGCTGGCGCTGGTCGGCCCGTCCGGTGCGGGCAAGTCCACGCTGGGCCGGCTGCTGGCCGGGATCTACGCGCCCGGTTCCGGCCGGGTGACGCTCGGCGCGGCGGAGCTGGCGCGGATGCCGGCCGAGCGGGTGCGGGAGCACGTGGCGCTGGTCAACCAGGAGCACCACGTGTTCGTCGGGTCGCTGCGGGACAACCTGCTGCTGGCGCGGTCCGGGGCGGGCGACGGGGAGCTGTGGGCGGCGCTGGGCGCGGTGGGCGCCGACGGCTGGGCGCGGGCGCTGTCCGACGGCCTCGACACGGAGGTCGGCTCCGGCGGGCGGGCGCTGACCCCGGCGCAGGCGCAGCAGGTGGCGCTGGCCCGGCTCGTGCTGGCCGACCCGCACACCCTGGTGCTGGACGAGGCGACGTCGCTCCTCGACCCGCGGGCGGCCCGGCACCTGGAGCGGTCACTGGCGCGGGTCCTCGACGGCCGTACGGTCGTGGCGATCGCGCACCGGCTGCACACGGCGCACGACGCGGACCTGATCGCGGTGGTGGAGGGCGGCCGGATCACCGAGCTCGGCGGCCATGACGCGCTGGTCGCGGCCGGCGGGGCGTACGCGTCGCTGTGGAGGTCGTGGCACGGGGA